>JAQBRJ010000026.1 GCA_028286545.1 Parcubacteria group bacterium | reverse complement strand
TTTTGGATTTGAGGCAATGGTGCCTCGCTCAAGAGTCAGGAGTGCGGTCATGGGCGGCGACAAAGATAGCGACTTTTCGATCACTCCGCCGGAGAACACAGCGGAAGACGATGCCGTAAAAGACTATATTGATGACGATACGGACGATCCCTCGACCGAAGAGGTGAACGAACGCATGGGAACCAAGTTCGACGATAAAGAATAAAACTCGGCCTAGCGGCGAGTCACGTGGCCGCCGCTAGGGTATTATTCTTGAATGGTACCGGCAGATTTTGGCTTTCAGGACGAGTTCGCCTTTTTTGACGCTGCGCTGGATGATCCTGCCACGTACGAAATCTATAAAACATGGATGACTGAAGTAGCTTGCCAAGAGGTTGATCGCCTTATCGCAAATAGCCTAGTTTCGGACGCGAATCGCTCCGAATTGATCGCAGCCGCGATGGGTCCGTTCGACAAGGCATTTCGCAGCTACGCTCGTCGCGACCACGCCGGATCGACTGACTATACGTTCTCCAAATATTATCGGTGGTGGGCGCGCCAGCACACGATGCTGTGGCTCCGTAGCCGCTAGCGACAACTTGGACCGCGCTGGTTGGTGTCCTTCCCCAGCTGTGATTCAATATCGCCATGGCCGTATCCGAAGAGAGCCTCAACGAATTCATTGAGATTTACGAACGCGTCGAAGGCCTGCGCCTTGAACGCGAGGAGGCGCGTGAAATCGCTAACCGCCTCGTCGCGATATACCGGCTGATTTTGTCGGAGCCAATTCCACCGCCTGACACGCAAGACGTAGAGCCCGTAGGTCCTCCATCAGCTCGGCGCCGTTCGCCGCGCCGGCTGCAGCAATAATGTCATCACGGAACTGTTCCGCTTCGATCATCCGATCAGACGGAAAGGTGCGAACTTCCTCCACGACTCCCAGCTATAATACTTACATGCTTAACGAGTATAAAGACGGATCCATTTGGCAGAACAATTTAGATGGAATCAACATTCGTAGCGATCTACTCGTTTCAAAACGTGTTCTTGATTTACTGGACAGTCTTGAAGATAAGAAAGTACTCGATGTTGGGTGTGGAAACGGCAAGGTAGCGAGAATACTCGAGAAGAAGGGAGCTACTGTCTACGGGGTAGACGTGGTTACTCAGCAGATTACCGTCGCACGGAGCATTCCATCAAAAATTACGTATCTGGTCGGACACATGCTGCATCTCGATGCTATCAATATGCCCAAGGACTTCGATATTGCAATTTCGCTTATGACATTTCTTTATCTCAATGAAGAGGAGTTTCCGATAGCCCTGCGCGAGATCAAAGAACACTTACGCGAAGGAGGAAGATTTATATGGGCAAATATACATCCGTCACGGTATGTAGATGGTGCAAAGATTGAGGCAGAACTGCCGAGTGTAGATGGCGGGTCTTTCAAGACAACTTTTTATAGTCACTCAATGGAGTTCATCCGCAAGACTTTCGAAGAAATCGGCTTTACGATTAATAATATATTAGAACCACTGCCGACTAGGAGTGAAATTGAGCAGTATCCGGGCTTATTCATCGAGGAGAATGGGTCTCCGCAATATCTAATTATAGATTCTCAAGTGTAAGAAAAGTTCCAACGTCGACCTAGATACCAGCAACATATATACTGTTTTACATGCCAATCACAACACTCATATTTGACTGTTTTGGAGTAGTCTGCCAGCCAGTATTGAACGGTTGGTACAAGCAGCACCATGAAAGAACAGGCTTTGTAGACGAGAATCTTTCAGATGTATTTAAGAAATTGGACCTTGGGACTATTTCCGAAGACGATGTGCTTACATATTTTTCTCAATACGAAGGGGCCTTAAAAAATACCCAAGAACTTCGTGAAGAAATAGACAGCTTTCTTGGACTAGATACTGAAGTCGTAAAGACAATCGAAGAATTAAAAGCGAAAGGATATAAAATAGCATTGTTGTCGAATGGCAACAATGGATTCTTTGAACGAAAAATATATACAACGTATCCTGAATTTAAAGGATTGTTCAATGCAATAGTCATTTCTTCAAATGTTCGGCTTGTTAAACCCGACCCAGAGATTTATATGCATACTTTAAAAGAAGTCGGTTCAAAACCCGAGGAGACAATTTTTATTGATGATAGCCAGCCTAATGTAGATGCGGCATCTAAGTTAGGAATACAGGGTCATTTTTACACGGACAGCTCATCGTTACGAGCTTATTTGAAGGAGATAGGACTGCTTTAAGTAAGTAAAAAGGTTTCAACTGTGTCTCAGACTTGCAGCAAATGACTTTGGTATACTTTCCTCATGACTGAAGAACTAAAACTTGTAGAGGAATTCCATACGAAGTTCAGACAACCAATTTTAAATAACCCATCTCTAATACCAGAGGACCGAGCAAATAATCGCTATCGACTCATGAAAGATGAGGTTGAGGAATATATTGCTGGAGCTCAAAAAGGTGATATCGAAAATCTTGCAAAAGAGCTCGCTGATATTCTATATGCTGTGTACGGCACAATTCTAGAACATGGACTCCAGAATAAAATGGGGGCAGTTTTTGAGGAAGTCCATCGGTCAAATATGAGTAAGGATTATGATGAGTACAAAATGATAAAGGGTCCAGGTTATTTCAAAGGTGACATTAAAAAAGTTTTAGATCTAGCTTAGTTCCAACGTTGCAATCTGTACTCACGGAATCCAAACTTGTGTATATTGTGTGGAAAAGTAACGAGGTTGTGTATTCCGCCTGCGGTAAGCCAGTGCTATCATATTCTTATGAATCGATTTGTGACACTCACTTCCGCACAAAAAGAAACGCTCAACGTTATAGAAACGTATACGAACAAGCACGAATATTCTCCTACGGTTACCGAGCTCGCTAAAATTCTTGGCCTTAAATCGCTAAGAAGTGTCGGTCAGCGCATTGAAGCACTTGAAAAGAAAGGTCTCATCACGCGTGACCGCTTTAAGCATCGCAGTATCACCATCCTTAATGATGTGAAATCGCAACTCCCTTCCGATCTCATCCAGGTTCCTGTCATAGCATCTGCCGGGTGTGACGCAATGGAGGTATACGCTGAGCAAAGTTTTGGAGAATACATTGTTGTTGATAAGAGTCTCATTGGAGGTAGAAAGGATAGTGCAAATATTGCTGCTGTCCGCGCAGTAGGTGACTCCATGCAAGACGCAGGGATTTATAGTGGTGACTACGTCATTGTAGAAGTCACCGGCGAAGTGGAGAACGGAGATCGCGTAGTGGCTATTCTTGGCAATATGGCTGTTATAAAGCGATACTCGCGTGTTGACGAAGTAGTGTATCTCAACCCAGAAAACAGCTATGGTACGTATCATCCAATCGTAGTGCGTGAAGAGGATTCTCGTATTTTCGGTAAAGTGCTCTCAATCATTCCGGGTACCGAGTGGGTTGATGATATTAAAATTGAATACTACACCGAGCTTGATCCAAATAGTCGACATCGGTAGAATAGGTAAATAAAAACCGCCGTACCTCTGTGGACTGACGAGCAGTCTTACGATACGGCGATAGTGGTTCAAGTTGCGCCCAAGGTTCCAGCGCTTGTGGTGCCGGACATTGAATTGAGAGGAGTAACGTGAACCTGATTGTATGCGTCTGGAAAGAGCCGAAAGAATACGTTCGAGAGTTCATCAGACAGCCGCTGACATGTTATTCTGCCTCTCGTTGCCTTCACTTGGTCGGATGAAAACATTGGCAGAGTCACTTCGATATGAATCTCATCACCCAGCCCGTATTGGAGCATGTCGGACGGAAAGAACGTCAACAGATTGCACTCATTCGCGACGCCCGTTCCTGGAATTCGCGCGAATGCGCTGACTGTTTCGTCATGAATCTCCCGCAGCCTGCTCTCGCTGAGGTTGTTGGGTAGTCCCATTACCGTCGCGGTAGGTTTGGTAGTATCACGCATGATCACTCTCCATGCAGTTGTTCTAACTCAGAGACTATATAATTAAATTATGGAAAAGCAAATTTGAGTTCGGATAGGTAATCACACTCTGCTACAATCAGTCGATATATGAGCAATCACGTGCAGGGCAGATCATCAGTAGTATCTGCATTAGTCGGAAACACTTTTCTTGCTGTTATTAAAACGGTGATTGCAGTGGTGACGGGTTCCGTGAGTATGTTTGCTGAAAGCATTCACAGTATTGCCGATACACTCAATCAATCTCTACTTCTCATTGGCATACAGCGATCAAAGAGGCCGGCTGACGCCGGTCATGGCTATGGATACGGCATTGAGCGATTCTTTTGGTCGCTCATCTCTGCATGCGGCGTACTTTTCATCGGATCGGGAATTACCATCTATCACTCGATAGATTCGTTGCTGCATGCAGGTGCAGAAGCACATCCGTTCAATATGCTAAGCATTATTGTGCTTTCGATAGCGCTCGTCATAGAAGGAATTACACTCTGGATTGCGCTCAGGGAACTTCAAGGGGATAAGAAATTCTCAACAGATATTTTCTCTGATGCTGACCCGGTGCTTCTTGCCATTATTTACGAAGACAGTGTCGCAGTATGCGGTGTACTTTTTGCCCTGGTTGCTCAATGGCTCACTTACATCACCGGCAATATTCTGTATGACGCATTAGGTGGTATTGCGGTCGGTATTATATTGGGCTTCTTGGCAATTCTTTTGATTATAAAAAATCATCAATACATCATTGGTAAGCCACTGAGCGAAAGGGTGATTGAAGACATCGTGGAAGCGCTCGAGAAGGACTCGTGTGTAGAACACGTGACTGAATTTAAGTCGGTAGCCGTTGATATTAATAAATATAGAATCTTTGCTGCTGTGGAATGGAACGGTACGCCATTGTATGAAGAGATCTATGATGATGGTGACCTGAAAGAGGAATTCGATAACATCAAGGATAGTTTTCCTGAGTTCACGAAGCTGATGTTCAAAACAACGGACCGTATACCGCGGCTCGTGGGCAATCGCATCAAAATTATTGAGAAAAATATTACTGACGAATTCCCGCAAATTGCGTACGTGGACATTGAGATTAACTAATCTAACGTCTGATAGACTTAAGATATGAAAAGAATATACATAATTCTGGCAGTGGTTGTGGCCCTCAGTGCGTTACTAACGGTAGCGTACGCGCACCTATCGCCTGGCACTATGGTTGTTACGAATCCGCAAGCCACGACAACCCCTCCGGTTAGTGCGCCTGTGGCAACAACAAGTATTACTCAAAATCAAAATACAGGCTACGGCTCATATGCATACCAGTGTGATGAGCACGTGGGTATGACACTTACCCCTGCGAAAGATTTAAAGACCATGGCTATCAAGCCCGTTGGAGGCAGTTACCCTCCGGCAACTACCCTTACCTATATACCTGCGAAGACAGGTGTGAGATATGAGGGAGGAGGTGTTGTGCTTACGGCACATGGCGAAACGGTAACGCTGGGAGAAGGAGATTCAGCGATCAATTGCTCACCAGCTGAAATGCCGGACATGGCACCATTTAATTTTGGTGATTAAGGTCTGGGTCTTCAAAATATAGGCGCATCGCGGTACTATGCGCCTATACTATGAATTTTCAGGTACTGCTTTTCTATAAATACGTGACTATCGAAGACCCAGAGGCACTTGCTTCATGGGTTCGCGAGCGCGCTATAGCCTATGCATTTACGGGACGTGTCATCATTGCTACCGAGGGCATTAACGCGACCCTTGAGGGTAAGACTGAGGACACTGAAGCCTTTGCAAAGGAGTTTCTTGCACTCGAGCAATTCTCAGACGTGTCTATAAAAAGGAGCGAGGGCAGTGGAGTATCTTTCCCAAAACTCTCTGTAAAAGTGCGTAGGGAAATAGTTGCCACACAATTTCCGCTTGAGAAAGCTGATCCTCGCGTACGCACAGCACCCCGTATTAGTCCTGACGAGCTCCGGGCCAAATACGAAAATGGCGAAGACTTTGTGGTGGTGGATATGCGCAACGGATACGAATATGATTCTGGTCACTTCCAGGGTTCAATCAACCCAGGCCTCGAAGCATCTCGTGATCTTCCACAGGCATTACCGCTGCTCGAGCAATATAAAGACAAGAAAATAGTTACCGTTTGTACCGGCGGTATTCGTTGCGAGAAGATGTCTGCATTTCTGCTTAGTAATGGCTTTAAGGACGTTGAACAACTTGAAGATGGTATTCATGGCTACATGGAGAAATACCCCGGTGAAGACTTCGTCGGCACGCTCTATACCTTTGACAAGCGCCTCACCATGAACTTTGGTGGGGAACGCGAAATAGTTGGTACCTGCTACCTCTGCAAAGAAAAGACCGAAGAATACGTGAACTGTGCAAATGTGAAATGCCATAAGCATTTCCTCGAATGCGGTAGCTGCCAGACCAAAGAGGGTGAATATTGCAGCATTGCGTGCAAAGAGACTGCCGCGCTTCCGGTATGAATCTCGACAGGCTCTTCAAGTTCTCGAATCTTGTAGGTGCCTTCCAGAAAATTGAACGCACACTGTATATCCCAGGAACTGATCGTCATGAAAATGACGTTGAGCATAGCTATCACTTGGCAATGACTGCGTGGTACTTGATTAGATCTGAAAAGCTAACGCTCGATCTTGATGTGGTTCTCAAATACGCACTCATACATGACTTAGTAGAAGTATATGCAGGCGATACCTTTGTATTCTCAAATGATGCGGGACATGTAGAGAGTAAGCATGAGCGAGAACTCGCAGCAGCAAAGCGACTCGAGGAAGAGTTTCCTGAATTCCCTGATATGCATTCGACCATACAAGAATATGAAAAACGTGAAAGCAGGGAAGCGAAGTTTGTGTATGCGCTCGATAAGGTTCTCCCAATTCTCATAAACTATGAAGGTAAGGGACGCGCATGGAAAGAGCACGGCGTTACGCTTGAGCGACTTAAGGGAGAAAAAGAGAACAAGATCTCACTCTCGCCTGAGATCGTGCCCTATTTCGATGCTCTTATAGAACTCCTTACCAAAGAAGAAGGCGCAATTTTCTAACCTGCGGCAAGTGCGAGTGATTGTAGGAATGTTTCTAACTCCTTGCCTTCAATAGGACGCAATTCTCCCGCTTTAAGGGTGCCAAGTTTGATATTGAGAATGCGGCTGCGTTTTAGATCCAGAACCTCGTTGTGCATAGCCACCACCATGCGACGAATCTGATGTTTTTTGCCTTCGGTAAGGGTGATAGCAAAGCTGGTGTCGCCGCGAAGCTCTACTTTTGCAGGCTTAGTTAGATAACCCTCAATGTCGACGCCTTCTTCCATATGTTTGCGGAAACTATCGCGCAGTGGCAGCTTGGTCTTTACGACGTACTCCTTTTCGTGAGCTTTCTCGGGATTTAGGAGTCGATCAGTAATGCGTCCGTCGTTGGTAAGAATCATGAGGCCATGAGAGCCCTTATCAAGCCTGCCAACCGGAAATAATCCAAGCGATGCAACTTCTTCGGGAAGATTTTGCATGTCTGATTCATCGTCCTCAGTATCGCTACCACGTTGCGGTGTCGTTATGCCGCGGGGTTTGTTGTACGCAAAGTAATAATTCTTTTTGAGCCCTTGCACGCCTTCTTTGGTGCTTCGTTTGCTTGGGCGAACTTCAACGGAATCCGTTTCGAGTACCTTGTCGCCAAGACCAGCTATGCGTCCATTTATAAGCACGCGTTCACGGGTAATGAGTTCATCAGCATCTCTGCGCGTAGCAATACCTTGGCGTGCAAGGTATTTGTTTATGCGCATGGGGTATTCGCTCACCATCTCTTCTTTCATACACGTAGTATAGCGCGAATTCCTTCTCACTGATTATTCATGTAATGCTCGGTAGTATGCATGGGTACGAGATCTTTAGAAGCTAATCTACACTCACTATGTTGAAAAGCATGAAATATGATTTGATGATCGCGCTCCCAGCACTGATGGTTGCAAGCATCGTCGGAGCGTTTGCGGTAGCGCATTCCTAAGAAAACTAGTTAGATATATGAGTATTTGTTATTGACGACGCGGCCTTTGGCCGCGTCGTCTGCTATACTCCCAAGTACCTAAAGGCCGTCCGGCAGGCAGTAAGTACTGCCGCTTCACGCCGTCTTTATATATGGACCAAGAATCACTTAAGGCCGAATTTCTCGAGGCATACGAACAGTATGCTGATGAGCTATATCGCTTTTGTTTTTTCAAGGTATCTGACACGGAACGCGCAGAAGACATCGTTCAGGACACCTTTACGCGCTTTTGGCAGACTCTCCGTAAGGGCGACACCATAGAAAACCCTCGAGCACTGCTCTTCATGATTGCTCGAAACCGCGTCATCGACTGGTATCGCAAGAAGAAGGAATCGTCTCTCGACGTACTTCAGGAAGCGGGAATGGACGTGCTGGGAAACACTGCAAAAGACGTCGAGCAATCGGCAGAGATTGCAGAAGTTCTTGCAGCCGTTCATACCCTCGATGAACCATCTCGTGAAGTCATCCTTTTACGCTTTGTCGAAGGATGGACCCCGCAAGAAATTGCAGCCTCAAGAGGCGAGTCGGCAAACGCTGTCTCAGTACGACTCAATCGTGCTATCAAGAAAGTTCAGGACCACATGCATCTATGACCACACAACACACCGAAGAACGAATAGGACGCCTCAAATCGATAACACTATCGGAGTCTTCGCGCACGCGTATGCACGAGGAACTCTCGGCGTATGTCGATCTCCATGCATATGCTGACGTCGCGAATTCGTCTGCACCAACCCCATCTCCTTTCTTTTCATATTTTTCTGCAGGTTTCTTTAGAATTTCTGCAGCTCTCGTTGTACTTATCAGTATGCTCGGTGGCACAGCGTATGCAGCAAACGATGCACTGCCTGGTACCACCCTTTATCCCATCAAACTCAATCTTACGGAACCGGTACAGACAGCGCTCATTCCAAGTACCGAAGGCAAAGCCGCGTGGCATTCCATACTTGCTGAGCGACGACTTGAGGAAGCAACTGACCTTGCGGTAGCGGGTAAGCTTGATACTGCGACCCAGGGCACCATTACCGACAATTTTACAAAGCACGTACAAGATTCTTCGGAGGCTGCAACGCAGTTGCAGCAAGAAGGGAATGTGACGGCTGCCCTTAGCGTACGTTCAGACCTCGAAGCTCGCATTACGGCCCACGAAGACATTCTTACGCAGGTAGTTACACACCTTGCCGCTGTCGCTACTACAACGAATGATGCCTCCGTATCTGCAACGAAAGATCTTCTCGCCGTTGTTCATGATAGCCAGAGCGCAGTAGCGGGTGAACGTCTCGCGCTTGAAGATTCAATCGATCATTCTGGGGCTGGTGACGCGAATGCAACGAGCTCTGTAGCAATAGATGCTAAAACAGACGCTCGTGCTGATGGCACCATTGCCATTGCAAATACTACTAATATTCCTGCACCCATAGCTCTTCGCGCCACCATGCGCAAAGCAGCATTCCATTCAGGAAGTACGAGCCCATCAAGTACTGCTCGCAATACTGAAATAGCAGCCATTCTCTTTAAAAACAGTGCGTTGCTCACCTCGCTAGGGGTTGTGGGAACCACGACTGCTTCGACGACACAAAACACTGCTTCTTCTACCGAAGGTAGCGCAAATACAACAACCAATGCAGATGGCGCTGTAAACCCAACCCCAACGTCAGAATCTGAAATAAATCTGAAGAAGTAAGGTTGCTATAAGGACCGAGTTCGAAGCGTAAAATTGGCGGTCGCGGTACAATGAAGATATGACTCAGGATCAGGCACTTTCTATACTCGCCACAGGCGTGAATGTCTTTCTTACGGGAGAGCCTGGGAGTGGTAAGACGCATACCGTAAACACCTACGTAGCTTGGCTACGCGCACGTGGCGTAGAGCCTGCTATTACGGCCTCTACAGGTATCGCAGCCACGCACATTCACGGCATGACCATTCATTCTTGGAGTGGTATTGGTATTCGTGATTTCCTTTCAGAAGCAGACATCGATGCTATTGCAGCAAAAGAGCATGTGGTACGACGTATTCAGAAGACAACCACGCTCATTATTGATGAGATCTCAATGCTTTCAGCGAATGTGCTGGTGATGGTTGATGCTGTGTGTCGTGAAGTTAAACGTGTGGCTGAACCCTTTGGCGGCATACAAGTAGTATTGGTTGGGGACTTCTTTCAACTTCCTCCTATCGGAAAGCGTGATGCGGGAAATGCAGCGTTCGCCTTTGAATCAACTGTGTGGCAAGACCTGAATGCGGTTGTGTGTTATCTCACAGAGCAGCATCGTCAAGAAGATAAACGTTTTCTTTCAGTACTTGGTTCTATCCGTGCTGCAGACGCAGACCCCTCAACGGTGTCAGCCATTATGAATCGTGAAGCCGATATGGAAGGTTTTGACGAAGATATTCCTCGTTTGTTTACGCACAATGCTGATGTCGATAAGCTTAACCAGGACAAGCTCGACAAACTTGCTACAGAAGCCAAATCGTATCGCATGCTCGGTACCGGCGCACCACCGATGATAGAGGCGCTCAAGCGCGGGTGTCTTTCACCTGAGGCATTGGTACTGAAAGAAGGTGCGATAGTTATGGGAACTAAAAATATTCCTGCGCTCGGCCTTGCAAACGGTACGCTCGGCACCGTTATTGGTTTTGAACGAGGTACTAACTATCCGATGATTGAGACTAACGACGGTCGTACCATTACGGTAGCTCCTGTTGAGTGGGCTGTGGAGGAAGGAGGGAAAGCGCGGGCAACTATCACCCAGGTACCACTGCGATTGGCGTGGGCTATTACGGTGCATAAAAGCCAAGGCATGAGTATGGACGCTGCTGCCATCGATTTGTCTCGTGCGTTTGAATACGGTCAGGGCTATGTTGCGCTTTCACGAGTACGGTCACTCGCAGGCCTTCATATTCTTGGTTGGAGCGAGTCTGCACTCATGGTGCACCCACTCGTAGCAAGTCGTGATGAGGGATTCCGAGAGCTATCTGAGGCAGCTGAAGTAAGTTTTACAGCACTTGATGAGTCAGGCGAACGCCTCGAGCTTGAGAAGAATTTTATCCGTGCTTCAGGAGGCGAGTGGGAAGTTAAAACCGGAACTGATGGAAAGATTATTCCCAATGCACGAGCCTCAAAAAAGAAACCGGTAGGCTCTACGTATGACGATACTCTTGCATTGCTTTTGGATGGAAAGTCTCTCGCCGAAGCCGCGCTTACGCGCGGCCTGACGTTCGGCACCATATGTGCTCACGCCGAAAAACTCACACAGGCCGGCAGAATTCCCTACGCAACGATAGAAGCTGCAATTGACGATACACTCCGCAAGTCGTTGCCGGACATACACAAGAAGTTCAAAAGCAATGGTATTGAATCGCTGACGCCTACCTTTGAATCATTCAAGGGTAGATATAGTTTTGATGAATTACGTCTCGCACGTTTGGTGTATACACAAGCAGGCTAATGCAATGCTCATGAGTTCTTCAGTACGTAAGGCGTAGAATAGTAGTATGGGAACTTTGGGAAAAATAGTGATTGGGATTCTTGTGCTAAGCGCGCTGGTCGTGTTTTTTCGTTTGCACTATTCTGGCTCGTCTCCCGCAGCAGTGGTGCTTGCGCCTACCCTCAAACTTGCAACGAGCACTGCGAGTGTGGCGGCGGACGCATTACCCAATGCTGATACCTACGTGGAGCTTCAAGGAACAGCCCTTATGGACACCACGAGCGGCCTTCCCGCGGTGCCCTTTATTCAGTACATAGCCAGCGATCATTCACTCGTAACCAAACAGCTTATCTTTGCGAATAGTCGCGGCTGTAGCCCCAATGCCGGGGATATCCCTTGCGTGCCGTCATATGGGACCGACAATGCATATCCCGACCTTACGACTGGTCAGCACATTTTAGTAAAAGGGTATATTCGAGCGGACAGGTTATTGGTATACGAAATCACCACTCTTTAAGTTCTAAAACTTCAGAGTATACTTACCTCTATGACCCGTTTTGGATGGATTATCACGACGTGCATCATATTGTTTTCAGCAGGAGTGTTGCTCCTTCTCGTTGTGGTAACCAGTCATCGAACCTCACCCGCCACGGTGACCTCAACTGAAAACTCGGTGCCTCTTACCGATCTTTCATCTCTTGCAATCTATTCCAGTGGAACCTACGGCTTCTCATTTTTCTATCCCGCAACAGCAACGGTTACTGATCAGTTTTCTTCTTCTACAAATACGGGACGTGCATGGCGCGAGAATCCTCTCGCGACAGGTACGCTTATTACTCGCATTGCAGTAGACGGCGGGGAAGTACGTATTGGCATGAGTCAGGCAATCAAAGAACTTACTGCATGCACAAAGACTGGTCCTGCAGAGAAAGCAGTTGCTGACATAAATATGGGTAGTACTACCTGGAAAGCTTTTTCGTTTGATAAACTGGGAACAGACGTCGAGCAGCACGTGATGAGTTATCGAACCCTGCACGACAAAGCGTGCTTTGCGCTCGAAGCGTTTGCTCCGCGTGTTGGTGTGAGCACCACCACTCAGAGTGGTTTGGATGCTGTCATTCAAAGCTTCACGTTTGCACAACCTTAATATTTCATCGTATGAAAATTTTCCTTCATTGGCTCGTTTCTGCTATCGCTATTGGTATCGCCGCGTATTTGCTACCCGGTGTGACGGTAACCGTTGCGGGTGCACTCGTACTCGCTATTGTGCTGGGCATCATGAACCTCTTTATTAAGCCCGTGGTGAAGCTTCTTGCGCTTCCACTCACGATACTCACGCTTGGGATATTCTCGCTCATAATAAACGCGCTCTTTATACTGCTTGCTGCCGTGATTGTGCCACGCTTTAGTGTCGCTGGCTTCTGGTCGGCTTTCTTCTTCGCAATTATCCTTTCGCTCGTGAACGCATTCTTTAATGCAATTGGTGAGAAAGAATAATTTTCGTGTTGGCTGTCGTATACTTACGATATGGCATTTGAAGGACCGGCACGACCCGTCAGTACTCCTGAAGAAGAACTCGCATACTTGCGTGCACAGATAGCTGAAAAAGAATTAGAGCTCAGCGCACTCAAAGAATCGCAACCGCGCGAAGATATTGCGCATGAACGCATTCTCCATCACCGCGAAACCCCGACTGCTGAAGTGCTCGCTCCTGCGTATGCCCTTACACCTGAAGCAGCTCATGCGCTTGCACTCAACCTCGACCCTGAGAGCGATGACGATACGATAGAGGAGCTACGCGGGATAATGGAGACCAAAGGCATTAAGAATGCTTTTGCGGTGCTCGAGAAGCTTAACTCTCCACACCTTGAAGACGATTTCCACCGTTTCCTTGTGCAGTACCTTACGAGTGGCATGCCTATACAAGGCTTTTCTGAAAAACAGCCTGCCTGGAAGTCGCTGCACATGACGCTCTATGAAATTGCATTGCCTGAGACACAGGCAAGCGATGGTAACGGTCAACGCCCCCTCAAGGAACTTATTTCAGCAATGGAGCAGTTCTATGCGGGTATGCTTGCCGTTGAGAAGCCGTATGCAAATGAACCACCGTACTACTCATTGGAACTGGCCGTACCGGTAAATCAAACACACTTGATGTTCTATGCGGCGATACCGAACTCCCGTCGTGATCTTTTTGAAAAACAAATACTCGCGATTTTCCCTAATGCGCAAGTCACCCCGCAACCCAATGACTACAATGTCTTTGTGCAAGATGGTGCTGCGATAGCGTCGGTGGCTTCATTTGCACGTCCTCAGGCATTGCCACTCAAAGACTATGCGGACTTTGATTACGATCCAATCAATTCTTTACTCAATGCTTTTGCAAAGATTGCTCCTGAAAATGAAGGTGCGTCACTGCAGATACTGATCATGCCGGAACATGACCGCCATGCTACACACTTCCAACGTATTTTAGGGCTTCTTCGTAAAGGCGAGCACCGCGATACTGCACTCCGCCACCCAGAATCATTCTTCGGGGAAGCATTCAAAGACCTCAGTGGGACACTGTTTGGAAATGCTAAGAAGCAAGAAGAATATCGCGAAAAGCAACGAAGTTTGGATGCAAACAAAATGGACATTGAGCAGGTTGAAAAGAAAATTTCGTCGCCGCTTGTGTCCGTTAATCTGCGATTGGCCGTTTCGTCACAGGATCCCGCACGCGCAGAACAATTGTTGGGTGAGCTTGAAGCGGCATTCCATCAATTTGAGAACCCTAACGGCAATCGTCTTCAATGGAATCGCATCAGTAAAGCTTCGTTGAAGCGTCTTTTTCATGATTTTACCTTTAGACTTTTTGAAACGGGTACCGAGCTCGCGCTCTCGCTTCGCGAACTCACAACTATGTATCACTTCCCACCAAGCGGTATCGAATCTTCTCCACACTTGAAGCAGTCGCGGGCAAAGGGCGCGGCAGCGCCACCAGAACTTCCGAGAGACGGTATCGTGCTCGGTACAAATACCTTTGGTGGCAAAACCACAGAAGTACGTTTGGCAGATCAAGATCGCCTTCGTCACCTCTATATCATTGGACAAACCGGCGCAGGAAAGTCCGGTATGCTTCGCACACTTATTGAGCAAGATATTAAAGACGGAAAGGGAGTCTGCTTCATTGATCCACACGGAAATGACATTCTTGAGGTGCTCGCAACCGTTCCTCCTGAACGATATGAGGACGTCATTTACTTTGATCCTGCTAATATCGACCGACCATTCGGTTTGAACATGCTTGAATACGATCCTGCACGACCGGAACAAAAGTCATTCATAGTCAATGAAATGTTGGCAATCTTCCGACAGCTGTACGGTGATGTTCCGGAATCTATGGGTCCTGCCTTCGAACAATACTTCCGCAATGCTACACAGCTTGTGATGGAAGACCCGGCTTCTGGCTCAACACTCATGGACATCGGTCGCGTACTTTCTAATAAACCTTTCAGAGACTTGAAGCTTTCAAAGTCGATGAATCCTATCGTGAATCAGTTCTGGAATGAGATCGCAACTAAAGCAGGCGGCGATGCATCACTCGAGAATATCGTTCCGTATATTACGAACAAGTTCGATGAATTCACGGCGAGCGATTTCATGCGTCCAATCATCGGGCAGCAGGAGTCATCCTTTAACTTCCGCGAAATAATTGATAGCAAGAAGATATTGCTTGTGAATCTTTCTAAGGGTCGTCTAGGCGAACGTAATGCAAACCTGCTTGGTCTTATTATCGTTGGCAAACTATTCATGGCAGCTCTTTCACGCGCCGACAATCCCCGTGGTGACTTCCCACCGTTCTATCTATACATCGACGAGTTCCAGAACATTACGACCAATTCTATTCCCGGTATTCTGTCAGAAGCCCGCAAGTACAAGCTATCGCTTACCCTTGCACATCAGTACCTGGCACAGATCGACGAAAAGATTCGTGATGCGGTCTTTGGCAACGTGGGTTCCATGAGCATCTTCCGTGTGGGTCAAGAAGACGGAGAGTTCTTCGGAAAACTATTCGAGCCGACATTCTCGGCGTCTGATTTCACCAATATTGAGAATCGAAATGCATACGTACGAATTCTTGCCGGAGGCGTTCCGCAAAAGCCATTCAATATTAAAACGTTGAACCTAGCCGAAGGAAACTTCGCTCAGGTGGACGATCTTCGTGAGCTTTCATATCTTACCTACGGTCGTGATCGTGCTACAGTAGAAGCATCAATTAAGCAGCGCTACCTATCGTAATTCTATGAAGCACTGGCCACCATTTAAAGGAGCGAAAAAAGAAGCCGAGCCCGAGGTTGCGGAAGAGGTTGTTCCTGCAGAACGTCCTGAAGCACTTTCACTTGACCTAATCGGTCAGCAGCCCAAAGATGTTGCGCGACAGGTTGAAGCGTACGTAAGTGGCTTGAGCGACTACGCGACTCATAACAATATCTATACCTCAAAAGAAAAGCAGGCACTTTTTAAGGCAGGAAGTGAAGTTGAACAAATCGCACGCGAAGCAATAACGGCTACGAATCCGTACGAACGAGAACGATACGAAGGAAGATTAAAGGCCGTTCTTCAAAAAATAAATGGCCCACTCACTGAAGCGCTTGTGGCTTCGATTGGCGATAACGATACGCGACTAACCGGAATAAAGGATGCGACTGCTGCTGAGGTTAATAAAGGTCTAAAGGAGGCGGTCGGTAATTTGGGATTGTATGAAAGTCCACGCGACAAAGAACGAGAAGCAAAGGCACAAGAATTCGCTGAAAAGTTTGAGATTGCAGGCGTACGTGAAGAGATGCTTGTCGCTGAAGGCGAATATGCAAAGGCAATTGAAGAACAGTATCGAAGTAATCTCTCTCTTAAGGCATTCGGAAAGGAATTGAACATAGGCCGAAAAGTTCCTAAAGAAATTCAGGAGCGGTACGACGCTTCGCGTCTTGCGTGGAGAAATGCTCTTAGTGCTGCTGCAGAGAAGGGAGATCCTCAAGACAAGATTCTCGCTAAGTTTATTGGTGTACGAGACACTGCAGTTCGTGCGGGAGAGATAACGAATGCAGCACGAGAAAGAGCGATGGGTGAGAAAGAGAAAACACTTCTTGGCAAGGGAATTAAGTATGCAAAGAAAGGTGCGCTCGGCCTTCTGCGAGCCTACAATAAGCCATTTGAATTACTTGGTAAGGGACTTGCTGCTACGCAAGGTTTCTTCAGTGACGATGAAGAATTTGATAGAGAAAAAGCAGCGAAACAATACGCACGTGCAGCGCAAATCGTTGGTTCTGCAATATTAGGTACGCTTGCAACTGCCGGGGTTGGAGGGCTGGCAGGCGCTCCGTTAGTATTTCGTATTGCGCGAGGAACGATTGGTGTGATTGGTGGTAGCGCTACTGGTGCCAAATCAGGACAATTCTACAAGCGTTTCTTTGGTTCGAAGAATAAGAAAGAGTTGGTTGCGGCACTCCGTGACTTGAATGCCATAGGATTCACCGATATCGAAGCCTTGAATGCTGAGCAGGCAAAGTATGCGAAGGGAAATCGCAAAGCAAATGAGGATACCCAAAAGGGTATTGAAATATTGAGTGCACTTTTGGTTGGTGGAACAAGCTCGATTGGTGCAGGAGCCGCCATGCATCAGCTTGGTTTCGGAAATCTTCCTGCCGTCCATGATGCCGGTGGAATTATGAATACTGCTCATGACAAACTAGCAACGCCGCCGATAGAGCATCATACTCCTCACATACATCACACTCCTCCTATCGAAAAACCAGAAATCAAAATTCCACATACAGCAGTTGCATCTGGTGCTACGCCACCTCATGCTTCAGCGCCTCTTGAGCACCATACACCGGCAGCACCTAGCGAACACCACGCGACGAGGCCGCACGCGCCCGCTGAACATGTAGCCACGCGACAGTCGCCACCACCTGTGCACCATGAGGCACCTGTAGCACCTGCTGAGCAACATATATCTCGACCTGCACACCAAGCTCATGGTGAACGCCATGAAGCTCGCGAAACTCCAAGGCACGCGCATGTGACGCATGCCAAAGCTCCTGAGACGGCTCCACAAGTTGAGCCAGATACTTCCACCCCTGAATCACGTGCTGCAATAGCGAGAGAAATAGAAGCTCGTCGTCCCATGACCGCCGAAGAAGCAGGAATTACTGAACCAGAATCAACACCAGCTTCAACAGCGCCAATCCCACACCCAGAACAGATTCATATTCGCCCTTTGACTGCTGAAGAGGCGGGTGTGTCTGAACAAGAATTTGCAGGTCACCCTACCATTACCGAAGCACCTCATTCTGCGCCCGCTGTAGAGGCGCCTGCAGCATCAACCTCAGCGCCTGCTGCAGAAACTATTCCAGAACAACCGGTAACCCCTAGCGCACCTGAAGTTCCTGAGACAGCTACAACGGTACATGCTCCTGAGGCTCCGTCGGGCGTAGTTCCTACAGAAATACATTCTCAGCCGGTAGGAAGCCCTGAGATAACGCATACTGACGTTGCTCCTCTTACTCCAGAAACTGCCATGCCACACGAGGCTTTGCATGCCGCACCCGCACTAGAGCAGACACCCGATGCGCATGTGCCGGCTGATACCGTCCCTCATCCAACTGATCTTGATCACTCCGGAACTTCTGCAGAGACGCAGCCTGTGGCATCTCCGGATACTGCGCCTGGGCGTTTTGAACAACCTGTGAATGGTTCTCTTGCGCAACCTGAAACTTCGGCACCTGCACATCCCGAGGCTTCTACACAACCAATCGATGGATCTTCACCAGAATCACTTAATCCTAATGGCTTTGATCTAAGTAAATCAGCCGTGGGACTCGATAAGCAAGGAAATGTATTCGCTCACATTGTTGATACAGGTGACTCAATAAAGAACACGGAACTTTCATATGACACTGCGCTGGCTCATTCCTTTAAGAATCCTCTTGTTCCCGTCTATTATGTACAGGAAATTAGGTCACCGTTAGGGCAAATAACTCGCACGGTATATGCTCTTAGATTTGATCCGGCAGTGAGTCCACACCCATTACCGTTTATTCCTGATGAAGCAGATCCCTACAAGATGCCTGAGGTACCCAAGGACGCTGATTATCGAAACATCCGATAACTAATACTGTATGAATACACTCTCTCAAACAGAAACTACTGAAAAGCTCTTGAACGCTCTTGATATGCAAGGGCTTCCCGTAGAACAACAGGAAGAACTGCTACTTGATTTGAACGATATGATATTTAAAGGATCACTTATACGACTCATTGAACGTATGGATGATCAAACTAAAGATTCATTCAATGAGCTTCTTGAAACCGATCCAGAAGAGGAGGTTATAGAAGCGTTTCTTGCCGCGCATGTGCCTGATGCAGACCTCGCTGTACAAGAAACGCTTGACGAGCTTACCAGTGATATACTAGCTGCTACGGGGCCTGTTACGTCTTAATACACGATTATATTTAATATCATGACCACCATGCAGGTAACTTCAACGGGCGTAGCAGTCGCACTAGCTGTCGTCATTGCGCTCGGGCTTTTGTTCTTCGGTCCTCGCGTCTTTGCACCGCTTTCACCAGCCAGTCAGACAGCAAGTTCAACTCAGGCAACGTCAACTGATACTCTATCAATTTCAACTACAACAACTACTGCTACTATGACAACTTCAGCACCAATTCCTTCACCACTACCAACTACGCTTACAGCCACCGATGAAGTAATCGGCACGGGCGCAGTAGCCACTGCGGGTCACAACGTAACCGTGAACTATGTCGGCATGCTTCCTGATGGAACAGTATTTGATGCTTCTTCTCGTCACCCTGAGACACAGGCAGGATTTACTTTCCCACTCGGTGGAGGACGCGTTATCAAAGGATGGGACGAGGGTGTTGTGGGTATGAAAGTAGGTGGCAAGCGCCGTCTGATTATCCCTGCTGCATATGGATACGGAGCTCAGGGAGTTCCTGGAACTATTCCTCCTAACGCAACTCTCATCTTTGATGTTGAGTTGCTTGGTGTTCAGTAAGAACTACAAAGTATAAAAAGAAGCCGCACAGAGGTGTCCCGAAGGGCACATGTGCGGCTTTTGGTTTTGGCGAACCCTCGTTCAGAAGGTCGCCGGGAGCGGAGGCGCATAGTCGGCATCGACTGCTTCGACCTCGGTGGCGCACTTCGCGGCGTCTTCCGGGGTCTTGGCTTTTGCAACGCACTTCTGACGTTTGGTCAGGGTGCGGGCGTTCGGGTCGACCGGGAGGGGTGAACCCTCGAGGCCGACGACCGGGATGGCGATGATCTGCTGCAAGCGCCGGTCGCCATTGATGCGAAGACCGTCGATTTGCCGGATCTGACAGAACGAGTTCGCCACGCTGCGAGCCTGTTCGATCGACATGTAGCCGGCGAACGCGCCGCCGCCTGCACCCGAGCCGAGACCGACCTTGCCGTACTGCGCCGGATTGACTCCGGTGAAGTGGGCAAACGCCGCGCCCAGTAAGCTGCCGATGCCCTGCAGGATGCCAGCAACGACCGTCTTCTTGATCATGCTCTTCGGCGCGCCCTTGATGCGCTCGTTGACGAGCTGCAGGCAATGTTGCCGAACCTGCGTCGACATGATCGACTCGGTCATGGTCATCGGCCGACTCGGAAGCGCATGCGCATCTTCGTCGAACTGCATCTGGACATCGAGGACGACATCCTTCGTGTTGTTGTTCGGTGCGGCGCTGGTATTCAGGTGCTGGTTACCACCGCATGCGGTGGTGCCAAGCAATGCTACCACCATGGTTGTGGTGGTGATCTTACGGATGATCGTACGCATATAACAGCCCTCCTTGGGCAACCACTGAGCCCCGTGGTGCGGGTGGGAAATTCCCAGGTATAAAGATCGGGTGACAAACAATAGAACCGTGTCACACTCTACCTTTATAGCATATTAAGGTGCCCTGTCAAGCTTTACAGACGACGGGATAGCTTGCGTAAAATATGGCTAGGTTATAGGCTATTTTAATGGCATCGCTCTCATTTACTATTCATGCGCGCGACCAAAGGTCGCGTGCTCGAACAGGCACAATCACCACCCTAAACGGCACCATTCAAACGCCGGCCTTTTCTCCTGTAGGTACCAAGGCTGGCGTTAAAGGAGTCACCCCAGATCAACTTCTTGCACTCGGTGCTGAAGTTGTTCTTGCAAATACCTATCATCTCTACCTTCAGCCTGGTGACAACATTGTTAAGAGCGCCGGTGGACTTGCTGAGTTCATGAATTGGAAGAAAGATGAAAAACGTCTCCCAACGATTACCGACTCGGGTGGCTTCCAAGTATTTTCACTGGGCTCTGCATTTGGTCGCACACTCATGAAAATTACAAAAGATGAGGAACTGCCTCAAGCGAAACCAGAAGAAGGCGTGGCAGTCTTTGATCAAGAACTTGCAACGCAACATGGCCAACTCGCAGTGATTGATGATGAGGGTGTTACGTTTACATCGCACCACGACGGCTCACTTCACCGATTCACTCCTGAGCGCTCGATGGAAATTCAGCACAACATTGGTGCAGACATTATGTTTGCCTTTGATGAGTGCACCTCTATTTCTGAGCCGTATGAATATCAGCAAGAATCTATGTATCGAACGCACCGCTGGGCTGCTCGTTCAATAAAAGCGCACAAGCAAAACATAGACGCTGCCCAGAAGCAGGCGCTCTTTGGCGTGATACAGGGTGGTCGCCACACCGATCTACGCACGGAAAGCGCAAAAGAAATTGCATCACTAGGCTTTGATGGATTTGGCATTGGCGGATCATTTACGAAAGAGGACATGCCGTTAATTTTGCAGGCTTCAGTCGATGAACTTCCTGAAGATAAGCCTCGACACTTTCTTGGCATTGGAGAACCTGGAGATATTCTCACCGGTATTGCAGAAGGCATGGACCTCTTTGATTGTGTTGCTGCTGCACGCCTTGGCCGCCACGGAACTATTTATACAAAAAACGGCCCAATACGTATTACAAAGGAAGAATACAAGAGTGACTTCACGCCGCTCGTAGCATTTGGTCTTCGAATGTCTGAGGGCACGTTCTCACCATCAGATGGATTCACTATTGCCTACGTCTCGCATCTCTTGCGCGCAGGAGAGTTCTTGGGCCAGACGATTGCGTCGATGCATAACCTTGGCTTCATCCTAGATCTTATGGCAGGGGCACGCGAAGCAATTGAGAAGGGAACTTTTACTGAATATCGAGAGAATTTCGTACGCGAATATTACGGACGTTGACAGTAGATAGCTTCACACGTATTACGTAGTTGGAAGTGTCGTTGTTGTGCGATACTGCCCGAAAAATCTCTGAGAGGAGTCCGTCATGGTTTCGATCAAGCTGATTGTTGTTGCTGTACTTGCAACTACTTCTTCCGCTATGGCGCGGAATAATCACGCTACACTCAAGCCTGCGCCAATAACGATTGCTATGGCAACCGCAGGATATGTTGATGTTGTGCATGAGGGGAGTGGACCGCCTCCGACACCAGAGCAGCTGCTCGAGGTGCAGAAGCTGCAACAGCGCGTTCTCGAATCTTGTCGAGGAGCTATGTCCTGGAGTGTTTTTCTCGATTGCGTCTCTCACGAAGCGTCATCGATCGACTTCGGTCCCGGTATGGTGGCATATACGATTCCCACGAAACCGCCTATGCCGGAAGACGTGGAATGAGCATCGTTCTTGATGCTACATAAGGGCTGAGTCACTGCGTGACTCAGCTTTTCTTTTACTATTTCTCTTCATTAGCTTCGAATGTAAGAGGGCTAATTGACGATAGTCATATAATAATGTACAACTCTTTTCAGAGCATAGTCGCTCAGGGATTGGGAGAATATACATGCGTTGGTTTTTGATTGCAGCAGTAGCTGCCGCAGGCCTCGTTCAGGCTCCGGTAGCATATGCTCAGCTCGCGCCGGTAATCGTTTCACCACCTGTGATCGTGCCGCCGTCCACGCTGCTACATCGCAGCGCACATCGTTCCTCGAAGCGCACGAACCACCTTCAGGGCGTCAACGCACTTCGCTATCAGTCCAGCGATAGCGGCGTTCTCCTCGTACGCGCCGAGCCCCCAGGCGATCGAACGATTCGTCTCTGCTCGTGGTGGAAACAAACCTCGCACGAGCGGATCGAAGCGCAGATGGCTAAGCTGAAAGCGGCCTATGCTGTCAGCGACGATGCAGCTGAAGCGCAGTTAATCAATATGGCGACCGACGCCGAGTATTCGCATTACTGTGGCTGGATCCTCGACCAATACACGCCGGTCATTCCGACCGATGTGGAGGTCACTCCGCCTGCCGACGAGCAGCTTCCGCCACCGCATCAATAACATCACCCGCCAGTCGCACACTTCACTTCGAGGTAGCGACTGGTGGTTTTCTTTTATAATTCATCTTCAAAAGGTACACTTGAACAATATGGCAGGTTTTAAGATGCATATCCCATTTCCGCCTGCTGGTGATCAGCCAAAGGCTATTGAAAAACTCACCAAAGGTGTGAAGGATGGTTTGCGCTATCAAACGCTCGTGGGTGTTACGGGTTCTGGTAAAACATACACGGCTGCGAATGTCATAAACAACATCCAGAAGCCGACGCTTGTGATGGCGCATAATAAGACGCTCGCAGCCCAGCTTGCGCAGGAGTATCGCGAGTTCTTCCCCGAGAATGCGGTTCACTATTTTGTTTCCTACTACGACTATTATCAGCCGGAGGCATACATTGCGCACTCAGATACGTTTATTGAAAAAGAAGCACAGATCAATGCGGAAATTGACCGTCTTCGTCATGCTGCTACGCAAGCGCTCCTTACACGCAAAGACGTCATCATCGTAGCGTCCGTGTCTGCTATCTACGGTCTCGGTTCTCCAGAGAACTATGAGAAGGTTCACGTAAAGCTTGAGGTGGGCGCAAAGGAAAATCGTGCTGCGCTTATTCGCAAACTTATTCATATTTACTTTGAACGCACGACCGCTGACCTGGAACCAGGAAAGATCCGCGCAGTAGGGAACGCGCTGGAGCTTATGCCGGTGAACGAGCGCGCTATCTATCGCATCGCCTTCGATGAAGAATCGATCACGCATATTGAGTGTCTTGATCCTGTTTCTCGTGCACTCACGGGCACTCCCGACAATCTTTTCATATTCCCCGCCAAACACTTTGTCTCGAGTGATGAAGATCGTGAACGTGCCATGGAAGACATTCGTGCCGAATTGGATGAACGTCTCGCAAGATTTAAACGTGAAGAGAAACTCTTGGAAGGTGAGCGCATCAAGCGTCGTACGCTTCACGATTTGTCACTCATCCGTGAGATTGGCTATACGAATGGTATCGAGAACTACTCACGCCACTTTGATGGTCGCGCACCGGGCGAAGCACCACATACATTGCTTTCGTATTTCCCACACAACAAAGATGGCAGTGCCGACTTCCTTACTATTATCGACGAGTCTCACGTAACGGTCTCGCAGATCGGCGGAATGTACGCTGGCGACAAGTCTCGCAAAGATATGCTTATCGAGCACGGTTTCCGTTTGCCGTCGGCACTTGATAATCGCCCACTTAAGTTTGAGGAATTTGAAAAGAAAATAGGCCAGGTAATTTTTACGACGGCAACACCCGGTAACTATGAAAAGGAACACAGCGTGGCTCCGATCGGTCAATTCGTAGAACAAATCATTCGCCCAACAGGTCTTATTGATCCAGAGCTCGTCGTTCGACCTATTGCTGAAGGCGCAGGCGTTACAGACGATGTAAACGTTGATGCGTCATATAAGGGACAGGTTGCTGACTTCATAAACGAAGCTGAGATTGTTATTGCGCGCGGAGGCCGCGCGCTCGCAACGACCCTCACCAAACAAATGGCCGAGGATCTTTCAACATTCCTTAAAGAACGCGGCATTAAAGCTGAATATCTTCATAGCGATGTAAAGACTATCGATCGCATCACTATCCTCACAGAATTCCGAAAGGGAACATTTGATATTCTTGTGGGCGTGAACTTGCTTCGCGAAGGTCTCGATCTGCCTGAAGTTGAGCTCGTGGGTATTCTCGACGCTGACAAGGAAGGGTTCCTTCGTTCTGAAACGTCACTTATTCAAACTATTGGGCGCGCTGCCCGCAATGTGCTCGGTCGCGTTATTCTATATGCCGATGTCATGACCGGCTCCATGACTCGTGCTATTTCTGAGACAAATCGTCGTCGCGCCATTCAGGTTGCCTACAATACTGAGCATGGCATTACACCGGCCACTATCATCAAGGAGATTAAAGACATTGCTGCAAGCATGCGTAGTGAACACGACAAGACCGTGCATGAGCTTCTTACACTTGACTCAAAGCTGTATGCAGAAGACCCAAAAGCCTTTTTGAAAGACAAGCGACAGCAAATGAGTGAGGCGGTAGAGGCGCTCGACTTCGAGACCGCTGCAATCCTACGCGATGAGATTTATCATCTTGAAGGGAAAGAAGTGCCAGCGAAATCGCCTGCAAAGAAGAAATCAAGTTCAGCGCCTCGAAGACGTCGATAGGACACGAGAACTCAGAGGGAGGGAATTTGGAGTACTACAAGCGTGCTACGATATTTGCATGAACTTGCGTGCCTACCTCGCCCTTCTCCTTGCATCCTCTCTCGTTCTCTTACTCGCCTTCATTGGCTTCATTTTATATGGCGCTTGGGGAGCTCCGGGACCAATCATCAAGGCCTTCGCTTCCTTTGATTCAACGTCGATAGCAACTTACGGTCCATGGCTCATATATGTAGTGCTCTTTGGGTTGATGAATATACTTATATTCGTCCTTCTCTATATCCTCCTTGATCGAATAATTGTGAGGCCTGTACGAGTGATAACGCGTGCAATGTCTGATTTTGCCGTAACGCAAAAGCTTGCATCGCTACCGCCATTTTCACATTCATCAAAAGAAATGCAGGCCTTTGCTCAGTCATTTGTGAACTTCACGGCTAACTTTGAAGAAGTGCATGCGCATGATGTTGAAATCTCTCGCGTGAAGTCCGACTTCATTTCCACCGCTGCGCATCAGCTCCGCACGCCGCTTACGGGTATTCGCTGGGCACTTGAAGCACTTGAGAAAGAGCAACTCACAGAAAGCCAACACGCGCTTGTCGCAAGTGCCGTAGGGAAGTCGCATGACCTTGTTGCTATTGTCGGTACTCTCCTTGATATCTCGAGCATTGAGTCTGGTAAGCACAAATACGTGTTTACCTCGACTGACCTTCGTGAGCTTGTATCTTCGGTCACTGCTGATTTTAGTCTGCTTGCTCAGAAGAGTAACGTTGCAGTGTACTACAAAGATAGTGGAGAGAAACTTCCAAAAGTCCGCGCTGACCGTGAGCAGATTAAATGGGTGCTTAATAATCTTGTTGAGAATGCGATTCGCTATACGCCTGCAGGCGGAAGCGTGCAGATTATGACATCGAGCGTACCAGGACGGGTACTGGTACGAGTACGCGACACGGGTATAGGCATTACTCCCAAAGACCGTAACAACATCTTTGAACGTTTCTATCGGGCTGATAACGCCATTGTGAAGGAAAACGCCGGAAATGGTCTCGGGTTGTATATCGCACGTACCATCGCGACAGACCATGGCGGTGATCTTGATTTTGCGAGCAATACGGAAGGTCCAGGTACAACCTTTACCCTTTCGTTGCCAACGGCCGAGTAGGGTATAATTTATATATGAACGAAACAAGCTTTATTCTCGTTGTCGAAGACGACCCAGTCCTTAAGAATCTCCTTGGGCACACCTTTGCTGGTAAGTATCAGACCCTCTATGCAGCAGACGGCAATGAGGCACTTGCTCTCTATGACAAATTTAAGCCCGCAGTGATCCTTCTGGATCTCATGCTTCCTATTATGGATGGCTTTGCAGTACTTGAAGCACTTCGTAAGCGCGATGATGAAGGGAAGACCGTGCCGGTAATCGTAGTTTCAAACCTCGGAGCGCCAACAGACAAGGAACGCGTTATGGCGCTTGGCGCGAATGCGTACCTCGTAAAGGCCGAAGTCGACATCGACGAAATCGTCGCGAAGATTGGCGAGTTTCTTCCTGCGTAGCGCACTATGAAATTTGGACGCTTCAATCCATTTCCATCGCGACTGGAGCCTAAGAATTCCTCAAAAATAGAACCTGTAGAAACAGGGCAAAGTTACTCCGAAGCTGACCCTACCTTATACACACAGGTTAGGCTGGACTCCACCCCAAGAGAGTCAGGAGACGTGACGCAAACGCATCATAAGAAGGAAATCTTTACTGATGGAGTTAACAAATTTGTTCAACTGGAAGCCCGTTACGACCCCGAGAGGCAGCAGGCTATCGCTAGAATGCTAAAGGGAATAATAAACGTTGCAGATATCGTTAGTCTCGAAGGCGAATCGGGAAAAGAATTCTACTCAAAGGTTCTTGCTCACGATAAAATTGTACAGAAAACCAATCACCAAGAAATTGAAGCAGATATTATGCTTCTTAAATCGGTATTTGGTGATGTAGATCGTGACTTATATCAGGAGCAGGGAATGAAGGATGCAGAACACCATAATCTACGCATTAAGGCTAATGCTGTTAGCTATTTTGACTTTGCAAGTGCGAGGTTCAATTATCAATTGAACCCAGAATATCTAGAGATGCATGACTTTGAAGTAATTGACTTGCTAGAGTCAAAATTAGATATGCTCGAAGAGCGTTTTAAAGGAGAGGAAGGTAAACAGTTTTTGAACTCCATTATAGTAGCTTCAGGTAAATCTTTGACTGAGTTATTTCCTCGTAAACAGGAAAGCGCATCAATAAACGATTTCCACACCATGATTCTTGAGCGTATTGCTAAAGCAAAAGCGGTTGTCACTCAAGTGAAGCAACAAAAGTTACGTTATAAGCGAGCAGCTTAGCTCTGTGGTATAATGCATTTGTACCTGTCCCGCCACGGACAGGGGAATTTCCGTAGTATTGGCAGATCGTGGCATCCTACACAAAACCTTCATGGCGAAAGAACCAAAATCAAATAAAGTGGCGCATGAACAACACATCGGCGAAGACTGGATCCGAGTGAAGGGCGCTCGTACGCATAATTTGAAGAACCTGTCGGTTGATATTCCGAGAGGTGTTATGACCGTGCTCACCGGGCTCTCTGGCTCGGGTAAGTCATCGCTTGCCTTTGATACGATCTTTGCCGAAGGCCAGCGTCGCTATGTTGAGTCGCTTTCAGCATATGCTCGCCAGTTCTTGAACCAGATGCAGAAGCCAGACGTTGATGAGATCACCGGTCTTTCTCCTGCTATTTCCATAGATCAAAAGAGTCGTTCTAATAACCCGCGTTCGACCGTTGCGACGGTGACAGAAATTTACGACTACCTTCGCGTGCTGTATGCACGTGTCGGCCAGCCGTATTGTATTAACCACGATGTGCCGATCATTCGCCTCTCGAAGGAAGAGATGATTCGTTTGATTAAGAATCGTATCGATGCAAAGACTGGTGGCGCAAATGCTGAGAAAGTCATGGGTGTGGAATTTGATCGCAGCACCGTAGTGGTATACGCACCGGTCGTTGTCGGACGAAAAGGCGAGTACTATCAGCTTCTCTACGATCTTCTTAGCAAAGGCTACGAAAAAGTATTGATCGATGGCGTTGTGCACTCACTTCGCGAGAAGATTACGCTCGACCGCAACAAGCGTCATGACATTGATGCAGTGGTGGATTCTATTTTCGTATCTGAGTTTGTGCGCAACCCAGACCCTGCACGCGAGCGTCTCTCCGAAGCTCTCGAACTCGCCCTCAAAGAAAGCGATGGACTCGTGAAGATTCAGCACGCTGACGGCACGCTCGAAACGCTTTCGTCCAAATTTATTTGTCCTGACGACGGCATGTCCTTTCCGGAAGTTGAACCGCGTCTTTTCTCTTTCAACAGCCCGTATGGCGCATGTCCTGCGTGTAACGGTCTCGGCACAAAGTCACTGTTCTCTGATGAACCCTGCCCAACTTGTCACGGTCTTCGACTTCGTCCTGAATCGCTTCGTGTATATCTTTCAGGCAAAAAGAATCCAAAGATCAACAATGGTCTCGGTATCAATATCGTAAACTTCACGGACTTCTCGATTCGCGAAGCAAAGGAGTTCATGGATCATCTTGAGCTTTCTGAGATGCGTTCAGAAATCGCCCTTCCCATCATTCGTGAAATCACGGCTCGTCTCGACTTCATGCTCAACGTCGGTCTCGACTACCTCACCCTTAATCGTTCAGCAGCAACGCTTTCTGGTGGGGAAGCACAGCGCATCAGACTGGCCTCACAGCTCGGCACAGGGCTCGTAGGGGCTCTCTACGTGCTTGATGAGCCAACTATCGGCCTTCACCAGCGCGACAACGACAGGCTTATTTCTACGCTTCTGCGTTTGAAGGAGCTTGGCAACACGATTCTCGTCGTGGAGCATGACGAAGATACTATTTATGCCGCGGACTACCTCGTGGACATTGGTCCAGGTGCAGGAACGCACGGCGGGCAAGTCGTAGCAGCTGGTTGGCTTGATGACCTTCTTACCGCACCCAAGAACGACAGTAACTCACTTACCCTTTCATATCTTCGCGAAGAAACAGAGATACCGATTCCTGAAGAGCGTCGTACCAGCGAGAAAGGCTCTATCAAAGTGAAGGGAGCGACGCTTCATAACCTGAAGAATTTGAATGTAGACGTGCCACTTGGGAAGCTTGTGGGTATTACGGGTGTATCGGGCTCCGGTAAGTCGAGCTTCTTGTACGACGTGCTTCACAAGAATGTTGCAGCGCGCTTTGCGAAGCGTGAGACACCGGTTGCTAATTGCGCAAGCATCACTGGCACCGAATACTTCGGCCGCGTTGTGCTCATCGATCAGTCGCCAATTGGTCGCACCCCACGTTCGAACCCTGCGACATACACCGGTGCCTTCACGCTCATCCGCGATCTCTTCTCGGCTTCAAGCGAGGCACGCGCACGTGGCTGGAAGCCAGGACGATTCTCCTTCAACGTTGCCGGTGGTCGCTGCGAAGCTTGCCAAGGTAACGGAATGATCGCCGTGGAAATGCACTTCTTGCCGACAGTGTATGTGACCTGTGACGTCTGTAACGGTACGCGTTATATGAAAGAGACCCTCGAAGTTACATATCGTGGAAAGAATATCTACGACGTGCTCAAAATGACCATCGAAGAAGCCGAAGCATTTTTTAAGGATATTCCGTCTATTAACGACCGCCTTGAAACCCTAAACTCAACGGGTCTTGAATACCTTACACTCGGCCAGTCAGCAACAACGCTCTCAGGAGGTGAAGCGCAGCGCGTGAAGATTGCGAGCGAGCTATACCGTCCGGTGACGATGAAGACACTGTACCTTCTCGACGAGCCTACGGTCGGTCTTCACTACGAAGACGTTCGCAAGCTTATCGAAATACTCCAGGAGCTCGTTCGTCGTGGTAACACTGTTGTCGTGATTGAGCATAATCTTGACCTCATCAAGTCATGCGATTACCTCATCGACTTTGGTCCTGAAGGCGGCGTGGGCGGCGGTAAAGTTGTGGCAAAGGGAACTCCTGAGGAAATCGCAGAGACAGAAGGCTCACATACTGGCACGTACCTCGCAAAGATGTTTGCAAAGGCCAAGAAACGTAAGAAAAGTGTAGAGGGCAAGACGAACGAGAAAAAATAGACTATAGAAATAAAAAATCGTCTCGTAGTGTGTTACGAAACGATTCGTGGTGATGCTGGCGGCCATCTCTCCGGTTCACTCGAGTGGAGCGCAAGAATTTTGCGCTCCTTGGCGAGCTCCTCGCGCCAACTGAAGTAGTGATCCAGTATCTGGACCACGTGTTTGGCGACCCGCAGAAAGATCAGCGCGAAGAAGATCTTGATGTTCTCCCCTTCGAGATATGTATGTGCCAGCCAGGCACCGCCACTCGCCGTCAGCAGAACCTCGGCGAGATGGGCAACGATGCGCTGCGGATGCGCGTCTTTGTTGCCCACAAAGAACATTGCTGCACGAAATAGCCGACTGCCTGCTTCGACCGCCGTGACGCATAAAATGAACGTCCGACTTGCCGTTGACAGCGTCACGAAGTGCGCGAGCAGCAGGCCGGTGATCCCGACAAATGCTGCAACGAACACATGATGTGGTACTCGATGCGGACCTATGTAATAGGTCGAATTCCGTATCTCCGTCATTTCAAACCCTCTCTCTAGTTCACTCACCAGTTATACAGAGAGAAAATCAAAGCGTCAATTACTTGATTCAAGGTGGATAAGGCTATTCGGTTTCACGCTGAGTGATATCATAAGACTTTAGAAGCACACCCAGGGCAGTTTTAGCCCAAACCAGGGAGACGGACGATGGCGACGGCAGCACCTCTGCAACCCGCTGAAGAGTGCGAAGAGTTGCGAATCATTCGAGAGCACTATGGCTTTGGCGCTGACATCAGCGACGAAAGAATTATTTACCACTCTCGCATGATCCATGATGGTTCGCGAGACATCGACATGCGTGTTTCGCAAGAAATGGCGAAGTTGAAGGCGACCGGCGTCGTGCCATATCACATCATTCGATGTAGCCAGCGCGACGTAAGGTATCCACGAGCATGGGTAGATTCCGTTAAGCGGACAGGTTGAAGGAAACGGTTCGTGCAGAAATGCGCGGACCGAATATTTTCTACTTTTGCGAGAAGCTGCATAACCTCGTACCATACCTATATGGAGCGCACCGATCTCAAGAAACTCGACCTGCCGGACTGCCCTGGCGTGTATTTATTTACGAAAGGTAAAGGAAAGTCGAAGAAGATATTGTATGTAGGAAAGGCGACGTCGCTGCGTGATCGTGTCCGTTCGTATTTTGATGCTGAACTCATTTCTACCCGAGGCCCGCGTCTTGTAGACATGGTGACTCAGGCTGACGGGCTCATGCACGAACCAACGCCGACAGTTCTTGAGGCACTTGTACGCGAAGCTGCGCTCATTCGCGAGCACAATCCACCAGCCAACTCGATGGGCAAGGACGACAAGACGTTTTTGTATGCGCTTATCACCGACGAAGATATTCCGAGAGTCATTGCAGTGCGTGGGAAGGATATTGATTTCAATAACAAACAGACGTACGAAGCGCCGCCGGTAGCGTTTAAAGTGGCGTACGGTCCGTTTCCTTCTGGATATCAGTTGCGCGAAGCACTGCGACTGATTCGCAAAATCTTTCCATTCTATGACACCGCGAAGCCCATCATTCGCGACCCAGAGCGCGCTGGTCGGGTAGTCAGTACTGGCAACAAGCACTTGCAGGCCAACGTCGAATTCAATCGTCAAATAGGACAATATCCACGCGATATGGATCGCAAAGAATACATGCGCTCAATTCAGCATGTAAGTTTATTTTTGTCAGGTCGCGTGAAGGCATTGCGCACTACTCTTACACGAGAGATGAAACTCGCTGCTAAGGAAGAACGCTTCGAAGACGCTGCTACGCTGCGCGGGCAGCTCTTTGCGCTCGATCACGTGCAAGACGTATCGCTCATTCGCGACGATCGCACCGACCTCCCTGCTGGCCCGCGCATTGAAGCATACGACACAGCCCATATTGGAGGCACCAATGCTATTGGCGTTATGGTCGCAATCGAGAACAGTATGCCGCTGAAGTCGGACTACCGCATGTTTAAAATTCAGGGATTGGGAGGGAAGTCGACCAACGACGACATCGCCTCGCTGCGCGAGATACTTTCACGTCGCCTCGGTCACAATGAATGGCCCCTGCCAAAAGCTTTTGTTATAGACGGTGGCAAGACCCACAAGAAAGCTGCCGAAGCATTATTAAAGGAAGTGGGGATTGGCATTCCCGTTGTTGCTGTCGTGAAAGACGAACGACATCGACCGCGCGAAGTGCTTGGAGGATTACGAGCAGGTATTACCGACGCAGATGCTGTGCTCGCAAACTCTGAGGCTCATCGTTTCTCGCTCGCCAGGCACAGGGCTGCCCGCACAAGACAGATGCGCACTAGTCTTGACAAGAAATAGATAGTCTGGTACTATCTATTTCAGCAAGACGGTAGACCGTCTGTGGCGACAACAATAGGAGGTTCCAATTAGGCGTATCTAGCTCCCTTTTCGCAGCACCTTACATACGGGCTCCATAATCTGAGCGTAACTGCTCGCTATGCCCGAACCAGCCAAACGTGAGTCACGTCTTTAAGACTTGTTGGTAGTTTGAAACATAACTCCTCAACTTTTAGACAATACTCGTAGCGTGCCAAAGCACGTCAGGCAAAAGTCCACCCAGGTGGCGGGGATCGAAGACTTGTCTTCGATCCCTTTTCGCGTTTGTATTGTAAACTCTTTGTAATGGAACATTTGAAACAAGACCCACATTCGTTCTACTCGCCTGATCAACCAAAAGTAATAAATTTGTCATGGGGCATTCATGAGTTGGATACGATATCAAAACAATTGAGTGCAACAGCGACATGGGAATTTGATACCTTTGGCCCTACGAATTTTGATACACGAGAACTAACTATAGAAGCGATTGTAAATTCAGCGGGTAGTTCCATTCCATTTGAACTTGGTGAGCCTGAGAAAGTACGCGGGCAACGATTGTCCTTCGTAGTACCAGAAAATAAGATTGTAAGTATTACGTACAAGACAGCTCCAACAGCGAGCGGTCTTCAATGGATGGATGCTGCGCTCGCTGGCGGTCAGCCACTGGTCTACACACAAGGCGAGGCGATCAATGCACGTTCGTATGTTCCGTGCCAAGACACGCCAAGCATTAAATTTACGGCTAAATACTCAATACGCGTTCCTGAAGCCTTGCGTGGTTTGATAGCTGCAGCTGAATATAACGGACGAACGGGAACTGATGGTCAAGGCTACTGCATTGAGAATTGGAATATGCCGTATCCAATCCCTGCATACCTGCTCGCCTTTGCCGTCGGAAATTTAGAAAGCCGGGAACTCTCGCCTCGAAGCCAAGTTTGGGCGCTTCCCGACATGGTTGATGCATGCGCTGCGGAATTTAAAGACATCGAGAAACTCATGCTCATCGGAGAAGGTCTCTTTGGACCGTATCCGTTTGGCAGGCAAGACTTCCTTGTGCTACCGCCTGCGTTCCCCTACGGCGGTATGGAGAATCCTTGCCTGTCATTTCTTACTCCAGCACTTATAACCGGTGACGGCTCTGGCATTGGCACCCTCATTCATGAAATGGCACATGCCTGGACGGGCAACCTTGTAACCAATGCCGATTGGGATGCCTTCTGGCTTAACGAAGGCTGGACCGTGTGGGCAGAGCAGCGAATTCTCGAAATGTATTCCAGCGCAGATGAAGCACTCGTTGATTACAAACTACTTGAGTCGGAGTTTAATTCTGACTGCGCGGCATACAAGAAGAATGATCAATGGGAATACACGAAGTTGTCACCAGCTGCGGATGACATAGACCCTGACGATATTTTCTCTCGCGTTGCCTATTTCAAAGGCTCCCTGTTGCTGAATGCTCTTGAAGAGCAGGTGGGTCGTGAACGCTTTGCGAAGTTTGTAGCGAAGTATATCGACACCTTTAAGTTCACTTCCATCTACGTCGAAACTTTTCTCAATTTCGTTGTAGCAGAACTCGGCCAAGAGGTCTTCGACACTGTGCGCGTGCGCGAATGGGTATATGAGCCAGGACTGCCAAACAATGCACCGGTACTTGAGTCTCCACTTATTACTGAAGTACAAAAGGCAGCGGAGTCGTCTGAGATCCCCTCCAAGGACAATGTGTGGAGCGCTTCCATGCTTCAGCTTTGGCTTGAATTACTGCCACGCGAAAGCCTCACCGCGAACTTCATGGCACGCGTAGATCAAGCGCTCAACCTCCGTAACCAAGCAAATATCGAGGTACGCTGGTCGTTCCTCGTTGCTGCTGTTGAGGCAGGGTACATAGAGGTCTTGCCTGACGTTGAAGCATTCTTGAATGCTCAAGGCCGTATGAAGTATCTCAAGCCGTTGTACCGCGCACTGGCGGAAACCCCGGAAGGAAAGCAGTTCGCATTAGAAATTTTTGCTAAAGCAAAGGCCGGATACCATCCCGTGGCCATAAGCACGATTGAGAATGTTCTAAAATAGTCGCGCGGTCACGCAGATTGGCCTGCTATACTCTTTTCATATGCGAGGCACTGTTGTGGCAATTGTGCGCGGTGGACCATCGAGCGAGCATGAGGTTTCGCTCAAGTCTGGTCATGCGATGCTCTCAAACCTTTCACGCGATCACTATACCGTTCGTGATATCTATATCGATCGCCAAGGCGTCTGGCACGAGCGGGGACTCGCCACTACTCCTGCGCGCGTACTGCCCGGTGTAGACGTCGTACTAAATGCTCTTCATGGAGAATACGGCGAAGACGGAGAGATTCAGAAAGTATTTGAAAAGTACGGAGTGCCCTACACCGGCTCAGACTCTTTTGCGTCGTTCGTTGCCATGCACAAAGTAATGGCGAAGGAGAAGGCGAAAGAGGCCGGCCTAAAAACCCCGAAGTATAAGTTTATCGAGCGCCTCGAAGACGCTGATGAAGTAGTGCATGAAATCATTCGTACGTTTTCACAGCCGGTGATAATAAAGCCTGCACGAGGTGGATCATCGGTAGGAGTAACCATGGAAGCAGGGTATCAACCCGTGCATCAGGCCGTCACTGGACTCCTTGCCAAAGACATCGGTGGTGTGCTCGTTGAAGAGGTGATTCGTGGCACAGAAGCGACTGCAGGAGTGGTAGAAGGACTGCGCAATGAGTCGCTCTACGCACTCCCGCCTATCGAAATAATTCCGCCCGACCACGCACCATTCTTTACGTACGACGTTAAGTATTCGGGAGAGACGAGGGAAATAGTCCCTGGCCGCTTCCCAAAGCACATAATGGACGAACTCATACAGAGCGCCCGAACCATGCACGATGTGCTCGGACTTCGTCACTACTCACGCTCAGACTTCATCGTTTCGCCTCGTGGAATCTACTATCTTGAGACCAATACACTCCCAGGGCTCACTGCAGAGTCATTGCTCCCCAAATCCCTCAAGGCTGTAGGGGTCGAGTATCCCGACTTCCTCACCCACCTTATTGGTCTTGCTTTGGGACGAGGAAAACGGTAAAGTCTATAGGTTCCCCGTGTGTGCGGCTGTCAGCAATGACATCCGCACGTACACAAACACACGGGCCGTTAGCTCAGTTGGTAGAGCGCTTCATTTGCAATGAAGATGTCGCAGGTTCGAATCCTGTACGGTCCACACACGAAGTTCGGTGCGAAATATACAAAATTGAATCCCTGCGACATCTCCCGGCTAGCTCCGAGTTAGGCTAGCCAAAAATTCCGTTGAAGCGTGATAGAGGAGGTACACCGAGAATCTTTTCATATTCTCGAATACACTCATCAGTCAGACTCGACGCTATACAGAGACGTTCCAGAATGCGGTGAAGTTCACCGACATCTTGCTCATCTTCCATATTCTTCACGACGGTTGAATTGTGATCAGTCATATCTAATCTATTTAGTTGTTAAGGAACGGGTGCGCACCCAAATGTATCTTCTCGCGCTTTACTAATTTTGAAACGACGTCACTTTATCGGTCTGGCGCATATGTATGAGGGACGTAGAGGATTTACCTGATCGCATCTATTTTGCTTACTTAGTGGTCTTGATGTTACGCTCATAGTGTTGCAGCAAACAACTGTGCTTGTTGGCAATCAATTTAGAGGGAAATTGGCATGAACCTGTCAGAGGCAGAATTCGATGAATTCATATCGCCTTCAGATGCAGCTACGGCGATGATGCGTATGCCGCCATCTGAGCGTCTACCGAAGTTCCGTGAACATCCGTGCCCTACCTCCGCGGATGCAGACCTTCCTGAAGAAGCGAAGGACGCATTGCGCTCAATTGGGCAGAAATAATGATCCATTATTTCAAAACTTAAAACCCTCGGCCGGTTCGCTGAGGGTTCTCTTTATTGATATGGCGCATATTTCGACGTCTTGACCTACTATTTGATATGATTAGGCCATGCCAATCACTCCGGATACGCTTGAACAAATAGCTAACAGAATCCTCCTTAAATTAAAGGCGGCCTCTACTCTTGAATCTGAACGGCTACTTCAAATGAATGATTATCACGGATTCTTGAAAGCACGCATGCCTCAAGATTTTCTCGATGAGATACTTTCTCCTTACCAACTTACAGAGGAAAATGTTCAAATTGAGATTGTGAAGGTTGAGACGGACTTATCCAACGAAATTCATTACCATGAAAATTCATACGCGCATATCGTTTGCCTCGGGCAAGAATATAAAACGGAAGATCCGAAGTTGGCGACAGCCTTCATTGAAAACGCTTGGGTGACCGTACGAGCTGGTTACGTCATTAGAATTCCTCCAAAGACGCCTCATGGATTTACCGTTGATGATGGGGGCGTCCTCGTCTTTCTATCAGTTCAAGCTCCTCCGATAGAAAGGGACGGAAATGACGATTATCATAGGGTTAGCGAGCGATAGTAGACTTAAGGGACATGGGGGACATGCTCAGGGCTTGTATCAGCAAAGTGGTAGATTGTTTTCGTCTTTCGTTAGTTAAGTTACCTAAAGTTCGAACTGCCCCCTGATACGGTCCACATTTGTTCACTAAGTCAAGGCTTGTGCTTTCGCGTATTGCTCGAGTTAAACATTAGGAGGTTCTAATCTTGTAGAATTAACCTTATGTTTGGATTATACTTTTACTATGTCTAAAGAAAATTTGGTGGCGATAGTATTTGGATTGATTATACTGCTTCTTATAATCCTAAGTACACTAGCGCACCCAAGCAGTGTTCCTTTACCGGCTATACTTGGAATATATTTTGCAATTCTAACTACTATAGTAGTTAATAGCTGGCGAAAAAGAGCGCACATGAAGGATCCAACAAAAGGAACTGTTCATGTAGGTAGAGGTTTGCTTATTCTGTTCATGATAGCAATTGGTGCAATTTTTGGTTACACATCCGCACATGCATCCGGAGAATTAGTGATCCCAAACCTTCGATTCTTTCTACTTGGCGGTATTGTTCTTCTAATTGTTTATTTTGGTGGAAACTGGCTTAGATCTAGATCAGATTTCTTTGGTCGATTTTTTGACCGACCCCTTGTAACTAATAGTATTAGTCTTTATTCGCTCATCCTTTTTGCATTTTCAGCAATATACGGAATATTAGCTGGAGCTACCTTGTTTAGTATCTTTGGTGTATAGGTTCTAATCTTCAGCGCTCTCTAGGTTCTCGAGCTCATTCTCAACCCTTCAGACCATCCCACGAGTCCACGCACCTAAGGAAATGTATAGGCCGCGATTGGATGAGGACGGTTCTAATATCGTGTAAGAATGACCACAAACGCAACCGCCGGAAGGCAGTTTTTGCATTTGAGTCCTTATATGCAATTACAGCAATATATGAGATTCTTACCTCGTGTGAATAGATCTTTGGAGATGAAAAGGACTCGGCCATGGTTGAAAATAGTGCAGCAACTGCCACCGCACGCTTAGCGTTGCTTCTTGAGAATCAAGCACTTTTCGAGGAGCAATATCCCAATCTCATCATGGAATTCTTGTCGGTGTTTACGTACCGCAAGACAACTGTTGGTTTCCCCGAGTGCGTTGATCCCGATCGTGCCCTCGATGTCACTATCGAGGTACTGTACAAGGATTTTGTGGGGCCTCAATCAATTCTCGGTGTACGAGCGCTGATACGCACGGGTAATGGTTTGGTACCCAAACCAACTCAGACAATGGCCGAAGAAATTCAGAAGTATTCGGAATCGGTCTCACGCGTGTTAACAAGTTTGGTTTCAGTGCGACCCTTCGTCATCGATGATTTCTTTCGGAATCTGGCCATGAACGAGGTCGATACAGTCACCTACATTGCCGCCTTACATTTGGAGTACATAAGTCGTAAGGAATTCCTTCCATATTAGCGACGTAAGAAGAAATCAAACGGTCACCCAATGGCCGTTTATTTATTTCCATCCAAAACTCGGCCTATTCGCAAGATCAGGTGGTTTTACATAATAGAAGTAGTTGATTTATTTGCTATAGTTACCTCATGAAGAAATTACTTGTCAGTGCTTTTCTCTCATTCCTCTTGTTTGTACCGTTTGCATCAGCGCATGCTGGATACGTTAACGGCTACTACCGCAGCAATGGAACATATGTGCAGGGATATTATCGCGCTGACCCGGTCAGGGCTGTATCTGCAGCAGCACCTGCGGCAAAGCCTGTATTAAAAGTAGCAACACCCGTTGTAAAGAAGGTCGTAGTAACCTCAGCAACCTATTACACAAACGTTAATAACATACAGGTACAATCTCCTTCAATAAGCGGTTCTGCAGGAGCAACAGCCAAGTGCCGCGACATGACCTACAGCCACAGCACGCATCGTTCAGGTACGTGTAGCGGGCATGGTGGCGTAGCCACGTGGTTCTAAAGGTCTTCGACTGAAACCCGCTCTGCCATGAGAGGGTCTTTCATTAACAAATAATGTAAGAAGAGGTATAGTTGCGTGTGCTTATGGGAGAGTGCAATGTCAAAATTGAATTATGGAGCAGCGCATCGGCGAGCAGCAGTAACTGCTCGCACGAAGCGAAGCATTACGGTAAAGGCATCACGTCCTTTACCGCCACCCCTAACCGATGCTGAACTTGCAGCGCGACAGCAAAAGCAGGCAGAAGTGCTCTCTGGTGCCAGGAAGTTTGCGCGCGGCGACCCCGTCTGGGCCAGCGGACTGCGCGGCATCGTGAGGGAAGTTCGAGGTGGGTCCGTAATCGTAAAGATCGGGCTCGCCAATCCGAAGCCTTTTAGCTACTCGGTCGTAACTCACCGCGTAGAAAAATAGAATCCTGTGACTGTATGTCGCAGGATTATTTATTTCCAATACACCTATTTACCCTGTCCGTAATACTTCTTCAAGAGCGCGACGTGCGCTGCGTAGGTCTTAGTGCAATGGAATTGACCATTCTTGTCGTGGAAGTAGAAAAGGCAATCGGTCTTCTTTGGATTGAGAGCCGCCAGGACTGCAGCAATTGATGGGTTGGCGATTGGTCCTGGAGGAAGACCAACATTTTGGTATGTGTTGTATGCCGACTTTATATATTTATCCTTCGGTTCGACAGAAGGCCACCAACCAGTCGTGCCCTTTGCCTGGGTTGCTTCCGCGTATTGAAGAGTGGCGTCAATCTGCAACTTCATGCCGACGAACTGTCGATTCCAAATGATACCGGAGATAAGGCGCATATCGTCCCAGCCACCAGCTTCCTTCTGAAGAAGCGATGCAATCGTTATCGCATCTGCAACTGGCACATATGATTCGGTTGTTGAGCCATACCGTGAAAGAATTTCTTTTTCGAAGCGGTCGTGCACGAGTGTGGCAGTGTCGGTAGGGTCTGAAACACTCGCAAAATAAATACCTGGGACCGTTGAGCCTTGCACGAGGTCTGGTTCAAGCTTCTTACTGGAAGCAATGAATTCCTGACGTTGCTTTGCTGACCATCCAAGTTTTGAACCGAACTCTGCCGCCACTTGCTCCTGACGGTCTCCTGCGTGCACGGTTACGAAAAGACTCGGCACGCCTGCAGCGCCTGCAATCTGTTGATACGCAGGAATCTCAGCAATGCGTAGCGCTAGCCATTGAAACGCTTCTCCGGCAAAACCAACCGCTGCAGGGAGGTGTGATGAAGGTCGTTGGTCCAGGAACGCTTCAACGGTAGGGTTCTCGGTAATGGTCTTTGTTGCAGGATCAACGGTGACAGGGAACTCACGAGTGTCCGCTGGGGCGTCCTCTGCAAGTTTTAAATCAGCTGCGAGTATGAGTGGCAATGAAAAAATACCTCCCGCAACAACGAACGCTGCGACAAGCACGGTTACATAGGAAAATTTCTTACGCTTTGGCGCAGGCTTATTTTGTTTAGAAAAACCTGGACGCGGCATGAGCGCTCCTGGATATCGCGCATCCTTCATAGTCCTTATATTGTATCGGCCATTGCTGTATATGAAAACCTAGTATTTGGAATAACGAACATAAGAACAGGCTGTGCATAGACAACTCACTCGCAACAGTGATAGGTTCAAGGTATGAAGCAGCGCAACGAGAAGCCATCACTCACTGAGCGCGTAACAAAAGGCGTAGGATCCATTCCTTCGCTCATTTTGCATACTATCTTCTTCATTGGATGTTTTGCAGCCGTACTTGCGCAGCTTATCGACCTGCAGACCATGCTCCTCGTGCTTACGACTGCCGTCTCGCTCGAAGCCATTTACTTGGCTATCTTCATTCAGATGACCGTGAACACCAACACCGAATCTCTTCGCGAAGTCGAGGAAGACATCGACGAGATTCAGGAGGACGTCGAAGAGCTCGGTGAAGACTTGGACGAGATTCAGGAAGATATCGAAGAAATGAGTGAAGACGTCGAAGGTATTCAAGAAGACCTCGAGGAGCTTGGCGAGGACATTGAAGAACTTGGAGAGGAAGACGCGGCCGAAGAAAAGCGCGACAAGGAGCAGGCAGTGACGCTCGAGCAGCTTACGAGCCATGTGCGTCAGATTCTCACTGATCTTGAAGCCCTAAAGCGCGGCAAATAAGTAGGGAGCACTGGCTTCATTTTAAATACTGTTGCATACTCTAAAAGTTCATTCTGTGAATGGGAGTAGAAAATGGGTTCTCTGCCTGTATTTCAAAGCA
>JAQBRJ010000022.1 GCA_028286545.1 Parcubacteria group bacterium | reverse complement strand
TCACAACCGTTCTCCAAGTTTTTATATGCGCAGTGCGCATTCCCGGGACCACAGACCTCACAAGGTCCACACCCAAGAAACTCTTGAGACCGCTTGGGTCTGGATTTAACGCCAGAATTTATTCTGTCCGGTATTGGCGCACATACAGTGCGCTCTTGTGCTGGATTTCACCAACAACAAACAAATGGCAACAACGTATATTCGCCGTACCGACGGCCGCCGCGCACCACAGGGATCGCGCAGCAATTTCGGTGGTTCTAACGGAGGTGGTTCACGCTCAGGCGGAGACCGCGGACGTTCATATGACAACAACAGTCGCGGAGGCAGCAGCTTCGGTGGCGGTCGCTCTCGTGGAAACGGGGGAGGCTCTCGTTCAGGAGGAGGAAAGCGTGGACACCAGGAAATGGATGTCGACCTCTCAAAGCTTATTAATAAGGCAAAGCCTCAAGAAGATGTCCCGGCATACGTGCCAGACGTAGCGTTCGCTGATTTCGCAATCGACGATCAGCTCAAGCAGAACATCATTGCAAAAGGATATCTTCATCCAACACCAATTCAGGACAAGGCAATCCCTTTCGTCCTTAATGGTGAGGACATCGTAGGTATGGCGAATACCGGAACCGGCAAGACTGCTGCATTCCTTATTCCCCTTATCGACAAGGTTCTCAAGGATCGTACTGAACGCGTGCTCATCATGGTCCCAACCCGTGAGCTCGCTATTCAGATCGAGGAAGAGTTCTACGGATTCGCTAAGCGCCTGCAAATTAACGCCGTTACCTGTGTAGGTGGCGCGGGAATCGAACCCCAGATGCGTGGACTTCGCCGTAACCCTAACTTCGTCATTGGAACACCAGGACGTCTTAAGGACTTGATGGAGCGCCGTACGCTTTCACTCGGAGGCTTCAATACCGTCGTTCTCGATGAGGCTGATCGCATGCTCGACATGGGATTCATCAATGACATGCGCGAGATCATGAGCACTATGCCGACACCTCGTCATACGCTCTTCTTCACCGCTACGCTTTCACGCGACATCGAAGCACTCATCGGAGGATTCTTGCACAACCCTGCACGCGTCTCTGTGAAGACTCGTGACACGGCGCAGACTATCGACCAGGACGTCGTACGTGTGCGTTCACAGGACAAGCTTGCGAAGCTTCTTGATATGCTTGCGGACGCTAAAGAGTTCGATAAGGTACTCGTCTTCGGACGCACCAAGCATGGTGTTGAGCGTCTTACGAATGACTTGAATCGTGCTGGTATTCCTTCTGAGAGCATCCATGGCGACAAGACCCAAGGACGCCGCCAGAAGGCACTTGGCCTCTTCAAGCAGAATCATGTTCGCGTACTCGTAGCGACAGACGTTGCTGCTCGCGGTCTTGATATCTCAGGGGTATCGCACGTGATCAACTTTGATCTTCCTGCAACCTACGAAGATTACACACACCGCATCGGTCGTACCGGCCGCGCTGGCAAGACCGGCAAGGCGCTTACGTTTATCGGGGAGTAATCCGATAGACGAAAGTAAACAAGCAAAACACCCAGGACAATGTCCTGGGTGTTTTACATTTCTCAATTTCAATTTAACTTCTTATTTAGATAGTCTTTCTATCAATAACTGGATTCGTTCAGGAACAGTTGAATGTCCCATAAATGCTTGTTTAACATCTATATTCTCTTCCGAGGCAGTGATTAGTCTCGCGATTTGAGTCTGATTGAGGGCGGGTACTTTTTCAAGAACTGTCATTATCCGACGAGATGCGTCCCAGCTTGCAGAATTTACGAGACTGTCTACTAATGCTTCCGTCATTCTAGGCGAAGAAGAAGTGTTCTTGAGAAGAATATCAACGATTTTATTTGCCACCTCTGATGCTGGAAGATCTTTAATTTTTAGAGCTTGTATCTTTCCCAAGAAGCCATGGGGAGATGCTTCTGTTGTAAGAGGCACAACAAGTTTCTCTTTTCCAAGAGCAAATCCCACTTCTTGGTCGCACCACTTACTAGTTGAGAACCTGGGCGTGATTATTGCTGCGAGGGCATCCATTGTTCTTAGAGCGCTCTCAATTTCTGATTGCCATTCAAGACTCGGTTCAATATCGTCGTGTGCAACAAAGGCCGCAACTTGAAATCCTGCAAGAGCTTTCTTTAAGGTATGAGCCCACGTTTTAACCGCTGAAGAATGACTTATAAATAGCCTGAAATAACCGGGTTGCCAGAAGGAGGGCAGTGTCTCAGTCTCATTATTTTCGTCAGTACTTTCTTCCTCGACGCTTTCATCAAATAGAATGGGAGTGATAACAACATCTGATATTGAATTATCAGATTCTGTACGAGTAATATCTGCAATCCTATCGCGTATAGATATCTCAAATTCCTTTCTCATTCCCTCAATTTTTGAATACATCTTTAAAGGAATTTCCAACATTAACGTGTAAAGCGTTATGCCCCCATTCCAATTGTCGTAGCCGGTTTCAACCAGACGAACCTTCGCCTTTTGCAAGATCTTTTCTTCATCCGAACGACCCTGAAGTCCAGCTAGCTTTGCTGCCGTGCTAACCAGGACAGCAGATCGTTCAATAAAAGTTGCCATAGGCATGTAGTATATCAGCCGCCCCTATGCTTCTCCAGAAGGACGACGAAGCGAAGACATAGGCACACCGGCTCGCTTCTGCGTAAGCAGCCAGCAGTGCAGGGAGCCAAAGTCGAAAACCGCGACTAGCGAAGCGGTTTAGCGGTTTTCGGCTATTTGGCGACCATGCACTCGCGGCGCTCTGAAGCAGGGGCTGCGAGTCGTGCGCCTATGCCGAGCGGAGCGCTGTGGATTAAGCATTTGTTCACCCTAAGCACGCTATACTAAACAGGTCCCGAGCCATGAACGAATTCCTAAAGATGGATATATTCTTCGTCGTAGCGACGATCGCCTTGGTGATCGTCGGGATACTCGTGTGCGTAGTCTTGGTCTACGTTGCTCGGTTCCTCAACACTGCCAATCGCATTGCGGTTGAAGTTGAAGAGGAGACAGAGGCAATACGCGCAGACCTCGATGAGATGCGCGGCGGTATCAAGCGCGGGCTCCGGTTTGTACCTTTGTTCTCATTCTTCGGAAAGACGGCCAAGCGCCTCTCCTCCACGAAGAAAAAATCTAAACCTAAGTCTTAATAACTCATTATATTTTTATGGCACAAGCAAAAGGAAAGAAAGGACAGAGTACTGCAACGACCGTAATGGAAGTGGGCGCAGGCGTTCTCGCTGCAGCAGCGGCAGCTGGCGCAGGCTACTACTTCTATGGTGATAAGAACGCGAAGAAGCATCGTGCAGCAGCAAGCAAGTGGACGAAGGACATGAAGAACGATGTCTTGAAGGAAGCGAAGAAGCTTAAGAAGCTCGACCAGAAGGCGATTGCTACCATCGTTGATCGCGCTACCGCTGCATACAGCACCGTTCGCTCTATTGATAAGAACGATCTTAAGTCTGCAGCAACAGAGCTTAAGAAGAATTGGAAGGAAGTGCAGCGCGAAATTACGTCAGCAGGAAAGTCTGCAACGAAGAGCGTAAAGAAGACTGCAGCTTCAGCGACAAAGAGCGTGAAGAAGGCGGTAAAGAAAGCAACCAAGCCTGCAAAGAAAACAGTTAAGAAGACTGTGAAAAAAGCAGCAAAGAAATCTACAAAGAAAGGAAAGAAATAAGTAATTGATAGGAACGTATATGGACACAACAAACAGCAGCAAGGTATTTTTGGATCGCTACCTCACGCCGATCGCGGTGATTGTGGCGGCAGTTATTATTGCCTTTGCCTTTATTTATGGTCGCGGTATGGGAGGCGCGGCTCCAGCTCCAGCGGGAACAGCAACCGCTCCTGCAGTGGACATCGCAAAGGTAACGACTAAAGGCGAGCCATTCATTGGGGAGGCAAATGCGCCTGTTACCATGGCACTCTTCTACGACTACCAGTGCCCATTCTGTAAGCAGTTTGAGCAGACGGTATCACCACAGCTCGTTGCGAATTACGTGAAGACCGGCAAGTTGAAGATTGTCTTCAAGGACTTCCAGTTCTTGGGTAATGATTCACTCGACGCGGCAGTCTTTGGACGCGCACTGTGGGAGTCACAGCCAGACAAGTTCTACGACTGGTACGTAGCGATGTTTAACGCACAGGATGATGAAGGAGATAAGGGCTTCGGTAAGATGTCGACTATCGATACGCTTGCGAAAACCATCCCAGGACTCGATGTTGCGAAAGTGGATGCGCTCGTAAAGAGCAAGGGCAATGAGTACATTCAGCTTATCGACGCGAGTCGCGCCGAAGGCGCGGCAATGGGTATCAACGGTACGCCAAGTATTGTCGTGGGAAAGAAACTCTTTACCGGCATGTCACCTGAACAGTTCTACGCAGGTATTTCTGCAGAAGTTACTGCGGAACTAAAGTAGCAGGAAATTATTCTCGAGCGAAAGAGGCCTGTCCCCTAGGGGACAGGCCTCTTTGCTTGGTATGATGGACAAATGTCAAAAGCTCATCTCAAGCACACGCGACCAAATCATTTCTGGTTAGTTTGTGCATTTCTTTCTGGCGTTGCTTTTGCTGCCATGCTGTTGCTTGCGCGTTTTTCTCCAGACACCCTCGACGACCTTGATGCATTGGTTACGCCGCACATTGCATGGCTGCAGTCGTTTGCATCCGTACAAGTCTTCATTGGTATAACAACGCTTGGTAGTGTTCTCGGCGTAGCGCTCATTGCACTTGGCGCTGCATACTTTTTGCGGCGCAGTCGATCGAGTATCGTACGTCTCGTAGTGCTACTTGCTGGTGCAGGACTTTCTGTCGAAGCAGCAAAGTCCTTTGTAGAGCGTATTCGTCCCGAAGTTCTTACGTGGTTGGTTCCTGAATCGTCTTTTTCATTTCCCAGTGGACACTCAACGCTCTCCATGGCGTTTTATGGATTTGTTGCAGTCTCGCTATACAGACGGGCAAACTCTGCTGTCACCAAAACTGCTGCAATCATTCTCCCTGGATTGATAGTGCTCTTGGTTGGTTTCAGTCGTATGGTATTGAATTACCACTACTTTACGGACGTCATAGCAGGCTTTTTGCTCGGTTTCTTCTGGCTTTCTGTTGTTTTCTTACTGCCTCGTTCTGTGACAGAGTTCGGCAAATAGTTATCCCCACAACCCCTGAAAATTCCTTCTGATATAAGGAGTATTCAACCATAACTAATTTTTCGTATGTCGACCTACAAACTACTCGCCATTTCTGGCTCACTTCGTGAAAAGTCATATAACACCATGCTTGCCCATGCCTTTAAGGATCTCGCTCCCGATGGTGTTGAGGTAACGGTTGCTGATATCAGCAACCTTCCACTCTTTAACCAGGACCTTGAAGCAGAGTTCCCAAAGGAAGCGACGGCACTCAAGGAACAGGTTGAGGCAGCAGATGGCATCATTGTCGTTACGCCTGAATATAACCGCGGAGTGCCGGGCGTGCTGAAGAATGCTATTGATTGGACAAGTCGTCCGTATAGTCACGGGGCTTGGAAAGGGAAGCCCGTGTTCGTTGCTGGTGCTTCAATGGGTCACGTGGGCACGGCACTTGCTCAAGCAGAAGTACGTCAGTCCATGCTCTTCATGGGCGCACATGTGATGGGTCAGCCTGAGTTTTATCTGGGTAGCGCACAGAATGTGTTCAGCTCAGAAGGCGAGCTCACCGACGATGTAACCAAAGAGCACGTGACTGGAGCGATTGCTGCACTCACAGAATTTATCGGATCGTTTAAGTAGAACGATAGAAGAACAAAAGCAAAAGGACCGCACCAGAGGTGCGGTCCTTTTGCTTTCTGTCGCTACACTTGCAGCGAACCAGCAGAATTACTCTTAGTATCCGGTGGAGCGTAAATTGAAAGCAAGCTTACAAGCAAGCTCACCGTGAGTGGTCCAAGGAATACTCCCGCAGGACCGTAGAAGACGAGGCCGCCAAGTACTGAGAGAAGAATAATAAGGGGGTGGATGCTCATTCGGTTTCCGATAATTCGTGGATTGAGGAAGTTGTCGACAAGACCGATAGCGAGCACGCTCCAGAGTAGAAGACCGATGGCGGGCAACGTGTGTCCAACAATAAAGAGGTAGACGATGCTTGGAATAAGAACGAGTGAGGTACCAATACCCGGGACAAAGGCAGCAAAGCCGGTCATGGTACCCCAGAGCAAACTGTTCGGGAGTCCAAAGATCGTAAAGCCGACGCAGGCGAGAATACCTTGAATCACACCAACAAAGAGGCTGCCTTTTACAACGGAGTTCACCGTGATTGCGAGACGAGAAAGAATCGTGTCGGTCTCTTCATCCGTAAGGGGAGACAAACGTAAGATGGCCGTGTGCGTGTGAGTGCCTTCCTTCAAAAAGAAGAAGAGTGCCAAGAAGAAGATAAAAAACTTCAAGAAGAGATCGAGTACCTGAGTGAAGGCTCCTGCCGCATGCGAAAGCACAACACTAAAGACTTGGCTTGAATACCCACGGATATCTTCAGGAAGTGCACGCACACGAGCACCTGAGCCGGGAACTTTAGCATCAAGATATTGTGCCGTTGAATCTGCCAAGTGCTGTAGATGAACTAATGCGCCCGGTCCTGAGACAGACGAGTACACGCTCTTCGTTTGCGAAAAGAGTTCGAAGCTAATGAAGCTGAGCGGCACCATTATGACGATAACGCCCACGATCAATGCGAGGGTTGCCGCAGTACCGTGCCATTCGGGCATGATGCGAAGTATTCGTCTGTATACGGGTCGCAAAATGACCGACGAAATAGCCGCCAATGAGAGTGCTATGAGGAACGGTTTGAAGACCCAATAGGTAACGACGAGGACGAGTAAGATAATGACAGTAAGGAAATACGGCCTGACAGATGAGTGGTTCATCTGTATAGCATACCGCGCCAGGCGCTAGCCTGGCGCGGCTGTCCACGGGCTTTCAGTAATGGGCGATATCCACAGGAACCCAGCATTCCTAATTCCTTCATGAACGCGGGAGTATACTTATATCTGATAGGGCACCAGCCTTTATCAGCTACTTATCACTACCAATCATTATGGCTAAAAAGCTTGCAGTTCTGTTCGGTATCGTATTCGTCCTCGTTGGCATCCTTGGATTCATTCCGAATCCACTCGTTGGTTCAGCAGGACTCTTCCAGACAGATGTTCTCCATAACATCGTACACTTGCTCATTGGTGTTGTTCTTCTCATTGTTGCAATGTCTGCACCAGAGAAGTCTAGCCTTTGGCTCAAGGTATTTGGTGTTATCTACTTGCTCCTTGCGGTGCTTGGATTCATCTTGATTCCTTCAGGCGGCATGTTGCTCGGCCTCGTTTTGATGAACACGGCTGACCACTGGCTCCACGTTGTGCTCGGTGTTGTACTCCTCATCGCAGGAGTTGTTTCCAGCAAGCCCGCTATGGCGGTCTCGTCTGGAATGCCGATGTAATCGGGTTCTAAGAATTCTTGCAAAGAGCGCGGCCTTCGGCCGCGCTCTTTGCTTTTGTATGTAGGTAAATAAAGAACCGGACGCAAGCATCCGGTTGTAAAAGAGGGTTAGGGAAGCGCAGACAAGGGAATTGTCGTTGCTTGAGGATAGGTGAGGGGAGGGAGTGAAGAAAGCGAAACAGATGCGCTTCCTGCAGTTCCGGCAATTTGCGACATAGTATCTGCGGAGACGCGAGCGCCATGCAGAAACGATATAGCAGTTTGTTCACCTTCTGAAAGGACGGATGGGATCATGATTCGGAGAATTATAAGAAGTATTCCGAAACCGATCGCGCGGAAGATAGGCATAGGTTTGGCAATTAAGAGAACAGAGATTGATAAGTCGCACGGATTGAACCATGACGACGAGACAATTCCTGGGTCTCAAAAGTGCTGCCTGCTCTTCCTCCACTCCTTACAACTGCACCAATTTCAAAAAGGTTTCAGCTGCGGCTATTTGACATAAAAATTCCGCAATCTATATTATTTTAGTTCGGCGAGGAGAATATCAATGTGCACGAAGTTCATTCTGGGGATAAGCCTGGTTCTGACAAGTTCCCAAGTCATTGCCCAGCAGCAGGGCATTCCAATCATTCGACCTGATATTCATACGGTTGGAGGGATGCGAGCAGATGCCTTTCTGGACTCACTCCTTCCTCCTGATCTTAAGGAAAAGGAGGTGCGGCGAGCGATGGGGATCTTTATGAAGGGCAGACACCCCACAGCGCAGGAGCGGGAAGTCGTCCGGCAAATGGCGGCATACTGCCGTCAGGCTCGGACGCCTAACTACAGCCCCTGTGTCGCTGCCCGGCGAATCCTTGCAAAGGGCTAGGCTAAACTAAACCGCTTCGGCTCCGTATTAGGAACCGTGGCGGATTTTCTTTTATTGCTGACTGTTTGGTTGGGTCGACGTTAGAACTTTTCTAACGTCTCTACAAACCAAGTACCAAAAGACCAAGCGCAAATGAAGCAATATTTGCAATAAGAACAAAAACAAATGCTCTACTCTTCTTTAACTGGGGCAAACTAAATGTAAGTAGCAAATACTCTGGTAGCACTACAATCACTTCTAATAGTGCTATCCCGATAAATGGCATGCTTGATGAGGTCACGTAGCCATACAGGAGCAGAATAAAATTCAATACAGGATTCGTAATAAGATTAATTGCGGTGATAGCAAAATACTGAGTCGAGGTTCGAAAGCCAAAGCACCACGCAACAGCCAGCTCTGCGGCCAACGTAAGTAAAAGAGGGATAACGAGAGCGCTAAGAACGTCCACGAATCTTGAAGAGGAGTATGGCTCCTAAGCCCGCCACGCCTACGATAAGCATGAGGATAGAGCCCATAAGGTTTTCCTGAGCAGCAGTCTTCACCTCTGATGATCGCGTATTGGATGAAGTGGCAATATCTGAAATTTGTTCTGGGGTGGCGGGTACATTATTCTTCTGGCCAGACGTCATGGGAGCGGAACCGATAATTATTTGCCGATCTTTCAATTTGCAGAATTTCTCTTCTCTGGTGAACTTATAGTACTTCGCGCTTAAAAAACGTACCTGTTGGCGAAACTCAGTCATCTGTACATTTCCTTCTTCGCTGTACGTGAAACTTCCATATGCACCACATGATCTGGTCGTAGGGGAAGGGTCATTATCAGAGTAGCCAGTATCCTCACACGTAATAAGTTCTTCGGTTGCCTCACATTGGGTTGCTTCGTAGATAGTAGTAGGACAAAAGAGATATCCTACCTTCTTTCTATTTTCATCTTCGCCCACAGGCTTGGTGTGACCAAGATATTTGTAATACTTACTCTGGCTCTCTTTGCAGGCATTCTCCTCTCCACCACCTATTCCGCACATTGCATACGCGTCATTCCCGTACTCATACATGTAGGGAGCGACATCCCTCGAAATACAGGCGGTATCAGGTTTTATTCCCAGAAGCTCATATAAAGAAGGATTTGCCGAATCAGCATATGTTGGCGTGGGGGCTGTCATGCCTAACAAGGCAAAAAGGATTCCAGCAAAGATGAAATTTCGCATTGGCTATATCATATCATTTTGTATGGCCTAAAATTTGCTAGCAGAGTAGGTATCGAATTCGCGTGTGTTACGCACCGGGCTTCTCGTCCTTCTCAAAATCGAGAGAAATGGAGTTGATACAGTAGCGTTTGCCGCCTTTGTCTGCAGGACCATCGTCGAAGACGTGGCCCAGGTGACTGCCACAGTTTTTACAAAAGACTTCGGTGCGATGCATGCCGTGTGCGTCGTCGCTGCGAAGACCGACGTTCTCTGCTACTGCAGGGTCAGTAAAGGACGGCCAGCCGCTCTTTGAATCGAACTTCGCCTCTGAACTAAACAATGCATTGCCGCAAACTTTGCAGTGATACATGCCATCGTCATGGTTGTTGACGTATTCGCCCTTAAAAGGCGCTTCAGTGCCGCCTTCACGCAAAACTTGATATTCTTCGGGCGTGAGCGTCGCCTTGAGTTCTTCTTCGTTTATTTCCATATGATAAGTATAGATCTAAGGAGGGTTTTGGCACAGCGAAATCTGGTTATAGACATGCCTTCATGAAGGGGTAGAATAAGAGTCTATGAGCCGAACGGCCCTTCTTACTCTTATTCTCGTGCTGGCATTCCTGGGACTTGCCGATGCGACGTACCTTGCGCACAGCGCGCTTACAGGCTCGGCGCTTGCGTGTGGTATTGATGCAGTTCTCGATGGTTGTAATGTGGTGGCACAGAGTGCATACTCACGAGTGTTTGGAATTCCTCTTGCAGTATATGGCGTTGTGTTTTACGCATTTCTTTTCATGCTCTCTGGATTATTGCTCATAGTTTCGAAGCGGCACTTCTATCATGCGCTCTTTGTAGTTGCGGTGCTTGGCATACTTTCCTCGATCTATTTCATCGGTCTGCAGATTTTCGTTATTAAGGCACTCTGTGTGTATTGTTTGGCTTCGTTTGCAATCTCACTTCTTATTTTTATATGTGCAACTATATTGTATCGACGCCACACGCCACCGCGCGTTGCTGTTGTCGGATAATCCTATGAAGCGCACGCTCCTTATTCTTCCGGTCATACTTCTCGTAGTGTTGATTGGCATAAGTGTGCCTGCGACTTCGTTTGCTCAGACGAAGTTTGCTACGACCACAACAAATACTTCTTCGCCAAACACGTACGTTGCTGACACCCAGGTTACTATCACGGCTCCGGTAACGGGGGATCTCGCCGCCTTTGGCGGCGTCGTGAACGTATATGCGCCTGTTGCAGGTGAAGTACTTGCTGCTGGCGGTACGGTGCTTGTTGAAAAACCATCGGGTACTAATGTGCGCGCTGTGGGTGCGCGCGTAACGGTGAGCGGAGATGCAGGAGGGGACATTGCCGCCGCAGGCGGCTCCGTAATAGTTACGGGCCACTCTGCTAATCTCTTTGCACTTGGCGGTACGGTGGATGCTTCGGGTGGCTCGACCGGTGACGTCACTATCTATGGCGCGAACGTTACGCTCTCAGGAACCTATGGCGGTAACGTCACGATCATTGCATCGAATCGATTTACACTTGCAAATGAAACACATATTGCTGGGAATCTTCGGTATAACGCACCGCAGCAGGTGATTCTACCCGCTGAGAGCAGCGTAGGAGGTACAACAACGTATACCGGTTCATACGCGTATGTGCCAACCAATGAAGAAGCACAACGCTACGCTATCGCAGGAGCTGGTATCTTTTTCATCGTTCGGGTAATTGCAACTATTATTGTTGCTGGATTGCTTGCAGGACTCTTCCCAGTATTCACTGACTTGGTTATCGATTCAGTGCTTCCAATCGAACCGCGCAAACTTGTCCTAACAGGCTTGCTCGGCTTTGGTCTATTCGTTGCGACTCCAATATTCATATTGCTATTGTTTGTATCGTTTGTCGGTGGCGGGCTCGCGCTTTTGCTTAGCGCTCTCTACTTACTGCTTTCATTACTTGCATATGTATGTGCTGGCATACTTATGGGTGCGCTTCTTCGACGATTCGTATTGTATCGCTTGCGGGGAGTGCGAGTCTTTACGTGGAGGGATGCAATTATCGGTACCGTGGCACTATACGCAGTCAGCCTCATACCGCAGCTCGGACTCATCATTTCTCTATTGTTCACTGCAGTGGCTGCAGGCGTGATTGCTTCTATTGCGTACGCCTTTGCCTTCCGTACATCGAACAGATTCGAAGCTGATCGTTATTCATAAATTATTTCACTATGTCTACACTTCCAACCGTCGGAGCTCCTGCACCAGCATTCACACTTCTTGATCAAGAAGGTACTTCTCGTTCCCTAGCCGAGTTCGCTGGTCGGTATGTACTCATGTATTTTTATCCAAAAGACGATACTCCTGGTTGCACCAAGGAAGCCTGTGCTATTCGCGATGCATTTCCGGATTTTGCTGGAGTGAACGCTGTGGTACTGGGTATCTCGCCAGACAGTGTAAAAAGTCATGCGAAGTTCGTAGAGAAGTACAAGCTGCCGTTTACTCTACTGGCTGACGAAGGGCATGCTGTCGCGTCTGCATACGGTGTGTGGGGACTAAAGAAATTCATGGGTAAGGAATACGAAGGAGTATTTCGCACGTCATTTCTCATTGCTCCCGACGGCACTATCGCAAAGATATATGAAGGCGTGAAGCCAGAGGCGCATGCAGCAGAAGTTCTCGCTGACCTGAAAGAATTAGCATGACCAGTCTTCCGGTCATAAGCACACCGGAAGAACGAAAGGCGCGTGCAAGGAAAATGCTCGCGTATTTGAAGAAAGCGTATCCTGCGCCAAAGACGGAACTCATATACCACACGCCGTTTCAGCTTGTGGTGGCTGTCATGATGTCGGCTCAATGTACGGATAAAAAAGTGAATCAGTTGAACGAGACTTTGTATAAGAAGTATCGAACGGTAAAGGACTTTGCCAATGCTAATTGGGAGACGCTTTCGGAAGAAATGAAAGGTATTACGTATTTTCGAACGAAAGCAAAGCACATAATCGCAAGTGCGAAGATGATCTGCGATGAATTTGGTGGGGAAGTGCCAAAGACGGAAAAGGAATTAGTTCAGTTGCCAGGTATTGCGTATAAGTCTGCACACGTAATCATGGGTGAGCTTTTTAGTACGTGGGAAGGAATTCCTACTGATACGCATGTGCGACGTTTTGCGTTGCGCTTTGATTTAACAGAGAAAACAGAACTTACAAAGATCTCAAAAGATTTGGAGGCCTTGATACCAAAGGCAGACTGGAAATATGTGAATAACGGGTTGGTACTGTATGGACGATATGTGTGTAAGGCGATTCCTCATGAGTGTGGTGACCATCCGCTTACGAAGATTTGGCCTCCTGCGGCATTTCGCTGGCCGAAGGCAAAGTAGGTCAAATCGTTGACGCAACGCGAGGGCTGTAGTACATTACTGGAGTTCCCGGCTCTTGAATGGTACGAGCCAAAAGCAAGCGGACTACGTTGTTGATATCCAGGTTCATGCCTCCGAATAGCTACCGGAAGCAATTTGAGCGGCGTCGGCGATATATACCGACATTGGTCAAGGAGCCTGCGGGCCCATTAGCACACGGTCTTAGCATGAAGCTTAGGTACCACTCTTGAGTTCGGGAACACTCGCTCATTCTTTCGCTTTCAGCGAATTCGACGGCACTTCTTCGGAGGTGTCTTTTCATATTCATCCCTTGATCTGCCGACTTCAGGGCCTGATATGATATCTCTATGAGTTTTATCTCACATATTCCTGAAGCTGGGGACGGGAAACGACCGGTCGCAGTGTTCGATATTGATGGAACGGTGTTCCGCTCGTCGCTCCTCATTGAGCTTGTAGACCGGCTTATTATGCGAGGCGTTATACCCGAAGAGGCGAGAACGGAATATGAGGAGGCGCAGATGGATTGGCAAGATCGTAATGGCGACTACGAGGTATATATACGACAGGTCATCAATGCGTTTATTAAAAACTTGAAAGGGTTGCCCTATGGGGATGTTGCAGACATTGCAGGGGAAATTATCGAAGAGAAGCGAAATAGAACGTATCAATATACACGCGACCTCATAAAAGAGTTAAAGGCAGAAGGATACTTTTTGCTCGCCATTTCTCACTCACCAAAGTTTATCGTCGATGGTTTTGCGTACGAACTTGGCTTTGATAAATCATACGGCACATTTTATTCTACCGGCGCATCCGGCCGCTTCACGGGAGAGCTTGAAGACGAGCATGTCATTATGAATAAGTCTGCGATACTCCTGCGTGCTATTGAAAAAGAAGGTTTAACGCTCACTGGTTCCGTTGGAGTAGGCGATACGGAAAGCGATATTTCTATGCTTGATCTTGTTGAAGAACCGATTGCCTTTAATCCGAATCGCGGATTGTATCGCCATGCACAGCAGCATGGTTGGAAGACGATTGTTGAGCGCAAGGATGTTATCTATGAAATTTGATTACGCAGGAATTTACCAATGACAATACCGAAGTTTAGAGAGGTTGTTTGGAAGCATTATAAGGAGCACGGAAGACATTCGCTTCCGTGGCGAACGACGCACGATCCGTATCGCATTCTAGTTTCCGAAGTGATGCTGCAGCAAACGCAGATTGAGCGTGTGCTTTCGTACTATCGGGAATGGATCAAAGCATATCCAACTGTAAAGAAGCTTGCCGATGCTCCGCTTGCTGATGTGCTGACTCACTGGCAGGGACTCGGATACAATCGCCGAGCAAAGATGTTGCATGATGCTGCGAAAGCGGTGGTCCGTGATCATAAGGGGCGGATGATAAAAAAGAGCACTGTCGTAAAAATGCCAGTGACTGTCGAAAAACTAGAGAGTCTGCCGGGAGTAGGGCATTACACGGCCCGCGCAGTGGCTGCGTTTGCGTACAATCAAGACGTTGTGTTTATTGAGACGAATATTCGCACGGCGGTAACGCATCATTTCTTTAAGGATAAGGAAGGTGTTGCTGACGCTGAGATATTTAAGGTGCTTGAACGGGCGCTGTCTAAAGGTAGCGCCCGTGAATGGTATGCAGCCCTCATGGACTATGGTGCACACCTTAAACGCTCCGGCGTCCGTATTAACAACAAAAGTAAAACATATGCAAAGCAATCAACATTTGCAGGTTCTGGTCGCGAAGTGCGCGGTGCCATTGTTCGCGAACTTACCACAAAGCCTGCAACGCTGGTACGGGTACTGAAACTCTTTGATACTGATCGCGCACCACAAATACATATTCAGTTAGAGAAACTTCTCAACGAAGGTATTATCGAAAAATTAGGTCGTTTGTATCGTCTCCCAATATAAAGAAACAGCCGCACCCATGGGTGCGGCTGTTCTTTTTCGAAGGTGTAAATCGTTACACCCCAATAAGAACCGGAATGACCATCGGTGCTTTATTGGTGCGAGTGAACAAATAACCAGCCATGACGTCCGTAAGATTATTCTTTACGTAGTCGAGGTCGACAGGGTTCATACCGCGGGTTGAATCTTCAACCGTCTTCTTGATCAAGAGACGTGCTTCGTTCAAGAGATCCTGACTCTCGCGAAGATAAATGAATCCACGAGAAATGATGTCCGGAGACTTGCGGAGCTTTCCGGTCTTGAGGTTCACGGTCGCAATGATCACGAACATGCCGTCCTTAGAAAGCATCTGGCGGTCACGAATGACCACTTCCTGCATATCGCCGATAGCGAAACCATCAACAACGAGCGGTGCGTTTGGCACTTTCTCCTTGTGGATGTTCAAACGTTCACCATCAACGATATCGATAACGGTACCGTTGTCAGCAAGAATGATGCTTTCACGAGGGCGCCCTGCCTGTTCCACCGCTTTCGCATGGTTCCAGGTCATTGAGTAGTAGCCGTAGCCAGGCATGAAGTACTTGGCATTAACCTGCTGGTTGATCCAGACGAGTTCGCCACTGTTTCCGTGACCGGTTGAGTGCACGTCGCTGGTGCGGTAGTTGATGATCGCTGCACCATTACGGTACAAGTTGTCCTTCAACTTCTGAACGCTGATTTCGTTACCCGGAATAACGGATGATGAAAGCACAACGGTATCACGCGGTGTGAGGGTGATGCTCTTATGCTGCTTCGTTGCGATACGCATGAGTGCAGCGAACTCTTCACCCTGAGCACCGGTTGAAAGAATAACGATTTTATCTGGAGGATAATCACCGATTTCCTGTGCAGAAATAATCGTTTCCTTCTTTACCGTAAGAAGTCCGGTCTTTTGTGCGATCTCGAGGTTTGCCTTGATAGAACGACCTTCCGTCACAATCTTCTTGCCCATCTGTTCAGCGATTTCGATGATGCGAACCATACGCTCGAACTGTGAAGCAAAGGTTCCGATGATGAGACGTCCAGAAACAGTCTTGACGATCTCCTCAAGAGTCTTGTTCACGCGGCTCTCCGGAATAGAGAAGCCATCTTTCTCGGCGTTGGTTGAGTCTGCAATAAAGAAGAGGTTGTTGTCCTTGCCCAGATCGCCCCAGACTTTCTGCTCCTTTGCGGTCGGAATTCCATCCTCATGCTCGAGCTTGAGGTCACCGGTAATGACGACGTTGCCATACGGAGTTTCAACTGAGATACCCATCGAGTCAGGAATGGAGTGAGTAACGGGGAAGAATTTAACTTTTGTTGAACCAATAGTCATGCTCTGACCAACTTCAACGGTAACGATGTTGAGCTTTGGTACGTCAGGATATTCCTCCTGGCGCTTCTGAATCATCACAGCCGTGAGGTTCTGCGTATAAATTGGTGGATTGCCGAAGCGATCCATAAGGAAGGGAATGCCACCAATGTGGTCGAGGTGACCGTGGGTAATGATTGCTGCGCGAACACGGTCCTTGTTCTTTTCAAGGTACGCGGTGTTTGGGAGCATATAGTCGACGCCTGGTGCTGATTCTTCGGAGACGAACTGGAAGCCTACGTCGAAGACGAAGATGTCGTTGCCGACTTCAAGGGCGACCATGTTGCGACCCACTTCTTCTACGCCACCGAGCGGTACGATACGTACTACGTTTGGTGTTACGGGAAGAGGGAAGTAGTCAGCGCCGCGCTTTGCGGTCTGAGTTGGAGCGCCACGACGAGGCATGCCGCCGCGTCCATTGCCGCCACGGTTTCCGCCGTTACCACCGCGTGAGCCGCCGCGATTTCCGTTGCCGCGAGGAGCTCCCGATGAAGGTCCACCTTGTGGGCGAGGACCGCTGGAACGAGGTCCGTTGCCGCGACCACCTTGAGGTCCGCGTGATGAATTCTGATCTGCGCCTGCAGAGCGCTCTGAAGATTCACGTTGGGGTGCGCGTGCTGTTGATTCTGCGTTAGGCTGCTGCGCTGAGTCACCACGGTGTGGTGCTGGAGCCGGAGCTGGTGCTGGAGACATAATGATTGAATGCTAATGATTGATAGTAATAGTTCTAACTGAGATGCACGAATTCGTGCGTACTAAAATTGTTATGAAGATTTCTTCAAGAGGAACGGCCAGACATGTTCAGTATACAAGTACCAATGGCTGGCGTCCCAGAAACGGTCTGAGGGAGCGCTCACGCGAGTGAGCGCGACGCCATGCAGGCCAGATGGCACGCTGTACACGAAGTCTGGCGTATACAAGAACGCAGCAGGGTAGTCGGCAGCAATGCGGGTCTGAATGTCAGCAAGCGTTGCTTGCTTCACGGGACCTTGAGCTTCTGCGCGCGCCTGCTGAAGCAGTGTGTCCACCGTCGTGTTGCTGTAGTTTGCGATGTTCAAGCCAGGATCTGCCTTGCCACTACTATCCCAGAAGGCATAGAGGTCGGGATTCGTGCCAACGACTTCTCCGAAGAGGAGCGCGCCGTAGGCGCGCGGCCTAATGACCGACTGCGTAAGCTCATTCGGATCGTTTAACTGAAGTTCCGTCGGGACACCCAGTGCCTGCCAATCGCTCTGCACTTCCATTGCTACTGCTTTGAGCTCTGGTACATTCGAGGTTTTAAGCGTTAGCTTTAATGACGTGCCGCTCTTCGCATTTGTCCAAAGACCCTGTGCTGTATCGAATTTCCAACCTGCTGCAATCAGTGCAGCCTTTGCGTCATCAAGGTGCGTGGCAGGGTCGGGAAGGGATACGGGTGCAACATCACTTCCGGACGGCAATGGCCCTGCCGTTGCCGTTGCATATCCACCGAGTACATTCTTTACGAGCGCATTACGATCAATGGCAAGCGAGAGTGCTTTGCGCACGCCAAGGTCAGCAAGCAATGGTTCTTCAGTCGGATTGAAGAAGACTCCAAAGACACGAGCATAGGGCACCACTTGCGCGCCTTTTACCGCAACGCCGTATGCACTTTGCACCACGCCACCAGTTAATGCCTGTTTGAGCGAGGCCTGATCTGCAAAGAACGACAAACGGATGTTTGCGAGGTACGGACGACCTGTTGCGAAGTCAGCAAAGCTCGCGAGGTCGTAACCCGTAACAACACCTTTGCCATCGCGCGTGACGGTTGTCACGGTAAACGGTCCTGCGCCGATAGGGTCTGCGGTATACGGAGAGAAAGGGAATTCTTCGTTCGTAACGCCAGACCACACATGCTTTGGCAGAATGCCAAGCGTCGTGTCTTCAAGGAACGGGGCATATGCCTTTGGAAGGGTGAAGCGCACGGTGCGTGCATCAACAGCTTCTGCTCGGATATTTGCCCAGCTCGCAAGAAGGGGTGACTTAAGTCCCGGATCCTGCGCCTTTTGGACCGTATATACGACGTCGTCACTGGTGACCGGTGTACCATCGCTGAACTTTGCATTACTGCGAAGCGTAAACGTATACAGCGTGCCATCGTCGGAAACCGTATACGACTCTGCAAGCACTGGCACAAGTGCACCTGACGCATCATGTCCCAGAAGTCCTGCATACGTGAGTGCCACCAAATCGCGATCAGTGTCTGACGTCGCAAGAAGGGGATTCACAAAGCGAGGTGCGCCGACGACACCTTCTGTAAGTGTTCCGCCATGAGCAGGAACAATAATCTGAAAGTGTCGCATAAGCGCAAAGAGGCTCATGACGCTCACAAGACCGATAAGTATTCCTAATATAAGGACAATGAACTTGTCGCTCGGTGGCAATGACCGCACAAATCTACTCAGTCCAGCAAAAGGAGGAAAGCTCGGCAGGCGAAACCTGCGAGTTATATCTTCCGTACGCGTGAAAGGATAGGGGTGTTGGGCCATGTTGCCGCCAAAGCACGAACAAATGGAACCTCGGCAACAATGCCTAGGTTACGTAACGATAAGGAGGTTGGCTATCGCAACAATTACGAAAAGTACCGCAATCACGATAGTCGCGGTGAAAAGGAATTTCTCCGCGCCCCTGCGCTTATAGAACGTTGATGCGAAATTGTCGCCTCCAAAGGCTCCTCCGAGAGAAGCACCGCGCTGCTGGAGCACGATACCTATAATAAGGAGGAGGGAGAGCGTTATTTCTATGTAAGGCAATGCTGCCGCGAGTTTCTCCATCTGTACCCGCCATTTTACCATAGGCCCCAATCCCGGGCAATATATAAGAAAATGCGCCCCGCCTCGTAGTGAGACGGAGCGCACAGGTTGGGGGTCGCGGCCTGCGGTCAGGCGATGACACGCTTGGTGGTGAAGAAGGCACGGCGGCCGTCGAACCCCACCATGAGCACGCCGCTCGCGATCAACAGCAAGCTGAGGATACCGAGGCCGACAACCGGATTGCCATCGGGGCTCAGAGAGGTGAACGAGTTGCCGCTCTGGATGAGCGGGACACCCTTCGAGGCCTCGAAAAAGGCGAAGATAATCGTGCCGCCGAGCACAAGTATGCTCCGGCTGCGGATGCCGACGGTCGCCACGTAAACGGCGCCGGTTATCAGCACCAGGCCGATCAGCATTCGCCAGGTGCCACCCGAGGCCATCATCGCGTCGATCGCGGCCGGCGACATCCAGGCCACGCAGAAGAATGCGAGGTAGATGCCGAGGCACACGAGGGCGATACCAGAAATCAAAAGAAACAAACGGGTCATGTCGAACACTCCCTTCGTTGATCATTCAACAATATCAGTATACATATTTATCACATAGTGTCAAGCAATCCGTACGAGCAAAGGATTATTACTAGACTTTTTGCATTATTTTATTTTGACATATCGCAGACAAGCGGTACTCTAAAGGAAATACCTAACTATAAAACCATGGCACTACGAGGTACATTGGAGGGAATAAAAAGTGGCAAAATAGCTCAGGAAGAGACTGCCAAAGCAGAAGTAGTGCTATCAGAGCAAGAAAAAGCAAGGCAGGAAGAAGAAAACTTCCTAGATGCACATACTCGCAAGCACAGCTTGGACGAAGCGACACGATCACTTCAAGGCGCTAGAGATGATACGAGAGAAGTTTTAAGCAAACGTAAGGCCGAGTTCAAGAATATCAAAGGCTTGATAGAGCAAATACAGGCTGAAGATCCTACCCAACAGCTACCTTCATTTAAGGAAATCGTCGCGAACCCAGAAGAGGGAAGCGATGAAGAAAGATATGCCCAGTCAAAGGAAAACGTAACTGCTTCCATAGCAGAGTTGAGAAATCAAAAGGAAGCGTTGAAGAAGTTAGGGGTGGATACTGACGGACTGAACGACGATGAGCTTAAGCAAGCAGTAGAGAAAGCGCAAGAAGACAATAGCGTTACTATTCGAGAATTTTTAATACAGCACCCAGGCTCTGAATTGCCAGAGGCAGTTCAAGAGAGAAAGGAGAGGGTCGATGCAGTAGAGCAGAAAATAAAGAGTCTTGAGAGAAGTATGGAGGAGCATACTGCGTGGGGAACCAAACACCTTGGACAAGGTATTAGTACGTGGAATAACGATCCCGAAGGCCTACCGAATAAAATACGAGAAGGAATGACTTGGGATCAAGAATCACTTGATAAAGATAAGGTACGACTAGCCCAAACGAGTCTTTATAAAGATATGTTAGAAGGAATCGGTGTCATGGAAGATCCCGAGGTAAAGAAAACGTATGAGCCTGCAGTAAAGGCCAATGAGGAGCTACGCACACTTGAAAACGCCCTACGGGCTATTAACGACAAGCCAACTAAGTTTTTTGGCTATACAGAAAGTAAGAAAGCGGAAGAAGTAGCTGCAAAGAAACTTGAGATAGTTGCTAAAAAAGAAGAAGCTACAGAAAAGGATGCTGCTTATAGCGAGGCGGCACGTAAGTTCGGTGAACGCTACGATAAGGCTCGAGAATTCTTTCAGATCGGTTCAGGAAAGAAAGGTGGCTACGAAGAAACGAAACGTGAGCTTACTACCTCAATTCAAGACCGTACGAGAAGAATAGAGGAAAGTAGAGAGCAGCTTAGCAACGCTACTCATTATGCTGAAAAACGTCGTGCTCTCATGACTGATTTGGAATCGCAATCGGAGGAATTGGCATTGCTGAAGGGTGAAAAGAGGAGCGTTGGGTAAGCGTCGTAGATTGAGAAAAGTGTTGAATACGCAGTCATCAACTGCGTATTTTGCGATAGTTGGCTCTAATTTTGTTCCGAACCAGCCGTACCGGGAATAGAGGGAAGCGCATCAGTCTGAAATATATCAAGTATCTGTTTAAAAGCTCGTTCCGCCTCCTTTCTATTTTTCACGATATAGACGCATTTGCGTCTATCACTATTGATTTGACGTAAAATATCCTTTCTTGGGTAGGTAAACGTTGCTTTAAGAATTTGCTTTAACCCTGCTTGCTGATGAAGATTTGGCACCGTATCTGCAGAAATTACTGGTGGGAAAAACTTACGTTTGTAAGCACCAAATAAACTACAAAGGGAAGGGAAATCGAAGAATACAACCGTATCAGCTCTATCTAATACTAGCGACATGGTTCTGTGATAATTTCCGTCTAGAATCCATTCGTCATTTGAAATCAATTCTCTTATTTTTTCATCCCATTGTGGTGCCGTAAAAGCACGAACCCAACCTTCTTTCCAAAAGAGATTATCAAGATGAATAACGCCCCGGTTAAGAGCCTTACCTAATCTATCGGTAAAGACTGTCTTTCCCGCTCCGGTGCTCCCTATAATCATAATCCTCATTATAGAAATTATACCAAGTGCGTTGCGACAATCTGCAATAAATGTAAAGGAGCGCCGTACCCGAGGGTCGTGCGCTCCATGTGTTTCAGCAAAAGGTGCTCCTCATCCAGCCGGGTAGATCATCGAGCCGGCACAGCTTCGTGGGCAGGTACCAGCCGCCGGTATCGGGATCATAGCCCTCGATATGGCCGGTCCCGGTATCCCATCGTCCCAAGAAACGGATGCCTTTCTTCGCGAAAAGCTGATCCCGCTCATGAAGAATCGGACCCAGCTTGCCGCCGAAGAAGTTTTCGTCCCCAGGCTTCAGACAGTTGGGATTTTCTCCCATTATCACCCGTCCGTTCTCGGAGTCGGTGAACTCTTCGTTCGAGGCGGGGTGGCAGTCGTTGAAATTCTGCCTCTCGACTTCCTCGACCGTATTCGTGAACTTCGCCCGAAGCTCCGCGACCTTGCTGTCATGCGAAGCAAGATGCGACAGGTAGATCGGGGTGCCGATTCCGGCACCAATGACGGTCGCAATTGCGATAATCTTCAACATTTCGATGCGCCTCCCAGCGCTAGGTTGGAGTTCAACAAACGTGCGGCAGTTGGTATTTCTAAAAGATGTATAACACGTTATTTATTATATGTCAAACACATATGTTTGAGCAAAGGGAAGAAGTGGGGCGCTAAGAGCTTTGCAGAAAGTACAGACTGCTTAGCGGCGCAGGTACGCCGCACTCGACTTCAGCGAGCGATCCAGAGTGTACTTGCCATTGCTCGGCAGTGAAATTATTGACGGAGCAACTAGCAAAAACTATACTGTGGATAACTTTTCTGCAGGGAAGTCGTCTCTCAGAAAGCGAAGAATAGTGTTTGACTTATTCGTCTTTAAGAACGCTAATTTTCTATGGCAAAATCAGAATCTAAATTGTCAATATCACCGCTCGCAGACCGCGTCGTTGTAGCACCTACAGTCGGTGGCGAAACCTCCGTCTCAGGCATAATAATCCCCGACACGGCTAGCCGAGAAAAACCTGAAAAGGGCACGGTAGTAGCCGTTGGCCCAGGCAAATATGAGAACGGTGCTCTCGTCCCTATGACCCTTAAGGTCGGTGATACCGTGCTCTTCTCCAAGTATGGTGGTTACGATGAGATCAAAGTTGATGGCCAAGAATACTTCGTTCTCGCGGAAATAAGCGTACTCGCCGTTATCAAGGCGTAACTCCCCTTTCATTTAATTATTCTTGCACACCTAACTTCCCTATCTATATGGCAAAAGAAATACTGTTCGGTGAAGAAGCACGTCGCAAGCTCCATGAGGGTGTTCAGAAGGCTGCGAAGGCAGTCAAAGTGACCCTTGGGCCTCGCGGTCGCAACGTTGTGCTCGATCGCAGCTATGGCGGTCCGCGCATCACCAACGACGGCGTATCAATCGCAAAGGAAATTTCATTTAAGAACAAGTTCGAGAACATGGGCGCAGAGATCGTGAAGGAAGTCGCAAACAAGACGAACGATGGCGTTGGCGATGGTACGACTACCACGGTGGTGTTGCTCGAAGCGATGATCGACGAAGGTCTTGATCGCGTTATTAAAGGTGGCAATGCTATGGGCGTGCGCGCAGGTATGGAAAAGGCAAAGATCGCAGCTGTTGCAGAGCTCAAGAAGATGGCTCGCCCGGTTGCCGGCAAGAATGACGTGAAGCAAGTGGCCTCTATTTCTGCTGAAAGCGAAGAACTCGGCACGATCATTGCTGAAACCGTTGAAAAGGTGGGAAAGAACGGCGTTGTGACGGTAGAGGAGTCACAGGGCATGGAGTTGTCCCACGAAGTCGTAGAAGGTCTTCAGATTGATAAGGGATATGTGTCTGCGTACATGGTGACGAATCCAGAGCGTATGGAAGCCGAGATGCGTGATCCGTACATCCTCCTCACCGACAAGAGAATCGGTGGTGTGCAGGAGATACTTCCCCTTCTCGAAAAAGTTGCACAGAGCGGCAAGAAGGAACTGGTGATTGTGGCAGAAGATATCGAAGGCGAGGCGCTCTCGACTTTCATTGTGAACCGCCTTCGCGGAACGTTCTCTGTTATCGCGATTAAGGCTCCTGGCTATGGAGACCGCAAGAAGGAAATGCTTGCAGACATCGCAGCAGTGGTTGGTGGACAGGTTATATCAACTGACACCGGACTCACCTTTGAGAACGCTGAGCTCTCGATGCTTGGTCGCGCTTCGCGCGTTGTTGCTACCAAGGACACTACCGTATTTGTTGGCGGCAAGGGAAAGAAGGCAGACATTGAGACTCGTGTGAAGCAGATGCAGACCTTGATGGAGCAGACGAAAGACAAGTTTTCACGCGATCAGTTGGAGGCACGCGTTGCAAAGCTTACGGGCGGCGTGGCCGTTATCCGTGTAGGAGCTGCGACTGAGACCGAGATGAAGTATTTGAAGGATAAGATCGATGACGCCGTAAAGGCGACGAAGGCGTCGATTGAAGAAGGAGTGGTTCCTGGTGGAGGTACTGCGCTTGCAAAGGTGTCGAGAATTCTTTCAACTAATACTCCAAAAGGACTTACTGCTGACGAGAAGGCAGGATACGACATCGTAGTGCGTGCACTCGAACAACCACTTCGCCAGATTGCGCTTAATTGCGGCAAGGACGATGTGTCAGTTATTGTGCGTGAAGTCGAAGAAGCTAAGGGCTTTGCCGGCTATGACGCGCTTAAAGACGAGATCGTGCCCGACATGATGAAAGCGGGCATCATTGACCCCGTGAAAGTTACGCGTGGGGCAGTTGAGAACGCTGTTTCTGCGGCTGCTATCTTGCTCACTACTGAAGCTGCGATTGCTGATTTCCCAGAACCAAAGCAGGCAATGCCTGATGCGGGAATGGGTGGCATGGACTACTAGGAAAAGAAGAGAGTTCACTTCCCTGTTCTAAACAAGACCGGCGCGCCTTACAGGCGCGCCGGTCTTGTTTTTACTTCCAATTGTCCTACACTGTATCTATATGACACCACTTTACATCGTGCTCGCCATTATCGTCGTGCTCATCCTTGCCGTTATCTTCATGTACAACGGATTCGTGTCAAAAGTAAACCGCACTAAGGAAGCATGGGCAGATATCGACGTACAGCTCAAGCGTCGCTATGACCTTATTCCTAACCTCGTGGAAACGGTGAAAGGATACGCAACGCACGAGAGTGCTGCGTTCGAGAACGTCACCAAGGCTCGTTCACAGGCAATGCAGGCAGGAACTCCCGCTAGCAAGGCAGATGCTGAGAACCAGCTTTCCGGTACTCTCAAGACACTCTTCGCCGTCGCAGAAGCGTACCCAGACCTCAAAGCAAACCAGAACTTTCTTCAGCTCCAAGCAGAACTTGGCAACACAGAAGACAAGATTCAGGCTGCTCGTCGCTTCTACAACAGCAATGTTATGGCACTCAACACAGCGATTCAGTCATTCCCGGGCAACGTTATTGCAAACTCGTTCCACTTCGCAAAGATGGACCTCTTTGAACTTTCAGATGCTGATTCTGCAGCACGCGAGCCAGTGAAGGTTTCGTTCTAAACTTCCTAAACACAGGTTTCTAAAATCAGCCGGGCCCCGTACGGGCCCGGCTGATTTTTTGATATACTTACACCCTATGGCACTTACTCTCTACCAAGAACGTTCTCGCAATGTATGGCGCACCGCACTTCTGATGACCGTGTTCCTCGCCATTGTCGTTGGAATCGGTTATTTCGTATCGTATTACTACCAAAGCCCAGGCATTCTCTATGTCGCCGTAGTATTTGCGGTATTCATGAACGTATATAGCTATTGGTTCAGCGACCGACAGGTGCTTTCTATGACCAATGCTCGCCCTGCTTCTCGCGAGGAATTCTTCGATTTCTATACAGTCACAGAAAACCTTGCTATTACCGCAGGCATTCAAATGCCAAAGCTCTATGTAATCGACGATCCCGCGCCGAATGCCTTTGCTACTGGGCGCAATGAAAAGCACGCGGTTGTGGCAGCGACCACGGGTTTGCTATCGATGATGACACGTCCTGAGCTTGAAGGAGTTATTGCGCACGAGCTCTCACACATTCGCAATCGCGACATGCTCCTCATGACTGTCGCTGTAGTGCTTGCAGGCTTTATCGCCATTATTGCTGATATTTTTTTGCGCGTATCATTTTGGGGTGGCGGAAGCAGGGATGATAACAGCAAGGGAGGCGGACTTTTACTCATTCTCGGTATTGTCGCCCTTGTCCTCGCACCAATCGCAGCACAGCTTATTCAGCTCGCTATTTCCCGCAGACGTGAATTCCTTGCCGATGCTTCGGGCGCACTGTTGACTCGCTACCCAGAAGGCTTAGCTACAGCGCTTGAGAAGATAAGTGGATATGGACGTCCGATGCTGAAGGTAAGTCACGCAACGTCCCATCTCTTTATTGGTGATCCCTATGGTCCTAAAGCAGGTGACTGGATCAACCGTCTTTTCTCCACGCATCCACCGACGGCTGACCGAGTTAAAGCACTCCTTGGTCGTTCATAAATTCGTAAAAGAAAGGGAAGCGGGAGCTCTAAAACAGAGCTCCCGCTTCCCTTTTATGCTATAACAACTGGTAACGGAGGCGTCGCATAGCGGTCTAGTGCGCACGCTTGGAAAGCGTGTGAACCGAAAGGTTCCGAGAGTTCGAATCTCTCCGCCTCCGCTAATTATTTAGGTTCCCACTTTGATTCCTTGAGGTCGACTTTCTCACCTTTGAATACGACGCCTTCTTTCTGAAGCATCTGCTTTTTGGTAGTTGTGCCGTTGCCATATGCGTAGCCCGTGAGTGCACCGGTTGATCCAACAACGCGATGGCAAGGGACTGCTTTGGTGTCTTTGTTTTTACTCATGATCATGCCTACTGCACGTGATGCTCCGGGGTTTCCAGCGAGTGCGGCAACCTGGCCATAGGTGGCAACTTTGCCTTTGGGAATGCCGGCTACAACTGCGGAGACGGTATCTTTAAAATTGTTGCTTTTCATATGCACTAGTATACCGCAACAGCGGGGTCTGTGCCTGGTAGAATGTACATATATGAATCTTAAAAGACACCATGTCCTTTACGGACTTCTCGCTCTCGTTTTAATCCTTGCTCTTGTCTTTTTCTTCTATCCGCATCCAAACGCAGTGTCCTTTACACAGTCATCAGAGACTATCTCGACGACCACAACGGCAATTGCAACCTCCACAGTGACTGCGTCGAGCATTCAACCGATACGGTTTGAAATTGTGACGACCGAGGCAGCGCAGGAGCGCGGCCTAGGAGGACGCGCTGATATACCTCAGAACTACGGCATGCTTTTTGTCTTTCCTGTAGCAAAACAGTACGGATTCTGGATGAAAGATATGCTCACATCCATCGACATGATCTGGCTTTCGGACAAGGGAACTATCCTTGCTATTGATGCTGCGGTCTCGCCAGCGACATACCCAAAAGGGTTCTATCCACCGCAGCCGGTTCGGCTTGTCCTTGAGACGCGGGCTAGAGAAGCTGCTCGTCGTGGCTGGTCAGTGGGCACGACTATTCAACTGCCATTAACTTCCTTGTCCTCCTTGCCAAGCAAGAAATAAATCTCAGAGTGCACGCTATGCACAGTGTGCTTTAAAGATGAAGAACGATACAATAAAGGTACGTCGACACGATTCAGTACTCCTACCTCGGCGCCTATTATCATTACCTTCATTTGCCTATGTCCAAGACCGCCAAGTCCCCTGTTCGTGCCAAGAAAATTACTAAAGCCCCTGCACCGAAGCAGGAAGTTGTAGTACCTGAAAGCAGGGAAACAAAGCGGTATCGCGAACTCATTTCTCAGATAGAAAAGCGCGATGGACGCGTCGTACCATTCTCATTCGAGAAAATCGTAAGCGTTACACACAAGGCGATGATTGCTGCGAATGAAGGTAGTGAAGATGATTCAATACTTGTGGCACACCAGGTAGCAGGCGAGCTCGCGCGCTTCGCAAAGAAGTACAAGAATTTCCTTCCAACGGTGGAAGGAATTCAGGACTCCATCGAGAAGCAGTTGATGCTTAACGATTTCACTGCAACCGCAAAGGCATACATTCTCTATCGCGATAAGCGGAATCAGCTCCGTTCGGAGAACGTTGAGATTCCTGCAGAAGTTCGCGCATTGGCTGATGAGAGTAAGAAATATTTTAAAAACAATGCGCTTGGTGAATTTGTATACCTCCGCAGCTACGCGAAGTGGAACCCTGAAGCAGGACGCCGCGAGACATGGATCGAAACGGTAGATCGCTACCTTGCATTCATGCGCGAGAATATTGGAAACAAGCTTGCGGAAAAAGAGTATGCAGAACTCCGTGAAGCTATCCTCAGTCAGCAGGTGATGCCATCAATGCGTCTTATGCAGTTTGCTGGCGAAGCGGTTCGTCGTTGTAATGTCGCTGCATACAATTGTTCATACATTGCGCCAAGCAAGATTCGTGACTTCGCTGAAATCATGTACATCTCTATGTGTGGTACGGGCGTTGGATACTCCGTTGAGAGTCCTGCAATTCAGGCACTTCCACAGATCGAACTTCAGAGCGGTGAGACTCTCCCGCTCCATGTTGTTGAAGACTCAAAGGAAGGATGGTGCGATGCACTTACGCTCGGACTCACCTCGTGGTTTGAAGGAAAGGAAGTTCACTTTGATTTCTCACAGATTCGTCCTGCAGGTGCTCGTTTAAAAGTTATGGGTGGCAAGGCCTCAGGCCCTGAACCACTTCGTTCACTCCTCGCATTCTCCCGTGATCGCATTCTTTCTCGCCAGGGACGTCGTCTTCGCAACATCGATGCGCACGACATTATCTGCAAGATAGGCGAGTGCGTGGTTGCTGGCGGTGTACGTCGCAGTGCGATGATTTCCCTTTCTGATCTCGATGACGAGCAAGTACGCGATGCAAAGAAAGGTCAGTTCTGGATGAGCGATCCACACCGCGCAATTGCTAACAACTCAGCCGTATATCTCGAGAAGCCAACGAACGAAGAGTTCATGGACGAGTGGGTGGCGCTTGTAAAGAGTCGTTCAGGTGAGCGTGGAATCTTTAACCGCGGGGGACTCATGGGCCAGCTTCCCGCACGCCGTATCAAGCTTTGGGAAGAGACCGGCTACATAAAGAACGATAAGATCATAGGTCTTCCAGGAACCAATCCTTGCGGCGAAATCATTCTTAAATCAAAGCAGTTCTGTAACCTCACCGAAGTTATTGCACGCGCAGACGATACTAAGGAATCACTCGTTCGGAAGGCACGACTTGCAACTATTCTTGGTACCTATCAGTCGACGCTTACCAAGATGGGCTATCTCTCAAAGGACTGGACCAAGAACTGTGAAGACGAGCGCTTGCTCGGTGTGTCTATCACCGGACAGTGGGACAGTAAGGCAGTTCGTAATGCAGACATCTTGCAGGCAATGAAGGCAGAAACTATCAAGACGAACAAGAAGTATGCAGATAAGTTTGGCGTAAATGTTTCGAGCGCTATCACCTGTGTGAAGCCTTCAGGCACCGTCTCACAGACCTTCGACGTTGCAAGTGGCATGCATGCTCGCCACGCGCCGTATTACATTCGCCGTATTCGCGTCTCTGCGACAGATTCACTCTTCAAATTCATGCGTGACGCTGGCGTACCATTCTTCCCAGAAGTAGGTCAGGATGCTGAGACCGCAAATACCTATGTGCTTGAATTCCCCGTAAAAGCCCCGGAGGGAGCGATCTCAAAGGACGACATTTCAGCACTCGACCAGCTTGAGCACTGGATGCTCGTGAAGAAGAACTTCACCGAGCACAACCCATCAGTGACCATCTCTGTTGGAGACGATGAATGGATCAAGGTTGCTAACTGGGTATACGAACACTGGGATATCGTTGGAGGACTTTCATTCCTTCCACGTGATAACCACGTCTACCGTCTTGCACCGTACGAAACTATCACCAAGGAGCAGTACGAAAACCGTATGAAGAGCTTCCCGATCGTGGACTACGCAAAGCTCATGCTCTACGAGCGCGTTGACGAGACAGAGCTCAAGAAGGAATTGGCATGTGTTTCCGGTACGTGCGAAATCCTCTAGAAGTGGTATAATACTACCCGGACCGATACAGACGATTGCTCGGCCGTAAGGTCGAGAGGAAAGTCCGAGCACAGGCGTCGTAAGACGCAGAAAGGTAGCGGGTAACGCCCGTCCGCAGCAATGCGCGAGGTGCGAACAGAGACGATCGACTCCGAAAGGATAGATACTCTCCTTGAGAGTTGGCTGGCGGCGACGCCAGACTGAAACGGCTAAATCCTTATCCCTGTGCAAGGCCGTACCGAAGCTTCTTCGGAAGCATGCGGAGCGCCGCTCGAGCCTGCTAGTAATAGTAGGCCTAGATAGATGATCGTCCGGAGTGCAGCCGTAAGGCTGCACTCCGACAGAACTCGGCTTATCGTATCGGTCCGAACCACGCAAAACCCGCCGCAAGGCGGGTTTTGCACGTTCTAATTTCCATCCCGTCCTATATATACGTGCACAACGGCACTTTTGCACCGTTCCGGAGGGTATACTAATAAGGTTATTAACAAGTTCTGGGTTAATCCCGTAATTACGGAGTAAAAACAAATATGAATGATACACATTCTGTATCGACTGCGTCTCACCCGCGACGCATAACATTCGATACACTCGCCATATGGATGCTTTCGCTTACAGCGGCAGCGTCTGTACTGGTCTTTATCCCTTCAGCAACGATACCGTTCATCTACAGTAAGGTTTCGTTGATCGCCATTGGTGGACTTATCTCCCTTGCGCTCTTCATCCTTGCTCGCCTCACACGCGGGAATATTATCGTACCGCCCATAGCGCTTCTCGGAGCATTTTGGTTGGTGCCGCTTGCGTATGCATTGTCCACGCTCTTTTCTGGAGCAGGCATTCGTGCAGGCTTAGTGGGTACTGAACTTGAAACTGACACCTTTGGCTTCATGCTCATACTCGCTGCGTTCGCAACCTTGGTTGCGCTCACGTTCCGTCGTAGTAATCAGTACCGCACCTTCTTCAAAGTGGGAAGCATTGCGCTCGGCCTCGTTGCTATCGCACAGATAATCTTCTTTATCCTTAGTCGTGTAGCGAGTACGAAGTTTGCGGCTACGGCAAACGTTGTCGGCTCTTTCGCTGACCTCGGTATGCTCATGGGTCTCTACATCACGCTGTCATTGCTTGCGATGCGTTTCTTGACGCTATCGTCACGTACGCGCAAATTCACGTGGGTTCTCAGCGTTCTTGGGCTCGTAGTGCTCGCACTCGTTAACTCAGCACTTATCTGGACGCTTGTCGCACTTACCGCCTTAGGCCTCTTTATCGAAGCCATTATGCGTCGAGGTAGCACTGCTGCAGATGAGGACTTCGACGGAGTATCAATCCTTTCTGTTGAATCAGAATCGGCACACGACAGTGATACCAAAGGGCTCGCAGCTCCTCTCGGAGTGTTGGTCATTTCTTTGTTCTTCCTTATTGGTGGAAGCACTATTGGTGCTTCGCTCGTAAATGCGTTCGGTGCTAATTATCTCGATGTGCGCCCATCGTGGCAGTCAACCTTTGATGTGGGAAGCCATACCTACGCTTCTTCACCGCTCTTTGGTTCAGGCCCTGGAACATTCGGCACTCAATGGCTTAAGTTCCGTGATCGCAGCCTTAACGATACGGTCTTCTGGAACGTAAACTTCACGTCAGGTATCGGTCTTGTTCCTACGTCGTTCATTACGACCGGTATTGTTGGTGTGCTTGCATGGCTCGCATTCCTTGGACTGTTCTTGTATATCGGTATTCGCGCACTCTTATTCCGTGCTCCTGAAGAGCCGTTTGCACGCTTCGTCTCAATAGCGACATTCGTGGGAGCGCTCTACGTATTTATTCTCGCTATCGCAACAGTGCCAGGACCGGTTGTCTTACTCATAGGATTCTTCTTAGCAGGACTCTTCGTTTCTAGCTTGCGCTATGGTGGTAGTCGTCGTGAATGGGGCGTTATCTTCGCTCGCAATCCCCGCGTGGGCTTCATGATTGTCTTTGGACTCACACTTCTCTTGCTCGCAAGCGTAGTGGCAGCCTATGTCGTCATTGAACGATACCTCGGAAGTGTTGCGTATGCAGATGCATCGCAGGCACTTGCGGCAGGAGATATAGTGGGTGCAGAAACTGCGCTTCAGCGTTCAGTACTCTTTGCACCAAGCGATAGGGCATACCAGCTCGCAGCGGCTGCAAGTATTAATCAGATGCAGAAAATTGCAAACGATTCTACGCTTTCACCAACACAGGCTCAGCAGCAGTTCCAGGCAGCGCTCTCAAGCGGCATTCAGTCTGCAACACAAGCTACTCAGCTTGCACCAAACAATTACCAGAACTGGGTAATCCTCGGTAACGTGTATCAGACGGTTGTTCCACTCAAGATCGCAGGTGCCTATGAGAATGCAAAAACAGCGTACACACAGGCAATTACCTTGAGCCCTACGGATCCAACACTTCCGTACGCACTTGCTCAGCTTGAAATTGCACAAGGAAATAGTGCAGCAGCAGTAACGGACCTCACCACCGCTATCGGCCTCAAGCGTGACTACACACAAGCCATCTTGCTCTTGTCACAGCTTCAGGTACAGCAGGGCAAGGCAGCAGAGGCACTTCAGGCCGCAGAAGCAGCGATGTACTTCGCTCCGAACGACCAGAACGTACTCTTCCAGGTTGGTATCCTTCGCTTGGGCACCGGCAATACTGATGGCGCCATTCAGGCACTTTCAGCTGCCGTTGATCAGAACAAGCAGTATGCAAATGCGCGCTTCTTCCTTGCGGTCGCGTATGCGAACAAGGCTCAGTACAGCGATGCACTTGCACAGCTTCGTGCTATCGCGGCACTCTCGTCTGACAATGCGGCAGCAGTGGCTCCCGATATCGCAACACTTGTGGCTGGAAAGAATCCGTTCCCACCGTCACGTCAGGGTGCACTCGGCATTCCTCAGACGGGAGTTAAGGACACGAGCACTGCAGGTGCGTCAACGAAAACTGCTCAGTAGAGCAATTAGCATATGGTGCGTAACATCCTAGCAAAAATAAGCGCACCAGTACGCGGCCTGCATCAGGCCGCGTACTTGCTTGCAGGTCTCACGCTTGCATCGCAAATTCTTGCGCTGCTTCGTGATCGCATATTTGCCCACGCCTTTGGCGCAGGCACCGTGCTTGACCTGTACTATGCAGCGTTCAAGATTCCTGACCTCGTCTTTGCATTGGTCGTATCGTTAGTCTCAGCATATGTACTCATTCCGCGTCTCTCGAAGTTACTAAAGGCCGGTGATCAGGATGAAGCACGCAGACTCATCTCGCAGACAGCTTCGTTCCTGTTCATCTTCGGCGGTATCTTCTGTGCGCTGGTTGCAATCTTCGCGCCGCTATTCTTGTTCCGATTGTTCCCGGTATTTGCTGCACCGCAATATGCAGGGCAATTCATTCTGCTTGCGCGTATTCTGTTGATTCAACCGATATTACTGGGACTCTCGAGTATTCTCTCGAGCGTTACGCAGCTTGAGCGACGATTCTTCTTGTTTGCGCTTTCGCCTGTGTTGTATAATCTGGGCATTATTTTGGGAACGATATTCTTGTACCCAACATATGGTCTCGTAGGTATTGGCATGGGAGTTGTGGGAGGAGCGTTGTTACATGTGCTATTGCATATTCCGGTGGTCATGCGGGCGCGGCTTTTGCCGCGCCCGGTATTTCCCTCGCCGCGCTTCCTCTGGCCAATCTTCCGTGACTCCGTGCCTCGTTCACTCGCGCTTGCGATGGGATCACTCACCACACTTCTTCTTATTGCACTTGCGAGTAGGCAAGGAGAAGGTGGGGTAGCGGTGTTTACGCTTGCAGGAAATCTCGAGGCCGTACCGCTCTCCCTTATCGGAGCTGCGTACGCTACGGCTGCGTTCCCCGTTATGGCGGAACAGGTGAGTAGTGCAAAGTTCGATGCGTTTAAGGAAACAGTGACAGCTGCAGCGCGTCACATTATCTTCTGGTCATCAGTTATTACCGTGCTCACGATTGTGCTCCGTGCACACATTGTACGTATCGTGCTCGGCTCCGGAAGATTCGACTGGAACGACACTCGTCTTACTGCTGCTATCCTTGCGGTGCTCGTTGTAGGGCTCTTGGCACAAAGTCTGATCTTGCTGTGCGCTCGTGCTTTCTATGCGGCAGGTAAGTCCTGGAACCCACTCTTTGTGCAACTCGCTGATTGTGGTATCTCGGTCCTCATAAGCTATGGATTCTTAAAGCTCGCAATGCTGTATCCGATGGTCCGGTACTTCATGGAATCATTGCTGCGTATTGGAGATGTTGGTGGATCGAGTGTGCTCTTCATTGCACTTGGTGCGACGATTGGCCAGCTCATTATGGGCCTTGCTGCACTGATTACCTTGCGTACGGTTGCGCCAGGAGTTGCTCGTTCACTATCGAGACCACTGTTCGAGGGCCTCGGAGCCGCAATATTGGGTGGAGCAGCAAGCTACGGTGTGTTGTCGTTCATGGGTGCACTCGCTCCGCTTACGCGATTGGCGACGGTATTCACGGAAGGCATTATTGCTGGTATCGTGGGCTTAACGGTTGCAGGCGTCGTGCTTGCCCTCCTGGAAAACCAGGAATTCAGAGATCTCAAGGCTTCTCTACAAAAGCTAACTTCTTCGAAGGCTCTTCTGCCGTTTGCCCCAATACATGATCGACAAGATACGTAACTTCTCAATTATCGCGCACGTGGACCATGGAAAGTCGACGCTTGCTGACCGCATGCTCGAGCGGACGGGGACTATCGAGGCGCGTCATATGAAAGATCAAGTGCTTGACCGTATGGATCTTGAGCGTGAACGCGGCATCACCATTAAGATGCAGCCGGTGAGAATGAAGTTCAAAGCCGGAAATGGTGAAGAGTACATCTTTAACCTTATCGATACCCCAGGACACATCGACTTTGCCTATGAAGTTTCGCGCGCACTCTCGGCTGTCGAGGGCGTTATCTTGCTCGTTGATTCAACGCAGGGTATTCAGGCCCAAACACTTACCACCCTTGCCATGGCTCGCGAGGCTGGGTGTGTGATTATTCCCGTGATCTCGAAGATAGACGCGCCTGCGGCGCGTCCTGACGACGTTACTCTCGAAATCTCAGAACTTCTCAACATCGACCCATCGACCGTGCTCGCAGTATCGGGAAAGACTGGGGAAGGTGTAGCAGAGCTTCTCGCTGCAGTGGTTGACCGCGTTCCAGCACCTCGCCCGAGCGAAGGTACTGATTCGCGTGCACTCATCTTTGACTTCTCGTTCTCGAGTCATCGCGGTATTGCGGTCTTTGCACGCGTCTTTGATGGTTCATTTAGCAAAGGTGACGTATTACGGTTTTCCGCTGCGGGAGAGCGATTTACAGCCCTTGAAACGGGTGTGTCGATGCCGGAAGAGACGCCGACAGCTTCGCTTTCGGCTGGGGAAATCGGCTACATTGTCACCGGTGTAAAAGAAGCCGGTATCGTGGCTGTGGGTGACACCATACTCACTGATAGGGGCTCTCGTGAACCATTGGCGGGCTTCGCCCGCCCTCGTCCTGTTGTGTGGGCTTCCGTGTATCCAGAAAGTCAGGATGATCTTACCGAACTTCGTCAGTCGCTTGAGCGTCTGCGTCTTTCTGATTCATCACTTTCGTTCGAAGAAGAATCGTCCGGTGTACTTGGCCGTGGTTTCCGTTGTGGCTTCTTAGGCATGCTCCACCTTGAGATTGTTACCGAACGACTTCGTCGTGAATTCAACCTTGAACTCATCGTTACCATTCCAACCATTGCCTACAACGTCACGACTAAGGACGGCAAGCGCGAAACTATTTATACCCCATCTCGGTTCCCTGCGTTTGGCGACGTGCTCTCTATTGAAGAGCCATGGGTGAAAGTAGTACTCATTACCCCCAGCGAATCACTTTCCAATATGATTCAGCTCTTCCAAGACCACGAAGGGGACGTAAAAGACACTGAAAACCATCTCGATGGACGTATTGAGCTCGCTGCAGAAATGCCGCTTCGCGAACTCATGCGTGGCTTCTTCGATAAGGTAAAGAACGCATCTTCTGGGTATGCCTCGCTTTCATACGAATTCCTTGATGAGCGACCTGCTGACGTCGTAAAACTTGAAATATATGTAGCAGAAGAGGCCGTGCCAGCGTTTGCACGTGTCGTTGCTCGTCGTCGCGTAGAAATTGAAGGAGAAAAGATGGTTGAGAAGCTCGAGAAAATTCTTCCGCGTCAGATGTTTGTGCTTAAAATCCAGGCGCACGCGCTCGGACGCATCATTGCAAGCAAGTCTATCTCTGCGCTTCGAAAGGACGTTACCGGTTACCTATACGGTGGCGACATAACGCGAAAGATGAAACTCCTCGAGAAGCAAAAGAAAGGAAAGAAGCGTCGTGGAGTGCATGCAAAGATGGATATTCCGCAGGATGTGTTTATGAAGATGGTGCAGGATAGCGAACGGTAAGACTCTGCGTCTCCTTGGTATACTGGAGAGTAATGGCACGACGGACTAGGCGTAAGGTAAGTACACGCGACTTAGTGAAAACATTGATATTACTATTGGCTATAGTGTGGCTGTGCTTCTTGGTCTATAGCATTTACAAAAAAGAAGAGATTGCGCGACGTACGGTCCACGAAACCCAAGCAGATCTCGCTGCACTTGATGCGCGTACGCAGACATTATCGGGAACGGTAGGGGATATGGATACACAGCGCGGACAGGAAGCGTCGGTACGCGAGACCTTTGGCGTGGCGCGTCCCGGCGAGGACGTTATTATCGTGGTGCCTAAGAAAGACGTGCCGCCACCGCCACCGCTCACGTTTTGGCAAAAGGTTCGGAACTTCTTTGGGCTATAGAGCGAAGAGATTTTGTACCTGGGGATAACTAAAATGGTATACTGAAGGGGAGTAACAGAAACCTTTTTATGGATAAGAACATCACTATTTACAGCACACCAACCTGTCACTTCTGCCACATGGCGAAGGATTTCCTTCGGGAGAACAACGTTGCCTATACGGACTACGACGTTCAATCTGACCTTGCCAAGCGCCAGGAAATGATTGAAAAGAGCGGTCAGATGGGCGTACCTGTTATCTTCGTCGGTGACGAGATGATGGTTGGCTTCGACAAGCAGAAGCTCGCTTCTCTTGCGGGGATTGCAGCGTAATTAGTTTACTAAAAATGAACTCGGCCCACTATGGGCCGAGTTCATTTTTATTTCATAAATATTTTAGCGAAATATCATCAGTAACTGTTTATAGTTATTGAATGCAAAGAATATCTGAAGCTATAGAAAAACAGATAATAGAATTAAGGAAGACTGGCAAAAGTATTCCTGAAATATCTCAATTAACGCGTGTTGGGAGAACAACTGTTCAAAGATATGTGCTAAATATAGAGATCCCCAATCAATACGTTGATCTCTTAAGAGAAAAACAAGGTGGAGCTAAGCAAAGAGCAGAAGCTTTACGGTTTAATACGCTCACTAGCGCTACCCTATTACTTGATAACCTCTCAGCCCGAGATTATTTAATGCTTCTTGTTGGAATTTATTGGGGAGAAGGGACAAAGCGTGATTTTGGAATAATTAATTCGGATCCCTGTCTTATTCAGACATTTATTGTTTGCCTTAGTCATTTTGGTATTGGAAAAGAGCGTCTTCTTGTCCAAAGTCTAATATCTCTTGTTGGAAAAGATTCATATAACAAGCTACTATCTGGCTAAGCCCTTGTAGTTCAATGGATAGAACGGAAGTTTCCTAAATTTCTGATCCAGGTCCGATTCCTGGCAAGGGCATGATCTGGATATCCCACCAAGGCCTGCATATGCAGGAAATAGGCGGTATACTAGTTTTATGCAAAAGAAAGACTTCATCATTCCGGGCGTAGTTATTGTACTGGCTCTAGCCATAGGTATTTGGCTCGTGGTGCACAGTATTCGCCCTATCGCAGCGATACTTCCCCCTGCCACTACTTCCACGACTACTCCTGTAGAGCAGGTCTCAACTTCCACTCACCCCACTATCCTTTCTAAACCAGTAGGAGGGTATTATCCGTACGGATCAGTTGTCTTGGCACTCAATCAGGTGGCAGGATTTAAAGACGGACTCTCTGTTCGTCCAACTGCAGTTCTGGAAGACAGTCGTTGTCCAGTAGGAGTACAGTGCATTCAGGCAGGTACCGTACGTATTACGCTTAAGACTACGAGCGTAACAGGTTCCGAAAGTCATGACGTTGCACTTGGCAAGCTCATAACCGTTGGCTCAGATGACATTACCTTTTTAAGTGTTACCCCTCCTCACACCAAGGACGGAGCTCCTGTGGCAAGCGCGTATCGCTTTACCCTTCGTGTTGAACCGCATACGCCGGCGAGCCCAGGACCGATTAGTACCAAGCCTTGTTACATCGGTGGATGTTCTTCAGAACTTTGTTCAGAGGCTCCTGGCGCAGTGTCATCGTGTGTCTATCGTTCTGAATATTCTTGCTATAAGACCGCAACGTGTGAGCGACAGACAACAGGCAAGTGTGGTTGGACCCAGAGCAAAGAATTGCTCACGTGCCTCCAGACTCCTTCAACGACCTAACACTAGTACTTTGCATCCATGGAACCTATGAACGACGAAGCAACTATCTCACGCCTCGAGCAGCTCCTCGAAGACTCAATCGAACTCGCTGAAGAGAATAATAAGCTTTTGAGAAGTCTTCTTCGTAGCAATCGCATTGCATTCTGGGCAAAGGCACTTATGTGGATCATAATCCTCATCCTACCGTTTATACTCCTCGGTCCCTTGGTACGAACGCTCGTGCCCGCTGCTGATACGAGCAAGGCAGGGAGTGTTTTCGGCTTTCCATCACCAACAGAAATTCAGAATATTGTGAACTCGTATCGGGCTTCGACCACGAATAAGTAGGGCATCGAGGGGGCTGAAAGAATCGAAAAGCCATGGTAGGATAGCCATACCGCTCAGTTTTACGACTGATGTAGGGCACAACGCTTGGATAGCTCAGTTGGTAGAGCATTTCCCTGAAGAGGAAGGGGTCGCCGGTTCGAATCCGGCTCCAAGCACAAAATGACGCACACCCGCTTCGAAACCGTCTTGGCTTTCGCAAAGCGCTACGAGCGTCTGCTAGCTACAGTGCTGTTTGTTGGGGGTTTCGTAAGCGACCTGCTTACGTTTGGATTCTTAAATCTGCCGGTCGTAATCAAGATTTTTGTTGGATATTTGATATTTGTTGTTGTGGCAACGATTATTTCTCACGTGGCAGCGGGGAAGCAGGAGAATGCATTCGGCCGAGCACTTTCAGTGCTCGGCCCTCTTCTCGTGCAATTTGTATTCGGTAGCTTGCTCTCAGGTTTCCTCATCTTCTATACCAAGAGCGCAGTGCTCTCGGTCTCATGGCCGTTCCTTATATTGCTTGTGCTTATATTCTTTGGTAACGAAGTATTTCGTAACTATCGTGATCATTTGGTATTCCAAACCCTCCTCCTCTTTTTCTCTTTATATGCCTTTGCAATATTCGCCCTTCCACTGTATCTAGGTCGGCTGGGGAAAATAGTCTTTCTTGAGAGCACAGGATTGGCTATTGCAGCGTTTGTGCTCTATCTCGGTATTCTCGCGCTTCTTGGTTGGCAGCGTTTGCGTAGTGCGTTTTTGCTAATAGTCATAACGGCCGGTGTCGCACTGGCTTTGATCGTTACCGCGTACCTGAGTAACTTGTTGCCACCTATTCCGCTCACCCTTAAGTCAGGAGGTATTTATCACAGTATTACTCACGTAGACACGGGCTACCAGCTTAGTGGCGAAGCTCATCGCGCATGGTTCGATCCTCGCACACAGCTTGTGCATCACGTGTCCGACACGCCTTTGTATGCTTACAGCTCAATCTTTGCACCGGGGGACTTTACGACGACCATTGTTCATAAATGGCAGTGGTATGACGCTACGAATAAGAAATGGACCGATGAGGCCACCATCGCTTTTGCACTCTCAGGAGGTCGTGAGCAGGGCTACAGAGGCTATTCAGAGAAGTATGCACCGCAACCAGGGAAGTGGCGTGTGCTCGTGGAAACACTCGATGGCCAGATATTAGGAAAACTCTCGTTCACGGTAGTGAATGAAAGTTCCGAGCCACCACTTATAGCAGAAGTGCGATAGAGAGTCTCAGGGTGCTATCTTGACAAAATGGTGTGGTACCGTATACTAATCACACCCTTCAACCAGCTCAAGGAGAGCATCTCGTGGGTATCGTCCTTTCCATCCTGTGCATCGCCGCCGCTCTGGCCGCGTTCGTGGCCTCCTGGCGCGCGATCAAGCAGTTGACGTCGGCCAAGTTCCCGGTCGCCGCCAGCCTCGTCCGCAAGGACACGATCATCTACGGGGCCGTCGTCGTGCTGATGATCGCGCTCTACTTCATCGGCTCGAACCTGCCGGGAGTGCTGCCAGGCTTCGGCCGCATGCTCGCGGTCGTGTTCATCGCCATATCGGCCTCGACCGCTGTGCACGCGATGCGCTACGCGCGCAGGCATGTGCCGGTCATCGCCTGATTCACTCGGGCGACGGCATCTATTAACCCCTCGGAAAGCAATTTCCGGGGGGTTTTCATTATCCCCACCTTTATATGATTATGAAGGAATTAAGGCTATTATTCCTGAGTACTATCACTTACCGCTATATACACTATGGGACTCGAAGATTTTGATAAAAAATCATTACCACAACAGGGCGACGCAGGATTCGCCACTGATGAGATGATAAGCGGACTTTATGAAGGTGCTGAACCATCAGCAGAGCAGTCTTCTATTGCCGCTCCAGAAGTTGCAGAACCAGCTGTTGATACGCAGTCCGCTGATCTTGATGCAGAAAGCGCACCAATTGCTCCACTTACTCCTGAACGACATGCAGAGATACTAGAAGCTATCGGCGAAGAAGAGACCCGACTAGAAGAAAACCTTGCCACCAATCGCGAAGTAATTTCGGCAGCGGAGACACGGCTTGATGCTCCTGCTAGTGAAGAAAATCGTCTAAAGCCTCTCCTTTCTAGGGCCCAGATCGGTGAGCTATATAAAAAGACTGCTCAGAAATTAGAGCTAGTAGCTCTGCTTGGTTTAATTGGAACAGGAGCTTCATTCCTAACAGGACAAATCACTGCAGGAGGTGGTCCGATGGTTGGCATGGACACAGATGCTTTAGAAAAAGCGCAGCATTTTGTCGAGAAGGGCCAGCATATCGCAGAGAATGGACTCGCCGCTGGCATAGGCGTTATCGCCATAGTTGCTATTGCTCAAAGCATGAACTGGCTTCGACGACGTTCGCAGGAAAAGGCTCGTTACGCAGCAGCATAATTCTAGACTATGGAAATTGAACAACTTATTGCAGATCTCGAAACTCTTAAGGAGAATGACCCAGAAAAGTATTTAGAATTGCTCAAACAGCTCAATTCGATTGTAGAAGATCTGAATAAAGATATTGAGAGTCTATAAGCGAGATGTAAAAGCAAAAAGCCGGCGCAAGCCGGCTTTTTGCTTTACCTATTGAAGTGGTATTTAACCAGCTTTCACGCGAAGCTTTGTCTGCTTTGCCTTATCGAGTTTAGGCAAAATAAGAGTAAGAAGACCATCCTTTGCATTTGCTGAAGAATTATCGACATCTACTTCTTGGGGAAGGAGAATAGTGCGAGAGAATGTGCCCCAAAAGAGCTCGCGAATGAAATAGTCTGATTCTGCAATAGTCTCGCGCTCGGCACGAGCTCCTTCAATAACAACCATATCGCGGCTTATGGAAAGGTTTATCTCGTCAGCACGTACGCCTGCGATAAAGGTGCGAATAACAATCTCGCTTGCTGTTTGGTATACGTCTACCGGGAGCTGTCCTTCGCTCTCTACGTCCTCATGATCTTCATACGTGGAGTGTATCTGAGGTGTCCCGCTTCCTGTTTGAGACGAAGGCGAGGGTGCAAGGCGGCGTGCAGGCACGACATCGTCTTCGAAGGCGTCATAGTCGTCCGTAACCGGCACCGAACCGGAAAGTCGTTCGAAGAAAGATCGTTTTTTCATACGTAAATAAGTAGGTAAGCTAGGCAATAGTTCCAGGCTCGTTGCGATACTGGAAATACTTTAATAGTTCGAAGAGTGCGAACAACGCGACAGCACCCGTCCATACGAACAAGAATGCACCAAGGATGCTGTGTGAGTCGTCTCGAGGAATTATAAGGAAATTAAACGTCGTGTGCAATGCAATGGCGAGGATAAGTCCACCAGATGCTGCAAAGCCACGATACCAACAGGGAAGTCTGTGGGCAAAGGCAAGAGAAAATCCGATAGCGCTTGAGGCAATGACGTGAAGAAGTGTTGAGCCTACGAAGCGAAGGTTGTCAGTAGCGAGCGCTGCAAGGTAATCACCTGAAGAGAATGGTTCAATGAGGAACAGCATATTCTCAAGCGCCGCGAAGCCGAGCGCCACCGTGATCATATAAATAACCAAGTCAATTGATTCGTCCACGTCGCGGCGCCACAGCACCACTACCGCTGCAAGCAAGTATTTAAGAGTCTCTTCGATAATTGCCCAACCCGTAATAATAGGGAAACAGAGATTGGCATACGGAGAGCAGCCTGGGACTATGCTATACGCATAGTCCCTAAAGTAGGCTTCAAAGGGCACCGCAAGCGGCACGGCAGCCATACCAGCCATGAATGCCATGAGGAGAACTGTGCGTGGTTCTGGATGGCGATAATCTTCCTTAAGGAGGAAATACAGCCAAAGCAACGCAGGGAGTAATCCACCTACGAAGGCAAAGACTAACGTTTGAAATGATACCGAAGTAAGGAGCTCCATTGATAGTGCGCATCTACTATAACTGCGCGTTATTGTTAATTGTAACCTACGGCCACTCTGTAATCATCAGTAATCCCTCGGTTTCCGAGAGGCTTTGCCAGATTTCTTCGGTGACGAATGGCATTATCGGATGAAGGATTTTGAGAGAATCTTTCAAAAGTGAACGGAGAAGAGTTTTGCGTGATGCAATTGCGGTTGAGTCTTCACTGGCAAAAATCTGTTTCGATTCTTCAAGCAATTCACTCGCGAGACGATCCCAAATGTAGTGATATATCTTTTCAGCGGCGAGGTAGATACGATACTCGTCCATATCTTTTGTAACGTCGGCAATGATCGCATCAAGCTCTTCGCGAATCGTAGTGTCGTTCGATATAAGTTCCGCGGTAAGGTCTGCGTCTTCGGTATTTTCAAGGATAAACCGCGTAATATTCCACAGCTTGTTGGCGAAGTTCTTGTAACCCTTTATTTTGCTTTCATCGAACTTTACATCGTTACCGATTGCCGTTCCAACGAGTAGCCCCATGCGAAGCGCGTCAGCACCAAATTTGTCGATCATTTCGATAGGATCAATGCCGTTTCCGATGGATTTACTGAACTTACGCCCTTTGCTATCGCGTACGAGGCCGTGGATCATAACGGTTTTGAATGGTACTTGGCCAAGGTGGAAGCCACTCATAAGAATCATGCGCGAAACCCACAACGGAAGAATTTCATACGCAGGAGACATAAATGAGGTTGGATGGAAACGCTCAAGATCTTTTGACTCATCAGGCCATCCCAGTGTGGAGAATGTCCAAAGAGCAGACGAGAACCATGTGTCGAGTACGTCTGGGTCTTGTGACCATCCATCGCCTTCGGGCGCGGTTTCCTGGCAGCGAATGTCGCTTTCTCGATACCAAATAGGAATGCGATGTCCAAACCATATCTGGCGACTGATGCACCAGTCATGGAGGTTATCAATCCAGTGCATGTAAATCTTTTTGAAATTATCCTGAGGCATCACAATGTCGCCGTTCTCAACAGATGCGCGCATGAGCTGCTTCAGAGTGATTTCTGAACCAGTCTCAATACCGGTAATTTCTGAATGAGGAATAACGAATGGCTTATTTACGGCAACGAACCACTGAAGCTTCGGAAGCGGCTCAACAATTCCGCCCGTGCGTTCAGCGGTCGATACGTTTTGAGAAATATCTTCCTCCTTTTCCATAAGGCCTTCTGAGCGTAGCCATTCGGCAACTGCTTCTCGCGCTTCAAGAACCTTGAGGCCCGAAAGCCTGCCTTCGACGGTCATCTTTGCGTATTCGTTAATAACAGCCTTGTCCTTTGGGAGGCTGTGGCGCTCGGCCATATCCCAATCAACCATGCTGTGCGCAGGGGTAACACCAAGCGCGCCGGTACCGAATTCAGGATCAACTTCTTTGTCTGCGACTATACGTATTGAAATTGGTACATCGCAGAAGACTGCTTCGTAGGTTTTGCCAACGAATTTTGTATAGCGAGCGTCGTCCGGATGAACCGCGACGGCTACGTCACCGACCTTTGTTTCAAGGCGTGTTGTTGCAATAGCAATAGGGAAGTCCTTTGAATATTTGAATGTGTAGAGCTTCGCTGTGCGTTCCTCGTGAACGATTTCATCGTCAGAAATAGTAGTCTGTCCTTTCGGATCCCAGTTTACGATGCGATTGCCGCGATATATAAGCCCTGCATCATACATGCGCTTAAAAGCAGTGAACACTGCTTTATTGCGGGCGTCATCAAGGGTAAAGGCGTACCGCGACCAATCGAGCGATGCCCCCATGCGGCGCACTTGGTTGAGGATGGTCGTTTCGCTTTCTCGCGCAAACTGCGTTACTCGTTTAACAAGTTCTTCACGGCCAATGTCGTGACGGCTCTTACCCTCTTCTTTCTGAATGTTCTTCTCGACGCGTGCTTGAGTTGCGATTGCTGCTGAGTCGGTTCCTGGTACCCAAAGAGCCCGCTTCCCGCGCATGCGTTGATAGCGAATGACCGTGTCCTGCAAGGAGTCTTCGTAGGCGTGGCCAAGGTGAAGAACTCCCGTAACGTTCGGCGGCGGAAGCGTGATCGTGTAGGGTTCCCGTGAATCGGCGTTCGGAAGATTATCCGGGTTGAAATAGCCACTGTCCTCCCACGCCTTATATATGCGACCTTCGGTCGCAGCAGGGTCGTATGGTTTTAGGAATTTGTCATCTTGGCTAAGCATTTGCTACCACTATAGCAAATACAGGCCGGATTTACCTTAGTTATTCTGTAGTAGCCAGATTCGGGAGTTTGAGATTCCCATTAGCTCGAAGCGTATCAATATCAGCAAATTCTCCTTTAAGGAAATGATAATAACCAGCAAGGCCGATCATGACGGCGTTGTCGGTTGCAAGATTGTTTGGAGGAATGAGAAGCGTAACATCAGGATGCTCTGCTTTGATTTTCTCTTCAAATACCCGACGTATATGAATATTTGCAGAAACACCACCACTCACTACAAGAGTTTTCGCACCCGTATCCTTTAATGCCGAATCTGTCTTCGACCAAAGTACCTCAGTTGCTGAATCTTCAAATTCCAACGCGACGTACTGCTTATCAATATCACTTATCTCAGGATTCTTTTTTAAAAGATAGAGCACTGCTGTCTTAAGACCTGAGAATGAAAAGTCATTTGTTCCCGATCTAATCATGGGGCGTGGAAGGGTAAAGGGGTTCTCACCACCGGTCTTTCGGGCAATCTCTGCCAAGCGTGATATTTGCGGACCTCCAGGATAGGGAAGTCCAAGCATTCTTGCGACTTTATCAAATGCTTCTCCCACCGAATCATCAAGTGTCCCACCAATAGTTGTATAGGAGAGCCAATCGTCCATAACTACTAAATCAGTGTGCCCACCAGCAATACCGAGAGCCAACAAAGGAAGTTTTGGGTGCTCAACAAGCAGGTTACCATCTTCTTCTTTTGCAATTGCGGAAATGATATGACCTTCAAGGTGGTTCACGGCAACCAAAGGCTTGTTCCAGGCAATGGCCAATGCTCTCGCGAAATTAACACCGACCCATAGCGCTGGCTCGAGTCCGGGGCCGGCAGTTACGGCTATGGCGTCAATATCAGGAATCTCCATTTCGCTCACTGATGCCAGAAAGATTTCGGTAAGTCCAGGTTCGCGTTCGAGTGCCAGAGTAATAGCATCGTGCACACTCGAGTCCATCGACTGCGTATCTTCGCGTAGCATCTCTGCTTCGGACAGCGCACTCTCGAGAAGCGGAACCAAATTCTTCGCATGCTCGCGTTTAGCAAGAGCAGGGTATACACCCCCATATTCACGATGGAGTTCTATTTGCGAAAGCAGCGCATTGCCGAGTACGGTAAAACGCGCCGCATTTCCTACGCCACCAACGCACTCAAGCACAGCCACAGCTGTCTCGTCGCAGGAGGTTTCAATTGCCAGTATCTTCATCGTCTTCAACAATAGTCCATGGCATAGGGCCATCAACGGGTATAGCAAATCCTGATGAGTTTTTGTGTCCATTTCCGCCATATTTCTGTGCAATCAAAGAGACGTCTACGGTACCGTCTCCTCGTATGGAGACACCAAAGCCACGCGGATGAGCGCTTACCACCAGCGCAAAAGGTCCATGTTTCTTTGCAAGCATATTTCCGACTAATGACTTCATAGGCTTGGTAGGATGTGCTGTTGCGAAATAGCATTCGTATCCTTCAAAGGTCACAAGCTTCGCCTTTGATGCAGCTAGTTCTGCGAGTAATACGAAATACTCACCATATATTTGCGTCTTCTCGAGAAATTTCTCACGTGTCACATCATTTTCTAGTTCTGCCATCATCGTATCCCAAAACTCAAAGGTATATGGCTGCACGCTCACGTAGGCCATAACCGCCCGTGTCTCCGGAAGTTTGTACGTAAAGAGATCATCGTCCTGCAAATATTCCATGAGTCGTGGTCGAGGCACTCCTGGGTGAAAGTAGTCCCAGGCGATAGTCGTGCCCGATCGATCATTATCAAACACATGTTCTGGCATTGATTCAACCACGTCGCGTAAGCCGATGTGATGATCAAGTACCGTCACTGAGGCCGCCTCTTTCACAAACATATCCATGATTTCTTGAGGATATGAAAAATCTACGAAAAACACGTGTGCTCCAGCAAAGTCAGTGGGAATATCGTGTCCGCGCTCAAGCGGTATGTATTCGGCTGTATCGCCAAATTTCTTCCAAGCGGAATATGCTGCTCCGAAGCCATCAGGGCAGTTCGCGTGATAGTAGACGATAGTACGAGTGGGGGTTTCCATCGAACTACTGTATGCCAAAGGAGAGGGCTTGTGAAGTAATGAATCAGCTCCCTGGTGGGAGCTGTATTTGGGGAGGGGGCTGATCCGCTCCCCTGGTAACGATGCAGACGACGCTGCCTTTAGCCTTGGTAGTACATAGGGGATGCATGTCGGTCCCGTACGTGACGCCGGCCGTGTAATGGGCTTCGGAATCGCATTCGATCCTGCCGTTGCTGACTTCGCCGCCTTTCCCATTGAAATCCTTGTAGGGGTGGCATCCCACAGGATAGGGAGGAGCCTTGGAGAAGTCGGCATACGAGTTGATCCGCAGCACTATCGTAGCCGGAGTCGGCGCGGGAGTAGTTTGCGCGGGCACCGGAACCGATTGGACCGGGACCAAAGGTGTCGCCGTCTGCGCTGAGGCAGTCGAGATGGTTATGAAAAGAACGGTGATTGCCGTGGGCAGCGTGGTGGGCATACGCATCGGTAAATCCTCCTGGCTAGATGCGGGGGCAGATCGCAAGCGACCTGCTTGCTAGCGTTATACTCCTTACTACAAAAGCTGCAAGTGTTTTCTTCCCAGACCTCATAACAATACTTTTGTGCGCGGTGCAGGGATCGAACCTGCTACCTTGTCAACGTCAATGACACGCTCTACCAAGTGAGCTAACCGCGCAAAGTGCGTTCACAGAACGCCTCTGCAAGATACATCAATTTTCTTTGAATTTCCACTGGTCCGCCCGAAATAAGGCAAACTCCATTATATCCAGCACGCGTTTCCTTTCCAATCGTGCGTTTATCTTTCACCGTGTAGTTGAACTTATTTATTGGAACCTGAAGTTCATGTGACCAAAATTTCCTGAGCACATTTTCGTCTTGATCATGTCGCATATGGATCGAATAATGCAGCGAATTACGCGAGACATTATATATATTCTCAAGCCCGAACAGATACAGATTAAGAATGGTTGAGTTTGAATTTCCCATACTTAATCCACTTTTCGTCTTGCCTCCTTCACCCAAATAGAGGAACGCTAAGGCTAGTTCTAAACTGACGAGATTGTTCTCAATTGTAGATAGTGAGGTAATGGCATTTTCTCTAGCTTTAGCTATACGTTCCTCTTTTTGGTTTCTATGCCATGCCGAGGCTTTTGATCGTGCTTGAATCAAAGATATCTTCCAGCTTTGACTAAGAATGTCTTTTTGAGCATCTGTTAATGTTACATTTCTCATCCATCCACTAAGCGTGGAGAGAGGAATACCTAATTCACCTTTTATAATTTTCAGAGATTTTCCGTCTCTACGCATAAATTCTGCTTTGCAGCGCAAATGTGACCAACGAGATTTCATGTCCTAATCATACATTTGAGCTATGAATTAAAGATAAAATCTTCCTAAGGATTTTCTGAATAGTATTGTCCCCAGTAAGGCTTCATATTTAGTAGGGTATAACTACCTCATGAACACCGTCATACATCGGGCAGGGGATCGAGGTCGTGGAGACTACGGGTGGCTCACGACCCGTTACAGCTTTAGCTTTGCAGATTGGTACAATCCTGCGCGTACGGGCTTTGGGAAGTTACTCGTCATAAACGACGACCGTATTAGTGCTGACAATGGCTTTGGCATGCATCAGCATCGGGATATGGAAATAATCACCATCGTCACGAGCGGCACTCTAACTCACAAAGACAGTATGGGAAATGTGGGAACGGTGGTGGCAGGCGAAGTACAGGTCATGTCTGCTGGTACCGGCGTTGCTCACTCGGAATACAATGCTTCAACGATGGACTCACTCGAGTTATTTCAAATATGGATACTTCCCAAAGAGCTTGGCATTGCGCCACGCTATGGACAAACACAGATTTCAGATGCTAACGAACAGGGTCTTACTCAACTTGTTGGTCCCTTGGATACCACGCTTGGCCTGGGTATCAATCAAGATGCCTATATTTCTAAAGTGACTCTAGATGCTGATAAAAAGCTTTCTTACGCTATGCACCAAGAAGGCAATGGAGCGTATGTGTTTGTAGTGTCAGGAAGTATTGAGATAGCGGGAGAATCATTGTTTGCGAGAGATGCTATAGGCATTACTGATACTTCGGCAGTTGAGATCAGCGTAGAAGAATCGGCTGAATTTCTTATCATTGAGGTTCCGATCTAGATAATGCAGAAAGCCGCCCAAAGGGCGGCTTTCTGGCTGCATGATCCCACGGGGAATCGAACCCCGATTTCCTGCGTGAAAGGCGGGCGTCCTAACCGTTAGACGATGGGACCTTTTTGCGAACCCTCACCTTGCTATCCTACATTTTCCGGGCCAAAAATGCTAGGATGGAAAAACCGAGGAGAGGTGCGTGAGTGGTTGAAACGACCGGTTTCGAAAACCGGCATGCCGAAAGGTATCGGGAGTTCGAATCTCCCCCTCTCCGCCACATACTGCATTTTATTTGGGAAATGAGCGCTACACTATAGGGGTCAGTACTACTTACCCTAAACTCGTAACAAACTATGGTACCTATCAATCTACTCGCCGTTGTCGTCGCGGCCGTTGTAGCCTTTGTGCTCGGCTTCATGTTCCATGGGCCGGTTCTCGGAAAGCTTTGGATGAGACTTGCGAACATTCATCCAACAGGGAATGAGAAATTCTCCGACATGGTTCCACAGATGCTTTGGAACTTGCTCGCAAATCTTGTAACAGCGTACGTGCTTGCAGCGATATACGTCCTCGCATCGACCTCGCCATATTTGAGCGGTCCAGGAGTTTCAACAGGTATCGTGTGTGCCTTCTTGGCATGGCTTGGATTCCTTGTTACGTCTACCTCAATCGGTGTTATCTGGATGGGAAGCAGCTTCAAGCTATGGGTTTTTGAATCCGCCTGTTCGCTTGTTGTAATGATCGCTATGGGTGCAATTATCGGTGCCTGGTCGTAATGAGGCATTTTCTCCGCACACTTCCTCCGAATCTACTGCGGTGCTTTGCACCGCGCTATCTGCCATGGCACGTACTCGCAGTAGTGCTTACTGCAGTAATCGTACGGTCAGGGCTCGATTGGAGCTACTTCGTGGCAACTAAGAATGTATACTTGCTTTTCTTTCCTGCGCTCATAATCGGCGGCTTACTACCGATTATCTTGCCGCTCGGTCTTCTTGTGTATGGTGCAAGGAAAAAGAAAGAGAAGATCACCTATGCCGGATGGCTTCTCGCTCAAGCAGCACTTCTGGGCTCGATCGTTTCTTCAATCTACAAGACCTTTACGGGAAGACTGCAGCCAAACTTGCATAACTACGCTGTCGATATAAGCCACAGCTTCCAATTTGGATTCTTCAGACATGGAATCTTTTGGGGCTGGCCTTCGTCTCACACGACCATCGCATTCTCAATGGCTGTAGCGCTTGTTGTTATGTATCCAAAGAAGCGCTGGCTCGTGTACGTAGCGTTACTATATGCGCTCTACATCGGTCTCGGCGTATCGATGAGTATTCATTGGCTTTCAGATGCCGTTGCGGGAGTAATCCTCGGGTCAGTGGTAGGGGTTGTAGTCGGAAGATCGTTTGCCCGATACACAAAACGACCTTAATCATAAACACATGAAGATAGATATACTCTTACTGATATGAAAAACCAATACTACGTGCTCATCGCAGTGATCGTTATTATTCTTATTGGCCTTGGGTTCTATGCCTTCGGTATGTCGAATACCGGTTCTTACACAGCAACCAGTACTGCCGATATGCAGGGTGGAACTACGGATACAGGAGTGTATGGTCAATCTGCCACCGTTACCACGGTGAACTCAACAACTACCACTACCACCGCTACCTCGTCTGCAAATACCGCTAAAGCTGGAGAGCATTGTGGTGGAAATATGGCCACTGCTAAGAAGTGTATTGTTGGATATAAGTGTGCTCCTGTGGCGAGCTCGAGTCTTCCGTTTGGAGACGTGGGTGGGATTTGTGTCTCCAATTAACTTCTTCGACTTGGTATACTGGGTGAATGAGTAACGCAAAAGAATGTAGTGAATGCGGGGGAGCCGGCGTTCCTCATCGTCTCACCTACACAACTATCATGGTTGATGGTGTATTGCGCCCTATATTTACTCCTGGACCAGTTTTTAGGGCTGCATCTCGAGGTCTCTCCGTGATTGAACGAAATGTGACTCCACATTTGCTTAGCGGCTTAGTAAAGCTTGGAGTGGCAAAGAAGCAGACTGAGATGGATGACGAAACGTTGCTCTTGGCACAAGTGCTCTGGGAAGAAGCAAAGACACGCGGTATTGATATGTGGGAATTCCGTCTGTTTGGACTTGCACGCAATATTTTCGTGGCAAAGCTTCCTGATGGTCGAAAGCTGGCGTTTGAAGGGCTTCCGCTTGGCAATAATGCCGGAGCGCGTGTGTGGTGGATGGATAATAAGGCAGAGCTAAAGAAACAATTCAGAAAGCTTGGTTTTCCTGTCGCACGAGGAGGCGAAGCGTTTACTGAACGCAAAGCGCTGCAGATATATCACACGCTTACGCCGCCCGTGATTATTAAGCCTCACCTAGGTTCGGCATCGCGCCACACAACGCTCCATATCGATTCAGAAGAGGAATTGCTACGAGCATTTCGTGTCGCTAAACAAGTATCGCCGTACGCGCTCATTGAAGAGGAACTCGTGGGGGGCGTATACCGAGCGACGGTAGTAGACGGAAAATTCTTCGCCGCCCTTCGTCGCGACCCACCGTCGGTGGTGGGAGATGGTGTCAGTACTATTGAAGAACTCATCGCCGTAGCGAACTTGAACCCTGCGCGTAGCGGTCCGTATTTCTCAAAGCTTGCGATAACTGAGGCCGCAGAGCAAGAACTTGCGTGGCAGGGCATGACGCCTGATAGCATTCCAGAAATTGGGAAGCGGGTAATGCTGCATCAGAAAGTGAACTGGGGAATTGGGGGAACAACAGTTGATACGACGGAGGGAATCCATCCAGATAACATTCAATTGTTTGAAGATGTCGCAAAGGCGCTGAAAGCGCCGATCGCAGGTATTGATTTCATAATCGAAGACTTGAAGCGATCATGGAAAGAGCAGGAGCGCTGCGGTATTTTGGAATGTAACTCCATGCCATTCTTTGATAATCACCATTTGCCGTTTGAAGGTGAGCCGCGTAATGTATCGGCAAAGATATGGGAGATGGTAGGGGCTTAATGAAGTCTTCACGCAAATGCGGTATACTGTAGAAGTTAGCCCGGTCGAATCATTGCCAGCCAATATATGGAAGGCCTTTCTTTTTTCCTCGGACAAAAGGGAGGTACGACCACCAAACATACTATGAGTGAAGAAGATGAAGATGAAGTTGAAGTAGTTACCCCAGGTGAGGACGGCGCTGAAGTCGCTCAGCCATCTGAGGACGTTGTAGTTCCTGGAAACGCATCTACGAGCGACGAGCTCGAGGTTGCGGACACAAAGGAAGACGACATGGACGAAGATGTGAAGGTAGGCGATGATGCAGCTCCGGCTGAGTAAATCTCACTCCACAACATAAAGAAGAACCCGCGCCTTTGGCGCGGGTTCTTCTTTATTCCCAGCAGGAACCTAATCTTGCTTCTTTACCCAGATGTAAATATCCTCAAGCGCCTTCACGGCATCGCCTGCAGCAATGTTGTTCTGATGATAGAGCTCGTCGGTACAATCTCCTGCAGCCCATACGCCCTCGACACTTGTGTGCTGATTACGCGGGTCAGTGATTACGCGTCCCACAGCATCAATCTCAACCAAATCCTTTGCAAAGCCCGTGTTAGGTAACACGCCAATTTCGACAAAGATTCCTGAGACCGAGAGAGTGGTTGTCTCGCCTGTTTCACTATTTTTCACCACAAGGCCATTCACAAACTTTTCGCCGAGCACTTCAACAGGTTCTGTAGTGGTGAGTACCCTCATGTTCGGGTGCTCAAGTGCCTTACGTACGGTTATCGCGTCAGCCTTGAACTCTGCATACTTATGGATAAGCGTTACCGACTTGCAGTACGCCAACAGCTGAAGCGCCGATTCAAAACCTGCATTGCCACCACCAACTACCGCTACGTCCATACCGCCAAAGAGAGGCCCATCGCACGACGCACAGTACGTGAGTCCTTTGTGCTCAAACTGATCAGCACCGGGAATCGAGAGTCGTTTTCGAGCTGCTCCTGATGCGATGAGCACAGCGCGCGCCGAGAGCTTGGAACCGTCCTTGAGAGTAGCTTCAAAGCCTCCTTGAGCCTTTGTAAGCGATTCAACACGCTTTCCTTCATGAAGGGTCAAATTGTCACCCTTATAGGCTTCTAGGTGCTCTTTGAAGGCTTTGATGAGGTCTGTACCGGGGATATTCACGGTTCCAACCCAGTTCTGAATACCTTCAGATACGGTGCTCTGGCCGCCGATTTCTTCAGCTACTAAGTCTGTTTTTAGAAACTTTCGTGCAGCATATACTCCTGCTGCTACTCCCGCTGGGCCGCCTCCGATGATAAGTAAATCGTTCATAGGCACAGTATACCAAATTCGGTTTTGAGCATTGAAATGGGGATAGCCAGCTAGCGTGGAGCGAGAACAATCTCTCCTATAGCAGCACGAAATTCGTTTATCGCTTCCGAATCTGGAGGACGCTGCGGGTAGGTGCGATTCGAAAGTATGACGTATGCCACTTCTTTTTTTCGATCACATACACAGACTGTGCCCGTAAATCCTGTTTTGCCAATGGTAGTAGAGCTGCAGAACTTTCCCATGTAGCGGGGTTGATTGAGCTCCCAGCCAAGTCCTGTAACATCAGGCAGATGAGGAATCTGGTTCGTTTCCATTTGCTCGATAATGGATTCAGAAAAGAATCGCTGGCCGTTTTGGGCACCATCGTTTAAAAGCATTTCTAGATAGTTGAGAATGTCGTCAGCGGTTGAGAATAGTCCCGCATGACCAAATACACGCCCTTCGCGTATGCCGATATAGGCACTTTCGTCATGCACCACGCCTTGTACCAATCCACGCCATGAATCTA
>JAQBRJ010000020.1 GCA_028286545.1 Parcubacteria group bacterium | reverse complement strand
CTCGTCCGTGGCGCATCATTTCAGCCCTCATTGTGCTTATCGTCGCCGCACTCCTCGCTTGGTTTGTCGTAAGTACGCATCACGCAGGTTCTAAATACAACGTAAAGCTTGGTCTTGATCTCGCAGGGGGAACCGAGCTTATTTACCACGCCGACACCACCAAGATAACGACTGACAAGCAGGGTGCCCTTAACTCACTTCGTGATGTTATCGATCGTCGCGTGAACGCTTTCGGCGTTGCAGAGCCTCTCGTACAGCTTGAGCAGTCGAGCGCGGTAGCAGGGAATCAGGAAGATCGTCTTTTGGTTGAGCTTCCTGGTGTCACTGATGTAAAGGCAGCAGTCGATGCTATCGGCAAGACTCCGGTACTTGAGTTCAAACTTGCAGGTGCTGCTACCTCAACGCCAACAACTGTTGGCACCACCACGAGCCTCTCAGTTTCGCAGAGCTATATCGATACCGGACTTACCGGCCGCTATCTTCAGTCTGCTGAACTTCAATTCGCAACAGGAAATGCAGGCCAGGTAGCAAACTCTCCAACAGTGGTACTTCATTTCAATGCTGAAGGTGCCGCACTCTTTGCAAAGCTCACGAGTGAAAACGTTGGCAAGACACTCGCAATCTTCCTCGATGGAAACGTTATCTCAGCACCAACTATTCAGGAAGCTATCGTTGGTGGCGACGCGACTATCACCGGAACATTCACACCTCAGGAAGGTCGCGATCTCGTACAGAACCTCAACTTCGGTGCTCTCCCTGTTCCTATCACCCTTGAATCGAGCGACACGGTTGGTCCATCACTCGGTGGCCAGGCATACAATGCAGGACTCGTTGCAGCGGCGATTGGCTTCGGACTCGTTTCTCTTTTCATGGTCATTTGGTACCGTCTCCCTGGTGTTATCGCGACCGTTGCACTCGTTATCTATGTGCTTATTACGATTACGCTTATCAAGATCGTGCCGATTACGCTTACCGCTTCGGGTATCGCTGGCTTTATTCTCTCCATCGGTCTGGCCGTGGACGCGAACGTCCTTATCTTTGAGCGTATGAAGGAAGAGCTTCGTCGTGGGCTTGGCGCACAAGAAGCAGCTACTATCGGCTTCGGCCGTGCATGGCCTGCTATTCGCGATGGCCACCTCACTATGATCATCTCCGCGATCATTCTCTTCTGGGTTGGCACCTCGCTCATCAAGGGCTTCGCGCTCGTCTTCGGCTTCGGTGTTATCACCTCGCTTATTTCTGCAGTGTTCATCTCACGCGTATTCCTTCGTGCGATTCTTCCAACGGAAGGTGGCAGCGCGTGGCGCTTCCTACTCTCAAGCGGATTCCACTTGGGCAGCAAAGATAACGACACCAAATAACGTATGTATATCGTCAATCACCGCGGCTTGTTCTTCACCATTACGGGAATTCTCCTAGCAATTGCGCTCGGTTCTATCGCTATTTTCGGCCTTCCATTTTCAATAGACTTCACCGGTGGTTCGCTCGTGGAAGTGAGCTACACGCAGGCTCGTCCAGACCTCACTACCATTAAGCAAAATGTGAATCAGCTCGCGCTCGGTGAGACCTCACTTCGCGAGAGCGGAACAAACGGCGTCATCCTTCGTACCCGTACTCTTACACCCGCAGAACATACAGAGGTGCTTGCTGCGCTTGGAGAGGGAACATCTGGCGCAATGAGCACAACCACCACTAAAGCTACTTCTGCTGCTTCAACAACGGCAGCCGGCCTTACTGAACTCCGCTTCAACTCAATTGGCCCGTCACTTGGCTCTGAGCTTGCAATCAAGGCACTCTACGCACTTGCTGCGGTCATCATCGCTATCATGCTCTACATCGCATGGGCATTCCGCCGCGTTTCGAAGCCAGTTTCAGGCTGGGTATACGGTGCCATCGTGGTGGTCATTCTTTTCCATGACGTCATCATTCCCGCAGGTTTCTATGCAATCCTTTGCCACTTCACCGGCAGCCAAGTCGATTCGCTCTTCGTCGTCGCACTCCTCGCCATCCTTGGTTACTCCGTGAACGACACCATCGTTATCTTCGACCGCGTTCGTGAGCATCTTCACAACAACGAGCACGGAAAGATCAGCGAACCCTTTGCAGAGACGGTAGGGAAGTCTATTACAGAAACTCTCGGACGCTCGATCAACACCTCGCTCACCGTCGTGCTCGCTTTGCTCGCACTCGTCTTCATTGGCAGCAAGGACACCGTCGACTTCGCACTCGTGCTTTTGGTAGGTGTTGTTGCAGGAACGTATTCTTCAATCCTCCTCGCTGCTCCACTTCTTGTGCCACTTGCTGAACGCTTCGCAAAGTCTCCTGAGGGTAAGAAGAAAAAGTAAGCTTCCTATGATCCTTGGCGTTACCGGAACCAATGGGGCAGGCAAGGGTACGGTCGTCGACTATCTCGTACAAGAGAAGGGCTTTGCACATTACTCGAGTAGCGGTTTCATCACCGAAGAAATAATTCGGCGTGGCATGCCAGTGAACCGGGACTCCATGCGGATTGTTGGTAATGATTTACGGCAGATGCACGGCTCGTCATACGTGGTAGAAACGAATTACGAGCGTGCAGTTGCTGCGGGTGGAGATGCGATTATCGAAGCACTTCGTGCCATTGGAGAAGCAGAATTTCTTAAGAAAGAAGGGGTGCCGATTTTGGCCGTAGATGCGGATCGTAAAACACGCTACGAACGAGCTATATTGCGGGGTAGTGAAAAAGATAAAGTTTCGTTCGAAGAATTTTGTATACAAGAGGATAAGGAAATGGCTCAGACTGCGGCGAACGAAATGAACATTTCGGCTGTCATGAAAATGGCCGACTACACGCTACATAATGACGGCACCTTTGAAGAGCTTAAGGCGCAAATAGAAGAGGTTCTCGCGAAGTTAGGATAAGACTGTCTAGGAAATAACACTTCCAATGAAAGGTTTGCCTTCAATATAATTTGCAAACTCGTCGAGCTTCTTGCCGTTGATAATTGCCACCTCAAGGTGCAAATGATCAGCTTCTTTTGCTGCAACTGGATCGAATGGGGAAGAGAGACCCGGATCCCATTCTTTAGGGATAAGCTCACGGAAATCGCCCCAGCCGATCTTCTCGATCTTTTGCGCCGTTGGATCCTTTCGCGGATCAGCGGTATATACGTAGTCAATATTTGAAAGATTCACGAGCTTCTTCGCACCCAGTTTCTTTGCAGCGAGTACTGCACAATAGTCGGTTGACCATCCTGGCTTCCAGCCAGCACCAATAATTACCGCGTCGTTCCCACGCAAACCACGCGTTGGGTTTTTGACTATCTTTTCCTGAGCTACGTCCTTAAAGAGTACTCGTAAGAGGTGAGCATTTAAGCGCGTTGAATGAATACCAAGCCAATCCAAATCTTCTTTATGTAAATCGCCTGCGACTTGTTCACCAGCTTGCTGATAGTTTCGTGCGGTCTTTCCTCCACCTACAACAATATAAAAAGAAAAGCCACGCTTAACGTGGTCGAGGATAATAGCACGTAGGGACGTCAAAAACTCTGAATCAACTCCGTCTGGGACTATCAAAGACCCTCCAACGGAGACGACTATATATTCACGATGTTTAGCACGGGGAAATCTCATGCAAGGTTGTTGACGGCTCCTCTCATTCTACGCTCCTCACAGGTAGGCGCAACTTGTGGAAAGCGAGAATCGTTTCAAAAGAAAAAGGGACACGATTGCTCGTATCCCGAATGACGCTCGTCAATGATGATCAGAAGCGCACGTGATAGATTCCAGCTTCGACGCATGAACGATCAAACTCCGTCGCGTAAATCTGAGTGGGAGCACGTTCGAAACCGTGCGTAAGGTTTCGGAATCCTGGACTCTCGACTCTTGGGCTTGGCGGGGGTGTCTGACGAACATTCCCGCCTTTCTTGCTCTTTGTCATCGTACCTTTCTCCTATGGCTACAGAGATAATGTACGTACCATATCTCATCTGGTCAACGAGCTCTCGCGAGAGGGAATGGGCGCGTGGAGCAATAGGCGAAAACCAGCGAAGTACAGACGCAGCGACCGCGCCATACGTGGCCTATTTACAGCGGTTTATCCGGGTAATCGTTCCATCGAACCATCGCTTGACGGCCTGTATACACTCCTATACTATGACCTTACTGTCCCGTGCGGGGCGGTTTTCTTTGCTCTCGTTTGCGCGGTACCCACCTGGGGAAATACAAATGGGGCAGGGGAAGAAAAAGCTACTTTGATAATTGAATAGAGAATCACTAGGTAAGAACAAAAAGAAGATCTATGTTTTCTTGTGTTCCGCCTATTCTTAATGAGAGTTTGATCCTAGCTCAGGATGAATGCTGGCTGTATGGATGAGTCATGCAAGTCG
>JAQBRJ010000027.1 GCA_028286545.1 Parcubacteria group bacterium | reverse complement strand
TTCGCGCCACGCTCCTTGAAGACTTCACACTTGCCTCTCCGCTCTCTCATTCAGCGCAATCAATGATAGCGCGCATGCAGGGGGCGGGAGCTTCGGTATCGGTACACATACGTCGCGGAGACTATGTAGCGAATCAAAAGGTCGCGGCATCGTATGGGCCCTGCACGGAAGTCTATTACAATCGTGCAGCTAAGGAGATCGTGGAGCGCACAGGTTCTCCAACCTGGTTCGTCTTTTCTGATGACATCGATTGGGTGAAAGATACGCTCACCTTTCCCGGCACCGTTATCTACGTATCAGGCGAAGCCGCGAACGACCAGGAAGAACTGCTGCTTATGGCTGCTTGCGCACATAATGTGATAGCAAACAGTTCCTTCAGTTGGTGGGGCGCATGGCTTAATCAAAACCCTGAAAAGATCGTGGTAGCGCCGTCACCCTGGTTCGATACTCGTCAGAAGGATCACAAAGATTTACTTCCCTCTTCATGGACACTCATACCGAAAAAATAATCCCGTCGACAGCCGAGCCGCTTGTGAGTATCACGATGACTACGTATAACCGTGCTGGGTATATCGAAGAAGCAATAAGAAGTGTTATTGCTCAAATATACGAAAACTGGGAACTAGTGATTGTGGACGATGGTTCAAGCGACGATACGCAAGCGCGCGTTAAATCTTTTAATGATTCTCGTATTCGGTATCTGTATCACGAAACTAATAAGGGTATCTACCAGACACGGACAGATGCTGTCGCCGCATCACAGGGCACGTACATTGCCGTACTCGACAGTGACGATGTGTGGTCCAGCCCCGAGAAGCTTGCAAACCAAGTTATGTTTCTTGAGATGCATGCAGATCTCGCCGTGGTCGGAACATTCATAACACTCATCGATGGCGATGGGAAAGAGATCGGCAAAGACCAATATTCAATAGAAGATGCCGACATCCGCGCTTCTATATTAATACGCAATCAGTTTGCTCATTCATCGGTAATGATGCGAGCGAGTCTTATAGAAAAAGTTGGCGGCTATCGAAATATCGGACTCGCTGAAGACTTAGATCTTTTCTTGCGGCTTGGTGCGTACGGAAAATTTGCGAACATTCCTAAATATATGACGCAGTATCGGATACATGCTGGTGGCATCACTCGCAGCAAGCTCCCCATGGCTCGCTGCGTTCACTCAATTATAAAAACGTATCGTACTCAGTACCCAAATTATCTCCCTGCTCTCCTGAAAAGTTACCTGCGTTTATTGCTCGCACGCGTACGATAACTTGACAAGCAACGTATTTGTGTAGTATATTTTAGTCTGCCTGAAAGGGCTCTTTTGACAACTCAACCAGGAGGAGCACATGCTCACCGACAAGGAAACGGAGACCCTCACGGCTCTCCTCAAGAAGGTCGAGTGGCCCTTAGCGCCCTCGGTCTTCCATGCCCTGATGGAAAAAACGGTCTCGGTTCCGGTCGAGTTGGCAGTGTTCGACCAGAAGGGTCGCATCCTGCTCATCCATCGCGATGACCATGAATTCACCGGCTGGCATCTGCCCGGCACCGTGCTGCGGGATACCGACGATGTGGGGATCGCGCTGAAACGACTCATCACTCACGAGCTTGCGGGGGTAGCTGTTACTGCTCCTGTCAATCTCGGCTGGTTTGAAGCGAAGCGGGACCTGACGCCCACGCGTCACGGGGTTTCTCTTCTTCACGGCTGCCAGCTCGAGTCGGTCTATACCGGGCCCGGTACGTTCTTCGAGCGTTATAACCTCCCGACGGACGTGTTGGCCCATCACAAGCTCATGGCTCCGCTGATGTATTGGCGGGCGCGGGCGGACAACCACTTCGGCCTCACGTAACTACCGGGCCGAAGAGAAAATTATAGGGGCGCGCAGAATCACTTCTGCGCGCCCTTTTCCCTATCCAAAACGCCCGCCGAGCGTGTAGGGCTACTACATGCTCGGCGGGCTACACTGCGAGTGGCATATTGGTTCAGGGTAATCTTGCTATATCTACTACAACTCGTGCTGTAGGGAAAAGGTTGCGGTGTTAGCCCAGCTTCTCGTTGAAGATGGCGCGAAGCGTTGATTCATCTACTTCGTATGGCTTTGATTCTTGTGGAGCAGCTCGTGGTGTAGGCATAGGCGCTTCTGTAGATTGGTCGCTGCCCTTAAGCACATCGGCAAGTATGCCCTTTAGTGGCGCAGTTTTCTCTTCAGATTTCTTTTGCGTATTCTTTGGTGAACTTGCTGCCATACCCCGAAGTATCGCTTTTAAGTCTTCGCTGTTTTTGCTTGGTGCCTTAGGTCCTTGAGGAGCAGAATTTCTTCGAGGTGCTGATGTGCGACGATCCTCTGTATCTCGATCTCTTCCTCCCTGACCCTGACTATCGCTTTGCCTACTTGTCTGAGACTCTCTCGGCAACGTTGCGCGAAGTGGCGTACTCGACCGAGGAGCGGGAACTGATTGACCCGTAAAACTGGTTCCTGAAATGTGTGGTTGAGAAACTTCATCACGACTAGGTGTATCGCGACGTGGCGCAGATCCGCTGTTACTTGAGCTTCCTGCACTTGTTGAACCAGGGGCGCGCTTTGCAGTACTCGCACGCTTGGCAGGCGCATCAACCGGACCGTTCTGCCCATCGGTTGAAGAAAGTTCGGCAATGATCGTTTCCTCAATTTGAGCACGCTTGTTTCCAAACTGTGCGCGTGACGCTTCAATTACTTCTTGTTTGAAACTTTTACGGGGTGCTTCTATACGAGGAAGTGTAACGGCCGAAAACGGTCGTGAACCCACGCCGTCGATCATGAGCGTAAGGTAAATTTGCGCGAAGCCTAAGTTCACTAAGTCTTCTTTGAGAAACTCAGGCATGAATATCGTCTCCAATGTTTCTGCGTCAAACGGTCCAACGCGGAACGATACCGTGGTACCCACGTTACCAAACACCGCAGCCCGCACCTGCTCTTCCATTTGCTCTACATACTGGTGCGCGATGATAAGGTTTAAATGGTACTTTCGAGCTTCCGAGAGAATTTCTGCGAAGGTGTCGTTTGCGAAGTTTTGGAATTCATCGACATAGAAATTGAAATCTTGTGCGTTATCAAGCTCGCGCGGAGCAAGCTCCGCGCGACTCATCGCTCCAAGGAAAATACGCGTCGTGAGCATCGAGCCAAGAAGACGCATGTTCGTATCTCCCACCAATCCTTTCGAAAGGTTAATAAGGAGTATCTTCTTTTCATCCATGAGCGTACGGATGTCGAACGAAGACTTTGGCTGGCCAATGATATTACGAATCAGTGGATTACTCGTGAACTGTCCGATCTTGTTCTGAATAGATGGCGTTGCCTCCTGCGTGTACTTATCACCAAAGGCAGCGAACTCTTTTACCCAGAAATCTTTTACGACTGGGTCCTTTACGTTATCAACAACTTTATTTCGGTATGCCTTATCGGTATACATGCGATTCACGCCAAGCAGCGTCGCGTCTGGGTATTCCAAGAGCGCGAGAAGCGTATTGGTGAGAATGTACTCCATACGCGCACTCCACGCATCGATCCAAATCTTCTTAAATGTTGCCATGAGGCCCGACACCACGAGGTGGCGTTTATCGTAGCCCACATCTTCCATGATGTTGAAGGCCATTGGCTGATCGAGGTCGAACGGCGCAAAATACACCACGTCTTTTATGCGATGCTCTGGGATATATTCCAGCAAAGACTCCACGGCACTTCCGTGTGGATCGATAAAGGCCATGCCTTCGCCATTCTGGATATCCTGAATGGCCATATTCTCGAGCAGGGTCGACTTACCCATACCCGTCTTTCCAATCACGTACATGTGTCGTCCACGGTCCTTTGCCTTCAGGCCAAAGGGCGTGCGCTTGCCGCGGGAGTCTGTAGCCGCAAAGTACGTAATGCGATCAGGGTTCTGCATTACGTTTAGTATAACTCCTGAGAAGGTCGTGAAGAAGTATCCTTGACGCGTACGGCGTGTGCACGGGTACGGAGTGTAAAACCAATGAACGTAATGGCGAGTCCTAGCAACGGTAGAATCCACGCAAGTATAGAAAGCGGCAATCCGCTCCACGGAGAAATGGCCACAAGAATACCAAGGATCATGAGAATAGATTCGCGCGACATACGGACAGTATACCTAGGGAGCCACGATAACGACAAATTCTCCTCGTACTTCTTTGGGATGATCCTTGAAATATTCCTGAAGTTCAGTCGCCGAGCCGGAGTTCACTGATTCAAACATCTTTGTGAGCTCGCGAAGAGTTACCACTTTCCGTGATTCATCGAGCACTGCCGCAAGTTCGCCTAGAGCCTTTTCGATACGATGTGGGGATTCATAAAAAACGACGGTACGCGTCATATCGGCGATTTCCTTCATGATAGTTTGACGGCCTTTTTTGTGAGGAAGGAACCCAAGGAACGTAAAATCATCTTTGTCGATGCCTGCAATGGAGAGCGCAGCGGCAATAGCCGAAGCTCCTGGTATCGCCACGATGTGTACATCGCTTCCTAGACGCGAGCGAGCTTCTGCAACGAGTGCGCTGCCAGGGTCTGAGACACCGGGCGTACCGGCGTCGGTCACGAGGGCGATATGTTTTCCCTCTCCCAGCATAGTCAGGATGCGTGTTGTTGCACGTGCCGTAGCTGGGCCGCTCTGTGCGTGATACACCAGGAGAGGCTTTTGAATGTCGTACCGTGCAAGGAGCTTGCTCGTTACACGCGTATCCTCACAGGCGATGGCGTCAGCCTGCTTTAGGGTCTCAAGGGCGCGTAGGGTGATATCTGCCAAATTTCCTATAGGAGTTGCGACTACTGACAGCGTACCGATGCCATCGCTATAGTCAGGCTTGGGGTGAGCATCTTCAAGCTCGTCTTCTTCTGGTGTGTCTTCTGAATCATTCATATTTAGTGTGCAACAAGTGCATCAGCGACTTTATAAATATCTCCCGCCCCCATGGTGACTATGATGTCGCCTGGTCGAGCCATGCCGCGTACAAACGTTTCCACGTCTTCAAGAGAACTTGCGGCGCGAGCAGAGGTCCCCTCTTCGAGAATGCGAGCTGCGAGTAGTTCACTTGAGACCGTACCATCATCGTCTTCACGAGCGGCATAGATTGGAGCAAGAATAACTTCGTCAGCATTCCCAAAGGCACGTCCGAATCCATCAAAGAGGTCGCGGGTACGGCTATAAAGATGCGGATGGAAGAGCGCGAGTATGCGGCCATCAGCATTTCCTTCCGCATCCATCTTCTCGCGTACGGCCTGCAACGTCTCGCTTATTGCTGTTGGGTGATGCGCGTAGTCGTCATACACTTGAGCTCCGTTGAATTCTCCTTTGTATTCAAATCTACGCCACGTACCATGAAATTCTCCGAGCGAGTGCGCGATCTTTTCTGTCGTGAGCGCAGGATCAATGATGCGCGCCGCGGCTGACGCCGCGCGCGCATTCATACGATTGAACTCCCCTACCAATCGCAATCCATATGCCGGCTCTTCTGCGTATGGCACGATAGTCGCTTCAAGCCCTTCCAGGAGTGGCTGCACGTTTGGCGCTTCAGTGTCAGCAATAATAAAGCCCGATGCGGGAACTTTTTTCATGAGTGTACGAAAGGCATCTTGTACATCTTCTAAATCTTTGAAGTAATCAGTGTGATCGAATTCAATGTTGGTGATTACAAGAATGTCAGGATTAAGATTCAAAAAGTGGCGTTGGTACTCACAGGCTTCAACCACAAAAAGATCTGAGTCGCCTTCAAGGTAATTACTGCCGAAGTCGCGAACAAGCGATCCAACGACAACCGTAGGCGAAGCGCCCGCATCACGAAGTATTGCAGCCAGCATTGCGGTGGTCGTGGTCTTGCCGTTAGTACCAGCAATGGCGACGGTACGAGAGCCTTCTGATATCTGGCCAAGCATTTGAAAGTACGATGACTCCGGAATACCGCGCTCACGCGCGGCCGCGCGCTCAGGATGATCAAAGGCCACCGCATCGCTGTAGATAAGCATTGTGAAATCTTCGGGAACATTCTCAGCCTTCTGGCCGATAATGACTTTGATGCCTTTTGATTCCAGCATTTCTGTTACAGGGCTTTCTGCCCGGTCGGAGCCTGTGACTATATCCCCTTGCGCAGCTAAAAGCTGCGCCAAGGCCGACATGCCAATGCCGCCAATGCCGACCATAAAATAGGTATTCTTCGTAGCCGTATTTGTGTGAGAATCGCTCATGTGAAGTGTTAGCCCACTATAGCATTTAGGAGATTTTCGACAGAATGAGACGTAGTGACTTACCCAAGCGTAATGCTTTTGGGAGTGAGCGGACGGCCAAACAGCGCACTCCCGACGGTCTTAAATTTCTCGGTAAGGTCAGTGGTATAAAAAGTCAGTCCTCCTGTACATTTCAACGTCTTTTCGATCTCAGGGTGGCGTGCGAGGTAGTTCTCCAACTTTTTGGCAACGACCTTCCCTTCGGAGAGCACTCGTACACCAGGACCAATTTCCTTTTTAATTAACGATTCCAAGTGGCCATAGTGTGTGCAGCCGAGGATGAGCGTATCAATACGATGCTTGAGGAGTGGCCTTAGGTACGAGGCGACCACAAGCTGCGCCGCTTCGGAACGGTGTGCGCCTTCTTCAACAAACGGTACGAGAAGCGGCGCAGCTTGCTGAAAGACCTGTACCTTTGGGTTTAGTTTCTTAAGCTCTTTCGAGAACGTTTCTGAACGCACCGTGCCTTCTGTCGCAAGCACACCAATGCGTCCGTTTCGCGTCAGATGTATCGCTTCTTCTGCAGCAGGAATAATGACTCCCAGCACACGCCGATCGGGATAGTGAGTAGGCAGGTATTCTTGCTGAATCTTTCGGAGAGCTTCAGCTGAAGCCGTATTACAAGCAATAATAATCAACCCGCAACCCTGGCTAAAGAGTTTCTCTATCGCTTGAAGTGTGAATTGGTAGACGACTTCAGAAGAACGACTTCCATACGGCGTGCGGGCTGTGTCGCCTAGATATACATACGAATAGTCTGGCATCCGCGCATGAATGTCTTTCAAAATGGCCAGTCCTCCAAAACCAGAATCAAATACTCCTATCGAATACTTTCGTGCCTGCGTCATACCCCAAAGCCCTTCACAATCGCATTAAACTGATCTCCGCGATCGTATTCATTTTTAAACATACCAAAGGATGCGAATCCGGGGCTAAGGAGAATGGCATCCCCTGGCTGTGCGTGTCTGCGCGCATTTCCGACTGCAGCGACCAGGTTATCGAAGACTTCAGCATCGGGGAGTTCATGGCGAATCCGATCGGTTCCCGTACCTGCGAGTAGTTGGACACGCATCGTGTTTTCAGGAATTGCCTTCAGCAATTGACTCATGTCGATATTTTTATCAGCACCACCCATGATTGCTATCACGCGTCCTGCGTACTTCTGTCCAAGTGCCGTTAGGGCTACCTGGGTTGCTTCCGGCGTGGTAGCCGTTGTGTCGTTGTAGTAATCCACGCCCTCAATAGTTGCTACGAACTCTAATCGTCCGGGCACACCACCAAAGCCTTCGAGTACTGTTCGAATGACGTCATCGCCTATCTCGAGCGCCTGAGCTGCGCGGCGCGCAAGCGCCGCGTCATAGCGATTATGCTCGCCCGGCACTTTCAGTTTCCAATCACTCGGCAGATCACTCTCCCCTACCAAACTCGTCCACCCCTGCATGAGTCCAGAATATTTGCTTTGGATGAGGCCCGCGCATTGCGCACCGAGTACGAGCGTATCACCTGGCTTTTGAAAGAGAAAAATATTTGCCTTGTCAGCGAGATACGTATCAAGATTGTCGTTGTAGTAATTCAAATGGTCCGGAAAGAACGTCGTGAAGACGGCAATCTGGGGCGAGATTTTCGCTTCTCCAAAGCCTTGTAGTTGCCATGAATCAAGCTCAAGAACAGCGATAGATTCTGAGGTTACTTCAGGCAAAAGTGCGAGCGTCGAAACACCGCGCACGTTTCCACCAAGCAACACGTTCTTTCCGGCAGCCACCAGTATCTCGTGAATCATGTGGGTCGTCGTCGACTTACCCCGCGTACCCGTAACACCAATAACAGGAATCTGTGCAATCTCTACAAAAAGATCAGCGCTCATTCGTACGAGAATACCGTTCTTGTGGGCCTCCGCTATCTCGGGAGAATCCATAGGCGTACCCGAACCCTTGAGCACCATATCGCACGTTCTGAAATCATTCAGATCATACGGTCCGAATTTGAAGGTGATATTCGGAAATTCCTTAAGCGCATCAACAGAGGGTTGCATAACCTCTTGCGGAGCAGAATCCACCACAAGCACCTGCGCGCCACAGCGTGCCATATACGCAGCATCTCCCACGCCACGCCCCAATAGGCCAATGCGCATCAGTGTTACCTTCTTGCCTTCAAAATAGCTTCGAGCGTCCATATCTATTCATCCTACCGTATCTGGGCAGGTATGAAAAAGTGCGAGTCTGGAACCTCTCTGAAGTAACTAACTACAGCTGGTCGTCGCCATTTCGTCCACGTGTGTGAGCGGAAGAATCGATTTGCGAAGTGACAGAATTTGGAAGGGGCTTGTGATAGCGTTCGTTGTTGGGCAGGCGTCACCGGGAGCGGTACGCAAGATATGAATAACACGGGTGCCACCGGTATCGCTCACATCAGTAACACGGACACTGTATCCTCCGCTGCTGTGACTACCATCGAATACTCCGATAACTTCGTTTGTCGTAAAATCAATAGTTGGAACAGCTGGGCCATTGTTATTGCTGTAGAGCATCCCCCAAAGCGTCGTGAGGTCTGCTTGGTTCGTAATGCGATAGTTCACGCGCGTATCCATGTTTGTAGCATTTTGACCTTCCGCAAGTGTGGTAAGAGTAATTCCTGAAGGACCTCTGATAATTGAAGCGTCATGCATCATCGGGCCACCAAACAAATACAGCGAGCCGCCAATGATAATAGCCGCGATGAGGGAAATAAAGATGATGAGTGCGTCACGCATATGCTCCTAGTATACCGGAGGTACACACGATGAAAGAATATGGTGGGTATAGCCTGCTACACTACACACATGAACATCGGCACGTATCACCTTCACCTGCGCAAACGGGTGTACGGGAAGAAGGAAGCATATCCGCATCCTGACCGCACCCGTCGCTATTTCGACATACTGATGTACGGCGTGAGCATCGCGGCACCGTTCGCTCTCCTGCCTCAAGTCATACATATATATTTGTATCGAACTGCCGACGGACTTTCACTTTCAACCTGGGCACTTCTGGGACTCATAAATCTTCTCTGGGTTGGGTATGGTGTCCTCCATCGAGCTTATCCGATAATCATCACAAACTTTGGCATGATGGTATTGAACTTTGCTATTGTGGTCGGAATATTCATGTTTCCGTAATTAAGACGAGTGAAAAAGAAAAGCCCCGAGCTTCGCTCGGGGCTTTTCTTTTGTGGTGCATGCTCTTGGATTCGAACCAAGGACCGCTCGAGTATCAGTCGAGTGCTCTACCAACTGAGCTAAGCATGCATACGTGCAGTACTGCACGTAGAGGGATAGTACCAGAATCCGCGTCGTTATTCCAGTATTCAGGACACCGTTCAGTAGGCAATGAAAAAGCACCCACGGGGAGTGCTTGTATTCCTAGGCGTTGAAGCGCTTGGGAACGAAATGCCGTTGCGGCTAGAGACCGATCATGTGCACACGACTGCGAGCGCCAAATTCGACTCGATGCATCCTCTCATCAGTTGGGAGGATTTCGTGGCTTTTGACCTTTATTTCTGTACCGTTGCGTCTCACGAGCCATGTTGAACACTGGCACACATGAAAAGGACGGACTGCCGTCTTTCTCAAAGAACTCAAAATTCCCATAGTATGTATCCTCCGAGGGGTCTAGGACTTTATCTTTATACTATAAATACTTCATAAAAGCAATGCCTAAACACGGTATCTAGACTGTCATACGACATACTACCTCTCCCAGGATTGGTTACATTCCCTTACGGTATAGCACCTAATGACGTAACTTCAAACCAAACGCGAAAAGCCCTGTATTGGCAGATATTCCCGAGGGAAAATCTGCCAATACAGGGCTTTTCAAGCTCACTGAATAGAGAATCGATATTTTACAAAAAGGAGATCTAACGTACTCTTGTGTTCCGCCTATTCGCTCATGTGAAAGCGTCAATTGAGCGCTTCCAGACAAGCACCGGTGCGTTTTTCCGGCGTCCGTATACCATTTAGAGATGAGTATCATTTCTCCTAGGTGACTGCATGGTGAGAGCTATACGATAGAAATACAAGTACTTCTGATATATAACACTCACCATGCAGTCACCTAGATCGACTGAGTGGTATTCCTACCATCTCGGTTCCAATTGGATATGTTCCACGACCAGCTTCCGCTAGCCGTGCCTTGTTACGACTTAGTCCTTGTTATTGAATTTGCCGTAGTCCTGCATAAAGCAAGATATCGGGCACCTCCAACTTC
>JAQBRJ010000011.1 GCA_028286545.1 Parcubacteria group bacterium | reverse complement strand
TCCAACATATTCTCTGTATTTAATTGTTCGCACGCAAATAATTCAATTGTCGATAAAAAGAAAGGCCCGCGGGTGCGGACATCTCAGACCCTCAAAACATACCATATATAGGTATAGGTGGTCAATGACGATACCTACCCCTAAAGCAGGGTAGTACGGGAACATTGACATACCTATATATAGTGTGTATGGTGCGTTTGAGTATGCGTACCCGACTCACATTCCCACAGGAATAAGGCGGGAACATGTTCGTTCTTTGTCTTCATTCCATAACTTGTCCTAAGGAGGGACACACGTATGACCGATGCTGCTCAGACCCCGGGGAACACTTCCCCCGGATGGTTCAACAACAACCTCATCTCGCGCGTCCAGTCGATGTCGACCGGTGCCAGGCTCGCCTCGATCGGCGTCACCCTGGTGATCATCATCCTCGCCTTCTTCTTCCTCACCGCGACGCCGAAGGCGGCGTGGGCGCGCAGCGACATCCCGTACTCGACCACCTATGTCGGGCGCGGCCAGACGCTCGCGCGCGTCAGCGACGGCGTGAATCAACCGGCCATCATCATGGCGCTGGCCAATCGCGCCAATCTCAACATCGACTATCCGAACGTCTGCGACTCCAGTCGCTATGCGACCTGGCCGCGCCGGAGCGGCTTCTTCTGCAACGATCGCCTCAACCTGCGCGAGGCCAACACGCTGGTGCCGAACCAGCAGTTGCGCGTTCTCGCGACCGGGCCTACCCCGACCGCGGCGATCGCCATGCTGGTGAGCAATGTTCCCGCGCATCTGCGCGTGGCCGTGCTCGTCGACGGCTCGACGCCGAAGAACCTGGACCACGCGGCGGCGATTGCTTTCGCGCTCCAGCAGCGCGATGCGCTGGCAAGCATCTGGGTCTATGATCGTGACCGCCTGGTCGAGTTCATCGACAAGGGTCGTGCAACGCCGTTCAACGCCCATCACCAGGGCCTGATCGGCGCGCTCACGGCGCTTTCGGTGCAGCCGATCGATCGCATCGTCGTTGTGACGGGCGCGATGCCGGCCGGCTTCGAGTCGCCCAAGGGCCTGCAGCCGATCATCGGCTATTGCATGGGCTCGTCCTGCGAGCCGAACATGCAGAAGCTGGTGAAGGACACCAGCGGACTGTACGTCCCGGACGACAAGTAATGACCCCCGCGACGAGCGATGCTCGTCGCAACCTCGAGGCCTCGCGAACATTTCGTGGGGTCTTTTTTCATATCTCTCATTTCTTTTCCCCTAATCACACGGCAATATACGTTCAAGACTTCTGTATACTGTACACAGCATGCAAGTATCAGAAACTGAACTGAAAGATTTTATTCTCGATTCGGGACTTGTGTCTCGAAAGGACGTTGATGCTGCAGATGTTGAGGCAAAAGAACGCAAACAATCGATTGGCGATATCCTTGTGTCGCAAGGCGCACTTTCAAGTGATGCCCTTCGTCGCATCAAGGCCTACGTGCTTGGTATTCCGTTCGTAAATCTCAAAGACCTCAAAGTCTCTTTTGAAATCCTCTCTCTTATTCCGGAGCCTATCGCTCGTGCCCACAGCATCATTGCCTTCAAGAAGAGTGCGACCGAGCTTGAAGTAGCCATGCTCGATACCGAAGACCTTCCGGCTATCGATTCTGTGCGTAAGAAGACGGGACTTAAGATTTTGCCGCGTCTCACTGACGATGCATCCATCAAACATTCGCTCCTTCAATATCAAAAGTCCCTCAAGGAAGAATTTGGTGATCTCATCACCACGGAAGCAGGGAAGCTAACCGTAGTAAAGGAAGGCGATGGGCAGGATATATCCGGTGAAGATCTTAAGAAGATGGCTGAAGACCTGCCCATCGTACGTATCGTGGACACCCTTCTTCGTCACGCAATTCTTCAGGGAGCATCAGACATTCATATTGAGGCTCTTGAGAATGAAGTGATCGTGCGCTATCGCATCGACGGTATCTTGCATGACGCCATGACGCTGCCAAAGGCAGCGTCTGGAGGGATCATTGCGCGCATCAAAGTCCTTGCAAACCTTAAGCTCGATGAAAAGCGTTTGCCGCAAGACGGTCGCTTCAAAATGGAGACTGAAGCAGACAAGGTATCGTTCCGTGTTTCGCTTCTCCCAACGTACTTTGGTGAGAAAGTTGTTATGCGTCTTTTGCGCGAAACAGGCGAAGGCTTCACGCTCGACGCACTCGGTCTCCATGGCGACCCCCTCGAACGTATTCATCACGCGATGAAGCAAACGACGGGCATCATTCTTATTTCTGGGCCAACAGGTTCCGGAAAGACGACGACACTCTATACCGTGCTTGATATTTTGAATACGCCAGACGTAAACATCTCTACGGTTGAAGATCCGATCGAGTATCAAATGAAGCGCGTGAATCAAACACAGGTAAACCCTGCTATCGGATTTACCTTTGCAAACGGTCTTCGTGCACTCCTTCGCCAAGACCCAAATATCATCATGGTCGGAGAAATTCGCGATGCAGAAACAGCATCACTCGCTATTAACGCTGCTCTCACCGGCCACCTTGTGCTCTCAACTATTCACACGAACTCCGCAGCAGGCGCCATTCCGCGCCTTATTGATATGGGTGTAGAGCCGTTTCTTCTTGTCTCGACGCTTCGTCTTGTTGTTGGTCAGCGTCTTGTGCGAAGACTGTGTGACGGGAAAGAGCAATACACGCTTGATAAGGAATCGCGCGATAAAGTTGCACCGCAAGATAAGTTTGAGGCAGCGCTGGGTGCACTCACGTCTGAAAAGCTTGTTAAAGAAAAAGTATCACTCGATGCACTCCCATTTTATAAACCGACACCATCAAGTGAGTGTGAAGATGGATACCACAGCCGCATCGGCATCCACGAAATCATGACGGTTTCACCCGCTATTCGCGATCTCATTCTTCATAACGGAACACCAGACGATATCGAGGCGCAAGCACGCAAAGAGGGAATGCTCACCATGCTCGAAGACGGGGTCTACAAAGCAGCGCGTGGGATTACGTCGCTCGAAGAAGTATTGCGCGCAGTATCTGAATAACATTTGCGCGTGCTAGAATTTTTGTAATGAAATTTCGCGTAACAGTGCGCACAAGCGAAGGTGCACAAGACGTGCAGACCATCGAAGCGGAAAGTCGTTTTGCGGTGTATGGGGAGGTGGAAAAGACGGGCGCATCAGTCGTTGATATTGTAGAAGGTCGAGGTTTTTCTTTTCCAAAACTTTCAAACATTCGTTTTGGTAGCGGCATAAAGACTGAACCAAAGATTACGTTTACCAAAAACCTCTCCGCAATGCTTGGTGCAGGTCTTACGCTTTCGCGCGCCCTTAACGTTATTGAACGCCAAGCAACGAATGCGTATTTTAAGACGGTGATAGTAACGCTCGAGAATGGCGTGAAAGCAGGCTCCGCATTCCATGAGTCGCTCATGCAGTTTCCCGCTATTTTCTCACGCCTCTTTATTGCAATGACGAAGGCTGGTGAAGAATCGGGCAAGCTCGCTGATACGCTCAAGGTCGTTGCGCGTCAGATGGAGACGTCCTATACGCTTACGAAAAAGATTAAAGGTGCGATGATTTACCCTTCGATTATTCTTGCGGCCATTTTTGTGATCGGCGTGCTGATGCTTATGTTTGTCGTACCAACGCTTGCGAGTACGTTCCGTTCACTCGGTTCAGGTCTGCCGTTTGCAACACGGGCCATCATCGCAATGTCAGACTTCGTGGTGCACTACATTATTGCTGTTGTCGCCGGTGTTGCAGTCGTGGGATTTGGAGGATATTCCTTTATTCATTCAAAGGCCGGAGCAACAACAGTGCTCTCAGTATCACGACGTCTCCCGGTTATTGGCATGCTTGTGCGTGAGACTTACAGTGCGCGCGCAGCGCGCACTTTGTCCTCGCTCCTTTCTTCAGGTGTTGAAATGCTCACAGCAATCGCCATTACCGCAGAGGTAGTGGGGGAGAATGCTTTTGGCGATGTGCTTAAAGAAGCAGAAGAAGAAGTTAAAAAGGGTGAACCACTTTCAAAAGCATTTCAGGCGCACCTTAATTTGTACCCCGTATTCGTATCTGAAATGATCATGGTGGGTGAAGAGACAGGAAAGGTATCCGAAATGCTCGGACAAGTCGCTGAATACTACGAAAACGACGTTGAAGCTCGCACCAAAGACCTCTCGACTATCATCGAACCAGTTCTTATGCTTTTCATCGGTGTCTTTGTAGGTATCTTTGCGCTCGCCATGATCGCGCCTATCTACTCGTTGTCGGATAAGATTGGATAATGATCGACCCACAAAGCAACGGAACTGTAGGATTCCATCTTTTCTTCGAGCCGGAAGGGGGTTTGAAGAAAGAGCTTTCGGAAATAATTGAAAAACTAGCCAAGGAGTACGATGGTCCAGTGTTCACGCCGCACGTAACACTCCTTGCGCGCATTCCCTCTGACTCTGAGTCAGCTCCCGTTCCACTCGAGGCTATTATAGAGAAATCACAATCGCTTGCTAAGTCACTTTCACCTTTTACTCTGACGCTCGGGCGCACGAGCACCGAGAACGCGTACTTTAAGGCATTGTATCTACATATAAAGGAGCAGACTGAAATGAGAGTACTCCATGCGCAAGCACTCGAGCATTTCTTCATGGATGATGAGGCGCCCTATCTTCCGCATCTAAGTCTTTTGTATGGGAAATATCCCCAGGAACAAAAAGAAGTAACTATCGAATCACTAGTGCTACCAACTGAACACTCTTTTGTCGTAAAAAGTTTGTATCTGTATCAAACAGAAGGTGAGGTGCACGATTGGAAATTGATTCAAGAGTTTCCGTTCGGTGAGTAGAGCGCGATACCGAACACGCGTGCGGTATCATACTTTATATATGTACAGGAAGGCGCACCGCGGCATGTCGCTCATGGACGTTATCATCGGCACCGCGCTTATGCTCATCATCTTTACCGCGCTCACGGGACTTTTACGTTCGTCCATTCAAGTATCGGCGCTTGCAAAAGATCGTTCGATTGCAACGACCCTTGCAGAAAGCCAAATGGAATATTTACGTTCGCTTTCATATGACTCGGTGGGTACGGTAGGCGGTATCCCTTCAGGTTCTGTACCACAAACGTCCACAACAACGCAGAACGGAATTTTATTTACTGTTCGTACGTTTATTGATTACAAAGATGATCCAGCAGACGGAACCGGCGCAGCAGATACTAACGGCATCACTACTGACTACAAGGAGCTAAAAGTTACCGTAAGTTACCTGCTTTCTGGGTCTACGAAAAGCGTAGATCTTGTTTCTAACTATGCGCCGCTTAGTCTTGAAACTACTACTAATGGTGGAACGCTTAAAATTAATGTCGTGAATGCAACGGGCTCGGCGCTCTCCGGCGCAAGTGTGCGAATTCAAAATACAGTACTGTCTCCTACCATCGACCTCACGACATTCTCTGACAGCGACGGCATTGTCTTCCTTCCTGGCGCACCGACGTCTACGCAATATCAAATAACCGTTACAAAAGCCGGGTACTCGAGCGCACAAACGTATCTTCGTGACTCTACAAACCAAAATCCAACGCCTGGCTATCTTACCGTGGTGAAAAATCAAACGACGACTGCAACGTTTGCCATCGACGTACTTGCTACTTTAAATATTCATACCTATACGCCGATAGCAACAAGTACGTTCAGTGATACGTTTTCGTCTGGCACCTCTATCGCCTCCTTTAATAACACGGTTCTTACGACGGATGCGCTGCAGTTAAGTGGTTCGCCTGGCTCCTATCCGCCAGCAGGGAGTGCGGCGAGTAGTCCTATACAACCGACGTATCTTGCCGGTTGGTTATCTGCAACAGCTACTACCACAATACCCGCAGGTACGGCAGCGAAGTATCACATTGTGGATGGTGCGGGCACGCTCCTCCCCGATACCGCTCTTCCAGGAAATGCTTCGGGGTTCACGGGTACGGTTGACCTTACGGGTGTTTCAACAACAACATATCCGATTCTCGCACTTTCTGCGGACCTTACGACGAGTTCAGCATCGTCGACACCGCAAGTTAATGACTGGTCTCTTTCGTATCTTCGTGGCCCTGTTCCCATTGGATCTATTCCCTTCACACTCACCGGCGCGAAAACTATTGGTTCAACCGGCGTAGGTGCACCGATATACAAAACGACGGTAGTGACATCGACCGCCGCTTCAGGCGTTGCACCGCTAACCCTTGAATGGGATTCATATGGTCTCAGCCTACCAGGCTATGACGCTGTTGAAGCCTGCAACGCACCCTCGTATGTGCTTTCGCCAGGAAGCGTGAACGATGCATCGCTCATTCTCGCCTCAAGTACCACGAACATGCTTCTCGTCTCGGTTAGTACCAGTGCTGGCGGACTTTCGGGTGCGACGGTAACGCTCTCACGCACAGGCTATACGAAGACCGTAACTACCACTGCATGTGGCAGTGCATACTTCGGAGGGATAACGAGTTCGTCGGGATACACCATCAGTGTTTCAAAATCCGGCTATACTACTTTTAGCGCCTCAAGCATCACGCTTTCTGGGCACACCTTCTATGCAGCTTCTCTTGAATAACATGCGGACACGAGGATTCACGCTCGTCGAGTTACTCACCGTAATTAGTATTACGAGCGTCGTCTTACTCGCGCTTACGTCCGTCATTCGTTCGTTCTATATTAATAATGCGTACTTGCTTGAGCGCACCGAATCGCTTAGTAGTGCACAGCGTGGTGTAAGTGATTCTATAAAAACTATACGTGAAGCATCGTACGGCGATGATGGTTCGTATCCTATTGCTGCAGCAGGCACCTCAACCATTACGGTGTATGCAAATATTGATAGTGATTCGGCTGTAGAAAAAGTGAAATATTATCTCTCAGGTACAAACTTTTACCGCGTCATATATCAAGCGACGGGTTCGCCTCCGGTGTATAGTTCGACACCGGTAAGTACGACTACCATTGCCACCTATGCACGCAACGCTTCCAGCACACCACTTTTTACGTACTACGATACGAATGGCGTACAACTTTCCACAACATCTCCTGTTCTTGCGAGCATTTCATCCGTTCAGGTTTCGCTTTTAGTCGACTTGAATCCTAATCGCGCACCAAACGTATTTACACTTACTGAGTCTGCAACGCTTCGTAATATTAAAAACTAATACGTATGAAAAAATATTCTCGAACTACTGCATACCCGAAGCCAGTCGCACGTGGTTTTCTCATGCTGCTCGCTCTGGTGTTTGGTTCAATATTTGTGACGGTGCTTGCTGCACTCTCAAGTTTTTCGATTACGCAGAATCATGTGCAGACCAATGCGACAGGGAAGTCGCGTGCGCTCGCCCTTGCTGAGGCAGGTCTCGAATACTATCGCTGGTTCCTCGCACATAATCCGGGGAATCTTACGAATGGCACAGGTCAGCCCGGTCCCTATGTACTTACGCAAACCGATCCCGAAGGCGGAACTATCGGCACGGTGTCTCTTAACGTCTCGGGCAACATGTCGTGCGGCCAAGTCACCTCTATCGACCTTACGGCAACAGGGTATCCTTCCGACGGCTCGAATACCTCGCGCACGGTAGCGACACGATACGCGCAACCAACCGTTGCTACTTATTCTTATATTTTGAACGACAGTGTATGGGCAGGTTCTGATCGCATCATAAATGGTCCGTATCACTCTAACGGTGGTATTCGTATGGACGGCACAGCGAACGCACCTGTTACGAGCTCGTTATCTTCGTGGCTCTGTACTGACGCCTTTGGTTGTTCAACTGATCAAACAAAGACCGGTGTCTTTGGCGCAGGCCCTAACTCTACGCTCTGGAGTTACCCATCTCCACAAGTGGACTTCAATGGAATTGCTGCAAACTTCACCGCACTCAAGACGAAGGCGCAGGCATCGGGCATATATCTCGCTCGCTATAGCTCGGGTTCTTCGAGTAATGCATCGTACTGGCGCGGGTACCATCTTATCTTTAATGCTGACGGTACCGTTACGGTAAAGAAGGTTTCGAATACGCAGTCGCTGACGGTGCAACCGATAAATACTGCTGATGGAACGACCGATCATACCGTTATAAGTAGTGAAAGTACCTTTGCCACGTACACAATTCCGTCGAGTTGCGGACTTATTTTTGTCGAAGACAACGTATGGGTAGAGGGGGTGATTCCTGCCAAGGTTACGGTTGTGAGTGCAAACGTAACGACGACAGGCGTTGCGCCCAACATTATGCTTCCTGATAACATTACGTATTCAGGCAGCAGCAATCCCGGTCTTACGGCAATTGCAGAGAACGATGTGCTCGTGACGGGTGATTCGCCAAGCACCATGGCGCTCTCAGGTATATTTATTGCGCAAAACGGCGCCTTTGGTCGAAACTATTACGGTTGCCCAAGTAGTTATGAGCCGCGTAACACCCTTACCATTCACGGCACGACTGTTTCCAATAAGCGCACGGGTACGAAATGGATGAATGGTTGTTCAGGGGGTGACGCAGGATATCAATTGCGTACCGATGCCTTCGATAGAAACCTTGCGACAGATCCGCCACCATTCACACCGACTATTAGTACGGACTATCAGTTCGTCGATTGGCATGAACAATAGGACTTGGTCCTATATACTGAGTGAATGAAAGGTAAGACGTACGATAAGATTTTCCGGTTCGGAATGATCTGGAGAATAGGGTATGGCACGGTGCGCATGATCGTGGGCCTTATTCTACTCAGACACATTGGCACGCCATTGTCTGCGGTCTTTGCCCGTGCGTTTCGAAATGAATTCTTCGAAGATCCGAGAGATCATTTCATCCATGCTGTAGGGCCATTCATTCATCATTTTTCCTTTGAGATTACATATTTCCTCGCCATTTACCTCATCTTTTGGGGACTCATTGATGTTTTCCTTTCTATACAGTTGCTCAGACTCAAGCTTTGGGCCTTCCCGCTCACGATGTGGCTCATTGCGCTCTTTATTGTGTACGAGGTGTATCGCTATACGCATACCCACTCAATCGTTTTGCTCGGTATCATCCTCATCGATCTCGGTCTTATCTGGCTCATTAATGGTGAGTACAGGCGTGTGCAGGCACATCTTGTGGAGCGGGCGAATGTGCCGTTGTTGTAGAGGCTCCGATGCAACCAAATCTTATCCCGCAGCGTTATACTAGATATATGAAGTGGAATCCTTTTATAAATGCGATTGCTGCGACAGCCTATATCGGAGCGGTGGTGCTATTCATGCACTTTATTGAATCGCTTCGGCACGATACGCCGGACACGCTGCTCGATGGTATGGGAGTGATTTCGTTGCTGGTATTTTCTGCAGCAGTTATGGCATTCTTATTTTTCTACCAACCAGCACTTAGACTTATCGAGAATAAAAAGGCCGAAGCGGTATCATATTTCCTTAAAACGCTTGGAATTTTTGGCGTAATAACGGTAGCCGTACTCACGTTGGTGAGCATACAGTAGTCCTTACTTTGGCTGGCAGTCTGGTCTATGCCTGCTGGTAGACGATGTCGGAACCTTTTTAATGAAGGTAACTTCTAAATTCCTCGTCGGTAAGGTCTAAAAGTTTTGCATCACGCGAAATGGGCAAATCAGTCATTTCCGCCCCCATCCAATCCAAAGGTTGAAAGGCTTGAGCTTCTTCCACCGAAGCAAATTCCACTTCAGCACGAACAAGGCCTTCATATTTGTCGTGATAGATTTGGACTGAAATTTTTGGGTTCTCCGTGAGATCGTACCGATCGCGAAGCAATATCTCAAAAATTCCTTTCTTTAAACTCTCAAACTCTTCTGCCGAGATCTCTCTTTTCTCACGAGTGCGTTCGAGATTAGATAATTCGGTCTTCTTTTCATAGAAATACTTATCATTAACTTTAGATATGCGTTCCTCTTTTCCAGCGGAACGTTCGATGAAATAACGCTCATATCTTAAAGGTTGAACATGCGAAAGGTCAGGCATCTCTTTCACAAAGAATTTCCTTTCAATCTCGTTTTGCATACTAATATCCTACCTTACTTAGAACTTGCTGGGAGAGTGGGACGATGTTGGAACCTTTGTATATGAAAATACCCCGACAGTCTGGTAAACCTGAGTGCCGGGGCGCCACTTTATTTTTCGGGAAGTTTGTCATCATCTCCCCAGTCGAAGTTCTCGGCAAGCCGCATAGCAGCTTCCTGATTCTCCTTCTTGGGTGGTGGTGAAATCGGATTGGTGTCGGGAGCACCAAAGCAAGCGCTTGTCCTTCCCGAGCTATGTCTCAGCATACTTTCAATGCCTTTGATGGTCGCTGCCATTTGCTGTACTCCCTCGAGGGTTCCCGCTGGGACTATAGCATATAGGTAGCAGAGTGGGTTTGGAACCAATAGGTCACTATGGCCGGCGTGGTACGATTTAGGTAATGATCATTGCAGCGAATTGGAAGGCATATGTGGAATCAGTGGCTAAGGCGAAAGCGCTATTCGCGAGTGCAAAGCGTGCGGCAGTAAAGCCTGGGATTGAAATAATACTCGCACCACCCGCACCACTTTTGGGTCTGTTGGTTGCCGACAATAAGTCGAAGGTTGCCTTTGCGGCACAGGACATTTCAGATACGACAGGCGGAGCCGCAACGGGAGAAACTACCGCAGCACTTCTTTCAGGAATGGGAGTTACCTATACCATACTCGGTCATTCAGAGCGCCGTGCCATGGGAGAGACAGATGCAGTGGTGGCTTCAAAGGTTGGACATGCACTCGCGCAGGGCCTCACGCCGATCGTGTGCATCGGAGAACGCGAGCGTGACCCCGAAGCGCACTATTTGCAGGGATTGCGTACACAAATCGGAGCGGTGTACGAACCACTTTCGCCAAAGGAGCGCATGCGCGTAGTAATTGCCTATGAACCGATATGGGCGATTGGAAAAGATGCATCAGAAGCTATCACGCCTCACGATTTACAGGAGATGGTGCTCTATATACGTAAAGTACTCGGTGATTACTTGCCCGGGCGCGCATCAGAAGCAACAAAGATTTTATATGGCGGTTCAGTTGAACCAGGGAATGCACGAGAACTTGCGGGGGGTAGCGACATCAATGGATTTCTTATAGGTCATGCAACGGCAGACGTCGCGACATTCACAGCACTCATAAAAGCAGTATCTTAATGCATGAAAATTGTTCTGATAGGTGTAGGGACAATCATCGCACTTGCGTGCGTATATTGGAGCATTCGTTTCTATCATTTTTATACAATTTCAAAAGGATTGGTGAGGGCTGCAGTGCCATATGAGAATCGTTCAGGTGATTTTGCGAAGACACTTCTCGTGCTCGGTGATAGTACTGCTGTTGGGGTTGGAGCAGCGTCGTCGTCGGAAAGTGTACCCGCACAGGTTGCTCGGTCCATCGGTGCTACGTACGTTGAAAATCAAGCTGTTTCTGGAGCTGTTGTTACAGATCTTCCCAACGAAATCTCAAAGGCTGCGCGCACTCAGTATGATTTCCTGCTTGTACAAATCGGTGCAAACGACATTACGAAATTTCATGGTGCTAGGGCCACTGCAAACAAGCTTGTAGATGTACTCGCGACTGCGCCAAAGGCTACGCGGGTGCTTGTGATTTCCGCTGGAAACGTGGGAGCAGCGACGCTGCTCCCTGAGCCTATCCGTCCTCTTTATACCCATCTCAACAAGCAATATCATACTGAATTTGGTCGGGTACTTTCTGCTGAAGGGTACACATACGTAGACCTTTCTAAAGGTCCTGGCGCAGAACTCTTTACGAGCAAACCAGAAATATATCTCGCAGCCGACGGTTTCCATCCATCGTCTGCAGGCTACAAGCTTTGGTTCGACGCGATACAGCCGTATTTGAGTAAATAAGAGTTGCGACGTGTGTGCCTACTGCGTAAGCGAATCGATGTTCGATGTATACGAGCTAAGGAAGGAGGGAATAACGAACAGAAGTCCGATAACGGGAAGTACTACCATTGCGATGGTGATGATAACTGATGTTAGAAAATACTTTCGAGTCTTTTCGACTGATATAAAAACTGCGTCAACTTTTTCCTCAAGCGCGGTCAGTCGAGCAGTGATATCAGGTTCCATATAGAGAACAGTATAGACCTTTGCGGTATGATGCAGAAATGAAAAGCATTACTAAAATCCCGAAGCTAGAGAATATCCCAGTGCTCGTGCGTGCGGCACTGAACGTACCGGTTGAGAATGGTGTTGTGGTAAATTCTTTTCGTTTGCGCAAAGCACTTCCTACTATTGAATACCTGCGTAAAAAGCATGCTCGAGTGATTTTAATTGGTCATATAGGAGAGAAAGGAACGGAAACGCTCGAGCCTGTGTATCGAGCCATGAAGGAATTTATACCAGGGTTGGTATTTTGCCCGGTAACTATTGGCGCAACAGCACGGGAAGCAGTACGTAATCTACCTGCAGGAGGTGTGTTAATGCTCGAGAATTTACGTCGTGATGTGGGAGAAACAAAGAACAGTCCGCAGTTTGCAACAGCCCTCGCAGAACTTGCTGATGTTTTCGTCGAAGATTCGTTTGACGTGTGTCATCGTGAGCATGCGTCCGTAGTGGGAGTGCCGAAGTTGCTTGCGCCGTACGCAGGCCTTCAGCTATTGCAGGAGGTGGAAGAGCTCACGAAGGCTCTCAAGCCAATAAGCCCATCGCTCGCTATTATCGGTGGTGCAAAGTTCTCTACAAAGGAGCCTGTTCTCACATCGCTTTTGAAATCATACGATCGTGTATTTGTGGGAGGCGCACTCGCCAATGATTTTATGGTTGCTTCCGGACACAGTGTAGGAAAGTCGCTTGTATCAGCGGGCGAAGATGAGCTTGGTATACGAAGACTATTAAAAAATTCTCGACTCATGCTCCCGATCGATGAAGTGGTCGCGCTTCCAGAGAATGACGTGACGAAGAGTGCTGCGGTGGGTCTTGATAGCGTGCCGGCAGAGCAGAGTGTGTATGACGATGGACCCAAGACCATTGAAGCTCTCGCTACTCTCGCATCAAAAGCCAAGACTGTTTTGTGGAACGGACCGCTTGGTATGTACGAAAAAGGATTCACAGGCGCAACTGAAGGACTCGCAAAAGCTATCGCTGCATCAAGCGCGTATTCGATACTGGGTGGCGGTGATACGGTTGCTGTCGTAGAGAATTTAAATCTCTCACATCGCTTCTCGTTTATTTCTACGGGCGGTGGTGCCATGCTCGACTTCCTTGCGAAGGGCACGTTGCCCGGTCTTGAAGTGCTGAACTAATTTTCAAGGCTCGCTCGAATCTTATCACCGACTTCTTTGAGGTGTTCATCGGTTGCCTCAGGTCCTTGGATAAGGTTGAGGTGGGGCTCTGTGATCGGATAGAGTCGTACGTGCACGTGAGGAACATCGAGACCTTCAATCACTACGCAGGTGCGGAGAGTTCCAAATGTTTGGTCCAGGACTTTTGCTATCTTCCGAGTGACTTCCATGAGATGTATATACGTTTCAGATTCAAGATTGAACACATAGGGAACAGGAGTTTTCGATATGACGAGCGTTTCGCCGTCGATGTTTGGGAATCGGTTTAATATCGCAATAACCGTGTCGTCTTCATACAGGATTTCTGCAGGAAGTTCGCGGTCGATGATCTTCTGAAATATCGTTTTCTCCATATCAGCAAAGGATTAGTCTTTTCGGTATACTACCACTACTACCTATGTTTTCACTTTACGATCCTATCGACGAAACTGTTCGCGAAGCGCTTAAGGAACACGACGATTATACCGCCGCGCTTTTAGCGCGGCGCGGCATTGAGACTCCTGAAGACGCCGAAGCGTTTCTTTCTCCTTCTTATGACGATCATATTGGCGATCCGTTCCTTATTCTTAATATGGAAAAATCTGCTCGTCGCGTTGCTAAGGCAATCGATGAGCAAGAACGCATTACGGTATGGAGTGACTATGATTGTGACGGTATTCCTGGTGGCGTAGTCCTCCATGATTTTCTTAAGAAGGCAAAAGCGAACTTCACAAACTACATTCCACACCGACACCTTGAAGGGTACGGTTTAAATATTGATGGCATTAAAAAACTTGCAGATGAAGGAACGACGCTCCTTATTACGGTTGATTCTGGTATCACGGACGTGGAGCAAGTAGCGTATGCAAATTCGCTCGGCATGGAAGTGATTGTTACCGACCACCATCTTCCGCAAGAAGTATTGCCGCCAGCATTCGCTATTGTTGATCCGAAACAAGACGGCGAAACAAATGAGTATCGAGATTTCTGTGGCGGCGGGCTCGCATGGAAACTCTCGTGCGCAGTATTGAAAGTCGGTTTTAAAGGTCGAGAAAACATCGCACCTGGGTGGGAGAAATGGTTACTCGATATGGCAGGGCTATCGACCATTGCTGATATGGTTCCGCTTACCGGAGAGAACCGCGTTATCGCAAAGTATGGGCTCTTGGTGATGCGAAAGAGTCCGCGGATGGGATTTCAGAAGCTCTGCAAGGTTGCACGAGTGAATCAGCGAAGCATAACGGAGGACGATGTTGGTTTCATGATCGCTCCGCGCGTGAATGCCACGAGTCGTATGGGAAATCCGCGTGATGCCTTTGAATTGTTCACCACTGAGGACGAAGTGCGTGCCGATGAGCTCGCGAAGTTACTTGAAAGCGTGAATCGTTCACGCCGCGCCACAGGCGCGGCGGTTACTCGTGCTGTGCATGAACGATTGGAAGAACGGAAGTTACAAGGCGAACTTCCTAGTGTTATCGCCATGGGTGATCCTAACTGGCGGCCAGGATTGTTGGGACTTGTTGCAAACTCTGTCGCAGAAGAATATGGCCGACCAGTATTTTTATGGGGAAGGGAAGGTGGTACAACAGCGAAGGGTTCGTGCCGTGCAGGTGGGAATGGCGTGTCACTCGTTGCTTTAATGGAACAAGCGAGCGATGTATTTGAAGAATTTGGTGGTCACGCGGCCTCAGGAGGTTTCACAGTAAAGGATGATCAGATATTTTTCCTAGAGGAACAGTTGTGCAAAGCATTAGCGGAGTTGCCCGAGCAGAGCATGGCAGACCGTGCACAGTATGCAGACAGCGAGATTCTTGAGAGTGACAATTTGCATGTGCAGCTCGCGCGAACCGAACGGTTCGCGCCCTTTGGCATGGAGAATCGCAAGCCTACATTCTTATTGCGAGACATTCGACTCGATAAGGTATCGTGGTTCGGCAAAGCTGAAGAACATCTTCGTCTCTCCCTTATTCGTGACGATGGCTTTGACCAAAAAGCCCTCGAGGCAATCTCTTTTTATGCGAAGCGTGAGCTTGGCGATACACCAAAGCAGCTTCAACCAGGCACAACGATATCGCTCCTTGCTAATCTCGAACGCGATCAATTCTCTCGTGGCCAGCCTGTTCGACTTCGTATCATCGCATTATCGCTTTAATATTGGCAACGTTCTTTGCCGTATACTATCGACATGAAATACACTCTCTACGCTGACGGAGGCGCGCGCGGAAATCCAGGACCTGCAGGATCGGGCGCCGTTGTCTTCGATGACATTGGCAAGCGTGTTGTCGATGTATCGGACTACATTGGGGTGGCTACGAATAACGTAGCTGAATACGAAGCATTGTTGCGCGGACTCAAGGCGCTTCGTGATGAATTTCCAGAGGGACACTTTAATCATTCCGAACTCCATATTCGTCTCGACAGTAAACTCATCATTGAACAATTGAAAGGTGCGTATAAAGTGAAACATCCGAATCTCGTGCCAAGATTCTTTGAAGTAAAAAATATTCTTGCACGATCATTCCCGCACGTTACGCTCGAGCATGTGCGTCGCGAGTTTAATAAAGATGCCGATGCCCTTGCGAATGCGGCGATGGATCGGGGGGGATAGAATTTTAAATATTCGCAGAAACGAAAAGAGCGTCGATGAAAATCATCGACGCTCTTTTCGTTTAATTCTAAATAGTTAGACTACCTCTGATATAAACCGGCGCTCTACTACATCCCAGTTTAGATTATCCAGAAATGCCTCCACGTAGGTTTTCTTCTCAGCTGGTCTGTAATCAACCATGAAGGCATGTTCCCAAAGATCGAGTGCGAGCAAGATGGGAAGACCAGAAAGCTGCCCAAGCTGATGATCGTCTACGAATGCCGTATGAAGCGTGCGACCTTTCGGATCGAAGTACACGACTACCCATCCAATACCACGAGTGCCTGCGACTTCTTTGAGATGGATAATAAATTTGTCCCAACTGCCGTACTTTTCTGTGGCAGCATCGGCGATCGGAGCTGCTGGGTCAGCAACAGTAGGACCACCTTCGAACTGTTCGAAATAATATTCATGCATGCGCATGCCATCAAATTCGAAACCAAAGCGGCGGCGAAGTTCATTTATTACAAACGCATTTGCTTCTGCATCTTCAGCGCGGAGTTTTTCAATTTTCTCCATAATGAGATTACTGTGCTTTACGTAACCCTCGTACAGAGCGAGATGCACAGCGATTTGGTCTTTGGAGAGTCCCTTAAGGTCAGGGAGTTCGAACGTACGTACGGAATAAGTCATAAGAATAGTGCTAACGGTTACTATGAGACCAGTATAGCTCTTCAAAGAACGATATGCCCATCATGGGTAGGGTAGTCTCTACTGAATCCTAAGATAGACGGCGTACCAATCAGTACTGATTTCTCGCTGAGCCTCTGCCAGTGGCATTAGTCCTTTGCAGACTTGATTGTGTAGATAGTTCTCCACAACATCTTTCTCGTGGAATCCCGGGTTTGGAGCAGCAGGTTCGGGCCATAAATTCTTAATGTCATTACTTCCGCCTAGTTCCAAAGATATGAAATGGTCTGCCTCATAGCTACCAGTGGGCTGAGGATAAGGAATATTATATTCTGCGTAGACCATTCGTTTTTCATTTATCGGTACATTTCGTACAGAACTCGAATACCCTGATTTACAAACAATAGATGCATCAGTAGTAAGCACGTCACCTGGAGTGAGTACAGAATCTGGATAGAGGGTAGCAGCGCCAGCTTGAGTGCTAGAAGCGGAGGAAGCAGTAATACTTGATGCCGTAATAGTAGAAGGGCGTATCGACTGTTGATATAGACTCCATACCAGTAGCACGGCAATTAGAATTGCCAGCAAGGCAGAAAGTTTCTTCATTTAAAAATCATAGCATTGCCACTAAAATAGCGGGTCTAGAATAGAATCCGAGAAGATTATTCAAGAACGGTTTTCGCGTAAGCAAAAGAAAAAGGCCGGAGCGTTAGCTCCGGCCTTTTTCTTTTGCTTACGCTGCCTTACTTTTTGGCATCTTGATGAGTCCTGCCTTCAAGAGTGTTGCATGTGCACCATTCTTCTTGATGTGGCGGAGACCCTTTGCTGAGACGTCGATCATAACGGTCTCGCCAGTTTCAGGGACGAAAATACGACGCTTGTGGAGGTTTGCACTGCGGCGAACCTTTCCAACTGGGTTGTACTGGGTTGCACGGGTACGGTTAGAGTACCGTCCGCCGACTTGAGTAGATTTCCCGGTGATTGCGCATTCGCGTGCCATAGTTTCAGCATGGTACCATCACCTATATAGGTATGCAACCGGATCTCGCTCTCACTATCTTTACGGTAGTCATTCTCATTTTCTCGATAATCATCCATGAGGTGGCTCATGGCTACGCGGCGCTTATGCTGGGCGACCCCACCGCAAAGCTCGCAAAGCGCCTGACGCTAAACCCGCTGCGCCATATTGATGCTTTTGGCTCGATAATATTGCCGGCGCTCCTCGTATTTACTCACTCACCAGTTCTGTTCGGTTGGGCAAAGCCTGTGCCGTATAATCCGTACAACCTAAAGAGCCAACGGTGGGGAGAATCGATAGTTTCTATTGCAGGGGTCGCAACAAACATTCTTATCGCCATTTTGTTTGCCGGTATTGCACGCCTCGCATATGCGCATGGCGCAGCTGCCTTTGGAGACTTAGCTGCTTCTGCGGTACTGGTAAATCTTTTCCTCGGACTGTTTAATCTTATTCCTGTCCCACCGCTCGATGGTTATGGTTTCTTGCGTGGGCTTCTTCCTCTCAAGAGCGCAATGGCCTTTCGTGATTTTGAGACGCGTCTTCGTCAAGGAGGAATCTTCACACTTGTTGTCTTTTTTCTTGTTTTTATGTACTTCCTTGCTGCGCCATTCCAAGCACTCGTTTTTTGGATCTTTAATCTTCTAATCGGAGGGTAGCAAATTAAAGAATTGAATGGGAATAGGTCTATTCTAGGTTACGGCCGTTTCGGGACCATGTTTCATCTTGAGTGTTCCTAATTCGGAACCCATACGAGACGACTACTCAATATCCATTTTGTTTCGCTTCCTTATGATTCTATCTATTTCTTTATCTGAGTAGCCTTGCTTTCCCAGGTCTTGAATAAGAGCACGTTCGCCTAAGAGGAGATGCATAGCCTTATTTAGTTTATTTATAAGAGACTTCATCTTGCTAGCGCCCATGAGTTTTTCATTGCCCCTATCATGGTTCGTGGGTGTAAGCACATCCGTTCTACCTTTGTGTCGTGTAGTGTCGCGGTTTGGATAATTTATTTCACTCGCAGAACCATCTTCTTTTTTGTAAGGGGTACGAAAATGCTTAAGCCAAAATGTACTCGCCCGCATATCTCCTTGGCGAACAGCCTTGACTACATTATTTTCAGCAATGTCACACAACTGTTCTCGGCCTCGGGCTATCGCGCGCTTAACTTCTTTATTAAATCGCCCATCCTCATTCTGCCATCGATAGAAAGTACTAGTAGAGAGCCCAATTTTTTTACAGGCAGACAAGACAATAGGATTCGATTTGAGTTCCAGAATAATGCGCAGTTTATCTGAGTCTATTTGTCGCATAAATTTTTCACTATTTTCTTTCAATAGTCTCGACTGTTCCACAACCTGCTTTCCCAAATCCATACTCGTGAATTCCATGAGGCTGGTATAAGGGGGATACGATTGGTACATATTCAGTCACGATATTTTGGGTGTTCATATCAAGGTCGCTAACCAGTAAATTTGATCCGCGACTCGATAGGAGTGGTGCCAGATGGGCATTTTCTCGCTGTGGGTCATATTTACGATACCAAATATTTCAGCCTGTAATATTCACAATTCAGGGGGGTCTGCAAACACTCACTATTTTGATCTCTTGGTGGCCGGACTACACAAAGGTTTGAATCTAAGCTAGGGTCTTTAGTGATAGCTCTAAACGGGCTATCATGAGGAGGTTCGACAATTGAATAGGAGACCTAAACTTGTGAAGCAATTCCAGGCATGGCCAATAACCGCGACCAGCATAGAAAACCCGTCATCAGGGCGCTGGTCGCGTTATCAGGGGAAACTCTGGTATGTCCTTCGGGACTCCTGGTGGCGGGTTTTGTGCTACCTACCAGAATTATAAATCGCGACCAGCAACAATATGAATATTGAAACTCCAACTTCGTCTAACAAAAAGACGAAACTGTGTCCACATTGCAAACAAGAAGTAAATCCAAGAGCGACGAGATGCCCACACTGCGCTGGGAAACTCTGGGTTTGGAGCACTACCAATAAATTTATTTACGGAGGTATTGGCCTGATACTTCTTTTCTGGCTAATAGGAACTTTTGGCGATTACTTTGCATCGCCATCTGCAAGTTCTGTTCCGATTAAAAATCCAATTGTATTAACTGTGGGACAAGCAGCTTCTCTGCATCTTCCGGGGAATGATGATCCCACTCAGGCTATCTGTCTCGCTCCAAATTTAGCCTTATACAGGGAATACAGTAATGCTCTCGATCGACGAGATTTCGGAGCCATTCTTCCGCTTGCCGATAAAGGGCTTTTTTGCGTCCACAATGGTTCTAAGGTAAAAGTGCTTGAAACTAACTCCGTGTATAGTCGTGTTCAAGTCGTATCAGGTGTTGCTGAAATAGATAAGGATAAGATTGGAGAGTCAGGATGGTCTGTTACTGAGTGGCTGAGTCCAATATAGAGCGATTTCACGTGTCTCTTTGTCAGTTGCCTGAAACGTACAAGATGACAGGAGAATTCCTGGTAAAAGAGCCAGCAGAGATCGGTTGTACGTTGCAATACAAGACCATTGGAACGATTAGCAGCTAATTGCAAAGTGTATCCCATTCATCCCATTTCAGTTCACAATCGACACGGGCAACACTGTTGTATGACGTCAAGAATTGAGATCTGCGCCATGGAGCAGGAGGACTATCCCAAGTCACCATAAGAAACTCCTGAGTAATTTATGCAAGCAAGTTCTATATAATTGGTGTTACCATTCCTTTATGAAAGTACTTACCCGTACTGAGTTCGGAAATCCAATTTTACGTGCAAAGGCAAAGCCGATATCTATTGCCTCGGTTAAGAAAGGTGCCTACAAAACGTTCATCAAAGAAATGATCTACACCATGCGCCGCGTGGGTGGGGTGGGAATCGCAGCGCCTCAAGTAGGGAAGTCTATACAGCTCGCAGTAATGGAAACGAGACCGACTGATACTCGTCCTGATCTCGAACACAGAGGACCGATAATCATCATCAATCCGCGTATTGTTATGTATTCGCCTGCAAAGAAGAATGATTGGGAAGGGTGTCTAAGTTTCCAAGGAACGCACGTCGGAGGCATTGTCCCGCGTTCGTCTTCCGTCACGGTTGAATACCATAATGAGAAAGGAGAAAAGGTAACCGAGAAGGCTTCGGGGCTGTGGGCACGCATATTTCAGCACGAAATCGACCATTTACAGGGAATTACCTATATCGACCGCATAAAAGACGTTAAAACCATCATGACGACCAAGGAGTACAAAAAGCGCGTTCTGAAGAAAAAGTCAGCATCCAAGGCTCGCTAGCTCACGCCACCATTTGCATAAAATCATCACATCTTATATAGTCTTCTTAACTCCCGTGGGGAGTTTTCATTTCACAAATGGCAACCATTAATCAGCTCGCAAAGAAGGCTCGCAAGAGCACACCGAGGAAATCAAAAGTCCTCGCTCTTGGCCGTGGTTTCAACGCGCTCAAGAACCGTCCAACCTTCTATCCGGCGCCGTTTAAGCGTGGTGTTTGCACAAAAGTGACCACGAAGACTCCTCGCAAGCCTAACTCGGCTATTCGTAAGATCGCTCGCGTACGCCTTACAAACGGTATGGAAGTAACTGCCTACATCCCTGGTGAGGGTCACAACCTCCAGGAGCACTCAGTGGTTATGCTTCGTGGTGGTCGCGTTAAGGATATCGGCGTACAGTACACCGTTGTTCGTGGTCGTCTTGATACCGCGGGTATCGACAAGCGCCGCCGTGGACGATCTAAGTACGGAGCTAAGAAGCCTAAGACTGCGTAATCTTTTCATTCATGCGACATCCCCTCAACAACAAGCATCCTCGCCGTCCCGATTCTGAATACAATTCAGAAGCTATTTCTCGTTTCATCAACACCGTTATGCTCGACGGCAAGAAGGATACCGCGCGCAAGGTTGTATACGATGCACTCACGATCATCTCTAAGGGTGGAGAAGTAGATGCACTCGAGACCTTCGAGACTGCTATCCGCAACGTATCTCCTCTTATGGAAGTTCGCTCACGCCGTGTTGGTGGTGCAAACTACCAGGTTCCTCGCGAGGTTCCTCAGCAGCGCCGCGTATCTCTTGCATACCGATGGCTCATCAATGCAGCACGCGCTCGTAAGGGAAAGCCAATGGCTCAGAAGCTTGCAGACGAGATCATGCTCGCCGTAAACAACGAAGGTTCAGCAATCAAGAAGAAGGACGATATGCACCGCATGGCAGATTCCAACAAGGCATTTGCTCACTTCGCTTGGTAGTTCCACTTTTAGGACTAAAGAAAACCGCCTATCGAGGCGGTTTTCTTTTTGTCTTTATATGCAAGGAGTATACTGTTTAAGACAGAATTAATTAGGTAACTATATATACGATGCATCACGATATGAACCACGATGGCGAGCATAAGCACGACCATCACCACGGCCCGCACAGTTATTGGTCTAGCTGGTGCTCACCGGTAGGACTTGGAGTATTCTTCCTTACGACTGCGCTCGCAGCAGCAATTGCGCTCTATACGATCCTTAACCTTATTGGTGCGATCATGACATTGAGTCACCCAGCTCAATCGTACTCGTATCCGTCGGACATGCAGGTTCCTGCAGAAACGACTGGTAGTGCAACGATGACTCAGTAGTAATCGTTCGACCGGGCGCATAGAAAAGCCGCACGAAGTGCGGCTTTTCTTATTGCATTTGGTGGCGTAGACTCGGAAACGGACAGGACAACCTGTGACACATTCTCGAACAAAGGGAGTACCGTCATGTACGATCAACTGGCACGCAAAGCATTCCTTGCGGACTGTGGCCGCGAACACCGCACGACGGCCTGGAGATCAGACGTTGCTGCGGAAGAATACCGGGGAATTCTCAGTGCACGTCACTATTCGCCCGGCAGGCTCTATCAGTGCAGGGTGGCAAGCACCCCGCTCCGCTTCGAGCCGTTCGCCACATCGACTGTGGAAGATCAATTGCTCAGGGGCGATCTTTTCGATGTGTATAAGATCAACAGGTCTGTAGGTCTTGGCTGGGGTAAGTCGAGGCAGGGTGGGCATGTGGGTTTCGTTCCCATGGCCGATCTTTCGCGCAGTGTGCGCAAATCAACGTACTTCGTGAGTAAGCCCTTCACGCCGGTGTATCCGCTTCCGAACACGGAGACGAACCCGATAATGTACCTAGGGCTTAATTCACGGGTAACGGTCGATCTTCTTGATGAAAAGGGCGTCATCTTTGCCCGTATCGGGGAAGGACAGTGGGTCTTTCGCAACGATCTGCGGAGACTTGACGATTGGTTCGCTAATCCTATCGATGCGATCTTGCCGCTTGTCGGCCTCCCCTACGTTTGGGGTCATCGCAGTGGCTTCGCATATGATTGCTCAAGCGTCATACAGGCAGGCGAGTTGTCGATGGGTAATGACTGCTATCGAGACTCAGATCAGCAGGAAGAAGACCCAAGGCTTGGCGACAAGGTCGGCTTCAAGCCCGACCTGAGCGATCTTCAACCGTATGATCTGGTGCACTACCCCAAGCATGTAGTGCGGATGGTCGATAAGACCAACGCAATACACGCGAGAGGTGGGAATGTGCGGCGCGTGGTCATCGAGCCGATTGTCGACATTAATCGTTGGAGACTTCGGAAACACGAAGTGGGAATTTCTTCGGTTAAAAGGAGATAGCCCCACAATCAGTTCCAATAGGCCCGGCCGCTTACGCGACCGGGCCCTTTTCTTGCCTTTTACCGTCCGAAAACGTATCCTATATCTAACGCCTCAGCGGGCTTTTTAATTTATACTCATTACTCTATGAACCGCGATTATCCACTCGAAAAAGTTCGAAACTTCGGCATCATTGCCCACGTCGACGCAGGAAAGACCACCACGTCTGAGCGTGTGCTTTTCTATACCGGCTCACAGCACAAGATTGGTGAGGTGCACACCGGAGAGACCACCACTGACTGGATGGAGCAGGAGCGCGAGCGCGGTATCACCATTACGTCTGCTGCTATTACCTGTTTCTGGACCCGTACCAACGAACCAGACAAGAAGACTCCTTCAAAGAAGTTCCGCTTCAACGTCATCGACACTCCAGGACACATCGACTTCACGGCTGAGGTGAAGCGTTCGATGCGCGTACTCGACGGTGCTGTTGTGGTGTTCGACGGCGTTGCCGGTGTTGAGCCACAGTCAGAAACTAACTGGCGCTACGCTGACGAAGCGAACGTTCCACGCATCTGTTTCATTAATAAGCTTGATCGTACGGGAGCTGACTTCGAGCGTTCATACGCAACGATTCTTGATCGACTTTCAAAGAAAGCTGTTCGCGCACAAATCCCTATGGGAGCTGAAGGTGACTTCGAAGGAGTCATCGACCTCCTCAAGATGAAGGCATACACCTTCACTGGAAACATGGGTGAGGACGTGATCGAAGGCGAAGTACCAGAGAAGTTCAAGGCAGAAGCTGAGAAGTATCGTGGAGAATTCATCGAGCGCATCGTTGAACAGGACGAAGCTCAGATGAACGCATACTTCGAAGGAAACGAACCGTCGTACGAAGAGCTCCAGGCATCACTTCGTAAGGGAATCATCGCAAACGAAATCTTCCCGGTATATGCAGGTTCTGCGCTTAAGAACAAAGGTGTACAGCTCGTTCTCGACGCTGTTGTTGACTATCTTCCAAGCCCTCTCGATCTCCCACCAGTAAAGGGAATCAATCCAAAGACGGATGAGGAAGTAACACGCAAGCCAGATGATTCTGAACCATTTACGGCGCTCGCCTTCAAGCTTCAGACTGACCCGTACGTCGGAGCGCTTACCTTCTTCCGTGTATACGCAGGAACGGTTTCTGCTGGCTCATATATCTACAACGCAAACACCGGCACCAAGGAGCGCATCGGACGTATTGTTCGCCTCCAGGCTGACAAGCGCGAGGAAGTAGACCAGGTCTTCACAGGAGAAATTGCAGCATTCGTTGGCCTCAAGGATACGAAGACTTCACATACACTCTGTGACGAAGCGCATCCAATCATTCTCGAGCAGATCGTATTCCCTGAGCCAGTGGTTTCACTTCGCATTGAGCCAAAGACAAAGGCTGACCAGGAGAAAATGGGCATGGCTCTTAAGAAACTTTCTGACGAAGACCCTACATTCCGTATCTCTTCTGATGAGGAAACGGCAGAAACCATCATCGCGGGTATGGGTGAGCTTCACCTTGAAATTCTCGTTGATCGCATGCAGCGCGAGTTCAACGTGGGTGCAAACGTGGGTAAGCCACAGGTTGCCTACCGCGAAACGATTCTGGGAACTGCTGATGTCGATAACAAGTACATCAAGCAGACTGGTGGCAAGGGACAATATGGTCACGTGAAGATTCGCGTGAAGCATCTTGAACCACGTGATCCTGATGCTAAGGAACTCAAGAACGTAAAGCGCGAAGACCACTTCGAGTTCATCAACAACATCAAGGGAGGTGTTATTCCTCAGGAATACATTCCTGCTGTTGAAAAGGGAATTCGTGAGTCACTCGGTCGAGGAGTACTCGCTGGTTACCCAATCGTTGACGTTTCAGTTGAGCTTTACGACGGTTCATCACATGATGTCGACTCATCAGAAATCGCCTTCAAGATTGCAGCATCTCAGGCATTCCAGGAAGCTACGCAGAAGGCTAAGCCTGTTATCCTTGAGCCTATTATGAAGGTTGAGGTTGTTGTCCCTGAGCAGTTCATGGGTGATATCACCGGAAACCTCTCAGGAAAGCGTGCTTCTATCGAAGGAATGGAGGAGCGTGGCATGAACAAGGTGGTCAACGCAAAGGTTCCACTTTCTGAAATGTTCGGTTACACAACAACGCTTCGCTCAATGACGGAAGGTCGTGGTTCTATGACTATGGAATTCGATCACTACGAAGTTGTGCCAAGCAACGTTGCTCAGGACATCATTGCGAGCCGTAAGTAATTTGCAGTCTGTGTTTGGAAAAGGCCCCGCATGCGGGGCCTTTTCCATTGACTATAGACACACAATATGTTATATTAATTTCGGAGCCAGCCATTTTATCGAAAATGGCTCCATTGGGAGGATTGAATGATCGAATTCATGGTTTATTGCGCTAAGTTGCGCAAGACCGAAGCTGTCATCGTTTCGACGGTCACATCGTCGCTGTATCTATGCTGCAAGACGCAGCCAGACGCATTCGATTTGGCAGCTAACGAAATCAGGGCAGCGCTCATCGTGGGGTCCAAGAACCATGTTCCGAAAAGTTCCGGCATCTGGGAAATCATAATGTACGCGGTTCGGGAACGCCCCGAAATCGAATTGGATTCCGAGTGCGACTATATGCTGACCGCACTCTACTCGGCGATCGTTGTCATCATCGCAGACGAACTCCAGTCCGATTTTCTCTGCAAGATACTCAAGTTAAAAATGATATAGCAACAATCTATTCCGGCCAATCTGGGTCCTGCTACGGCGGGACCCTTTTTTACATGGGTGCGCGTAAAGATATTGTTGACGCAGAGTATGCTCTAATTACTATATGAAAACAATCTCACTCTCATTATTTAGGATCGATCTCTTAGTTTTGGCAGGCCTATCCTTTCTCTCGTATGGCTTTTGGTATCTTGTTACGGGGCAGGTTAGTATCCATCCTTCAGATATGCTTTCGATGATTCTGGAAAATCTGGGGTTCCTCATGATGGTGGGATTCCTCTATTTCATAGTAAATGCAAAAACCAGCGTCTTACCCCAAAACAGAATCTATCTAAAGATATTCCTAATACTAAATGTAGCCTTAATCGTTGCTGACGCAGGATACGTATTTTACGCAGTATCAGGGAATTTCTATGCAAGTTTCTTCAACCCTTATGCGGTTGCTGCTGTAATAGCGAGCTTCATAACATATAAGAGTATTAGCGTAGTCCGCGCATAAGTAGAGACGAAGGTTGACGGCTCGTTAGCTAAACGGTACCTTAGTACTAACGCGAGTTGGCGCTCTTTTACATGTTGTTTTGCCCACAGGGGCAATCCAGACTGGTAAAAGGCGCTGCGCGGGTATTTCCGTTCAGCGCCTTTTACGGTAGCTACGGTGGCAGCAATTATTTATCGGTACTATTAGTCAACTTACAAATATATGGCAGCAGCAGCATTCGATCGCACAAAGCCGCATATGAACGTAGGAACCATCGGTCACGTTGACCATGGTAAGACCACGCTCACTGCAGGCATCCTTAACGTCCTCAACCTCAACAAAGACGCTGGTTACTCAGCTCGCGCTGAGGCTATTGACGCAATTGACAACGCACCTGAGGAAAAGGCTCGTGGAATTACAATCGCACTCCACCACTCGGAGTACGAGAGTCCAAACCGCCACTACGCTCACATTGACGCTCCAGGTCACGCCGACTACATCAAGAACATGATCACCGGTGCTGCCCAGATGGACGGCGCAGTACTCGTAGTTGCCGCAACTGACGGCGCAATGCCTCAGACCCGTGAACACATCCTCCTTGCAAAGCAGGTTGGTGTGCCAAAGCTCATCATCTTCCTCAACAAGGTAGATATGGTAGACGATCAGGACATGGTGGATCTCGTTGAAGAGGAAATCCGCGAACTCCTTACGAAGCAGGGCTTCGATGGAGCAGCAACACCTGTCATCAAGGGTTCTGGCCTCAAGGCTCTCGAAGCAAAGGACGCTTCTGATCCATGGGCACTCAAGGTAAAGGAGCTCGTGGACACTATGGACACGTACTTCGAACAGCCTGAGCGCGAACTCGACAAGCCATTTCTTATGCCTATCGAGGACATCTTCTCGATTGAAGGACGCGGAACGGTTATCACTGGTCGTATCGAGCGCGGCATCATCAAGGTTGGTGAGGAAGTCGAAATCGTCGGCCTTCACCCAACAGCGAAGACTACCGTTACTGGTATCGAAATGTTCAACAAGCAGCTCCAGGAAGGACAGGCTGGCGACAACGCTGGTATCCTCCTCCGCGGAACGAAGAAAGAAGATGTTCATCGTGGACAGGTTCTTGCGAAGACAGGTTCTGTTACACCACACACCGAGTTCGAAGCAGAGGTATACATCCTCTCTAAGGACGAAGGTGGTCGCCACACACCATTCTTCTCAGGATACAAGCCTCAGTTCTACGTTCGTACTACGGACGTTACAGGTGAGGTAACCCTTCCAGACGGAAAGGAGATGGTTATGCCAGGAGATACGGTTACCTTCAAGGTAAAGCTCACGGCACCTATCGCTCTTGAGGACAACACTCGCTTCTCAGTTCGTGAAGGAGGCAAGACTGTTGGTGCTGGCGTCGTTACGAAGATCGTCGCCTAATACCCGCACGATTACTTACTCGTATGGCAACCACACCAACTAAGAAAGCTGCACCTAAAAAGGTGGCAAAGACAGCTGAAGCGGCAGCTGAGCCAAAGCT
>JAQBRJ010000006.1 GCA_028286545.1 Parcubacteria group bacterium | reverse complement strand
ACAGAATAAATTCTGGCGTTAAATCCAGACCCAAGCGGTCTCAAGAGTTTCTTGGGTGTGGACCTTGTGAGGTCTGTGGTCCCGGGAATGCGCACTGCGCATATAAAAACTTGGAGAACGGTTGTGAAGACAGTATGACAGATTTCTCTATAAAATGCAACCTCTGAACAAATGCGAGCGACCTCCGTAGTACTGGACTACGGAGGTCGTGTTGGCGGACGCTGGTGAGGCATCAGCCGAGGTGGTGCGAAAAGAACGCGGCGATGGCGTCCCACTTGAGCACAACACCGACCACTGCGCAGACGACGACAAATGCGCCGGCGGCGATGGCGTTATTGCGCTGGCTGCGCTTCGCGCTTTCGATAAAGACACCGTCTTCGGTGGAACTCATGGCACTTCTCCTCCCGCCTTAATTGACGGGCTGGGCATAGAATACTCCCTCTCAGCTACACGTCAATTCCCCCGAGCTTTGCACTACGGCGCTGGAGTAAATCCCTTAAATTCAGGATTATAAATAAGCCCGAGCAAATTGTTCCACGGGTCTTTGAGGGTTGCGACCATTATCTCGCCACCGACGTTCATGGGTGGCTCAACTGCCGTAGCACCACACGCAAGAAATCGTTCGTACTCAGTTTGAATATCTTCAACGCCCCAGAAGACCGCAACGTTCTCGCCTTTCGGTGCGTCTTCAGGCTGTAGACCGAGCTCGAATCCACCAATCTCAAACCCTACATAGTACGGTTCATCAAAGTAGGGCGTCGCTGCGAAAGTTTTTGAATACCATTCTTTCGCCTTCGCGAGGTCAGAAACTTTATAGATGGTAGTACGAAGTCCGAGTATAGGTGAAGTCATGAAATATGAATATTAAATCTTTCCGTTTATCACAAGTACCACACAGATGAGCCCAAATACTCCTGCCCACACAACCGCTGCAGCAGTCATGTCTTTGCTACGGCCGATCGCTTCGTGGTGTTCAGGATGTACTTGATCGAGGGCTGTTTCGATAGCAGTGTTTTGTAATTCGGCAACGACGACAAAAAACCAACAAAACACGAGCAGGAGTAGCTCGTTAGTAGAAAGTCCTCCGACCAAAAGGGATACAGCCGGAATCCCTATGATTCCAAGACCCAAATCTATCTGTATCGCTAAATCATTCTTTACGGCGAACAATAGACCGCGAAGCGGATGTGAGAATCGAGTGATCCAATATTTCATAGTGCTAGTATATCAAGCCTATGGTGTCACTAGTATGTTATGAAGCCTTCCGCTTTCTGGTCGCTGCAGCTTTCTTTGTACCACGTCCACTACCGGACTTCTTTCCGCCATGATCTTCCTTATTCACCGTGGCCCACGCACGCGCTTCAGCAGTTTTCTTTGTAACCCCACGCTTCTCATATCCTTCTTCGATATGTTCAGCCTGTCGCTTCTGCTTATCCGTATAACTTGATTTGTCTCCGCGAGGCATACCCGTAGTAGGTTAGACGACTTTCTTTCCTTGAACCAAGCGAACGATGATAAGAATGATGGCGATTACCAATAAGACATGGATGAGACCACCGAGGGTATAGGAGCTAACGAGACCGATAGCCCAGAGCACGAGTAAGATGACAGCAATAGTCGTAAGCATAGGTAACGAATTAAAATAATCAAGAATGCTTAAGACATACACGAGTCTTAAGGTTTATTTACGATACTGAGTAGGGCCTGAAGTATTCATGAAGGAGTATAAAAATAGGCGGCATCTAACGATGCCGCCCTGAGTGTTCCTGTATGGAGGAACCTAGTTCGAATGAAGGAGCGGGTTAAGCACGACCGCCTTATCGTTCGGGCATACTTGTAGTTCGCCGTGCTCGCCGCGGTTAAACTTCAAGCCGCTCTGCCCGGAGAATTCATACACCTTTGCTTGGCGAATCACCGCCCCGTTCTGATCACGGACGGTGATTTCATTGCTCGGCATGATATATACGCCAGCGGCAACGATACAGTCGTCGCCGAGTGAGATACCCGTACCGGCAAGAGCGCCGATGAGTGTGCGTTCGCCGATCGAGACTTGCACGTTACTTCCGCCGGACATCGTACCCTGTGTCGATGCGCCACCGCCCAGGTCAGAACCGTCACCGACGATCACGCCCTGGCTCACACGCCCTTCGATCATCGCCCTCCCACGCGTTCCCGCGTTGAAGTTGATGAAGCCCGAAGGCATCATCGTCGTGCCGACGCCGACATAGGCACCGAGACGAACCCGGGCCGAGTCGGCGATACGCACGCCTTCAGGCACGACATAGTCGCACATGTGCGGCAGCCTATCGACGCCATACACCCGAAGCGCATTACCTGCTACTCGAGCAGCAAGGATGCGGCCGTTCACTTCGTTGGTTGCGATTGGCCCTTCACTGGTCCACGCCACATTCGGAAGTTGCCCCATGATCTTCCCGGGAGTCACGCCGATTTCGTTCGGCAAAACCTTCCGGTGACTCAGCAAATGAAGCCGGAGATAAATCTCCGGCACGCTCCACGGCGTTTCGTCGTCGTCTTCGGGATGGCCGATGAACGTCGCGACCAGCTTCCGACGATCGTGTGAATCCTTGGGAACGCGTTTGATACTATCCATCACGTCAATATTCGGATGCGGTTTACCGTCACCGTCGAAGCAACGGAATTCCTCGCGAATCATAAACATTTGTTGCAGGGTCAAGACATACGTCGCATTGCCACGACGATAGCCCGTGTGTTCGGCGATTACCGCGGCGGTTGCGAGATTCTCCATGTAGTTTGGCAGCGCAAAGTATCCGTCGAGGAAGTTCTCTCCCTCGTCGACATGGCATATGCCAATACCGAACCCGTATGGGTCGCGGTATCCATCATAGGAATGGACTTTCGCGACGAGCGCATCGAAATAAGCGCGGGTGCCATTATTAGTCATGCTATTTCCCCTTTCAAGGGTGGTTGAAATGAACAAAAGACCCGGATGGGTCTTTGCATTCATATAAAACCACACAATGCGCCCGCAGGCAAAAATACCTAGTTGCTGCGCTTCCCGCGAGAACGATCGCTTTCTGTAAGTCCCTGCTTGCGCAAACGAACGCTCGACGGTGTGATCTCGAGATACTCATCGTCAGTCATGACTTCAAGACCACGCTCGATAGTGAGTGTGAAGGCCGGCACGAGGTTGATAGCCTCATCCATACCCGAAGAGCGGACGTTACTCTGGTTCTTACCCTTCGTAGGGTTCACAACCATTTCTTCGCCCTTGCTCGTGTTACCCACAACCATACCCTCATACACTTCCGTAGCCGGAGTGATGTAGAGCACACCTCGCTCCTGCATGCTCCAAAGAGCGTAACCGAGTGCCTTTCCGGTTGCCATTGAGATCATTGAACCAACCTGACGCTTCTTGATTTCTCCAGCGTATGGCTTGAAGCCGATAACGCGTGACGAGAGGATTCCCTCACCCTTGGTGTCCACCACAAACTGGTTGCGGTAGCCGAGGAGTCCGCGGGTAGGACCTTCGAGCGTAAGGCGTACTGAGTTGTCGTGCTGCACAAGGTTCTGAAGAACGAATGCGCGAGTGCCGAGGCGCTCAATAATTGAACCCTGGTATTCCGAAGGAGTATCGATAGTAACTTCCTCGTATGGTTCGAGCTTCTGGCCTTCTTCCTCGCGAATAATTACCTGAGGCTGACTCACCTGCATTTCGTATCCTTCACGACGCATGTTCTCAAGGAGAATAGCGATGTGGAGCTCGCCGCGTCCTGAAACCTTAAAGGCGTCAGGTGAAACGAAGTCCACTTTGAGTCCGACGTTCACTTCGAGTTCCTTCTCGAGGTATTCGCGGAGCTGACGGCTCGTCACGTACTTACCTTCGCGACCTGCGAATGGTGAGTTGTTCACGAGGAAGTTCACGGTGATTGTCGGCTCATCGATAGCGATAGCGGTCATTGGCTCAACTGATGCATCAGTCGTTACTGTCTCACCAATGTATGCATCACTGATTCCTGCGATGATAACGATGTCACCTGCTACTGCCTCAGGAACTTCGGTGCGCTCGATACCCTTGAAGGTAAAGACTTTAGTGATCTTTGCATTACGCGCTTCGCCGTTAGGCTTCTTCACGATCACTGCCTGACCTGCCTTTACGACACCTTCGTATACGCGGCCAATAGCGAGGCGTCCGAGGAAGTTATCGTAGGCAAGGTTGAAGGTCTGGAGCTTGAGTGGCATCGCTGAGCTCTCGTCGCTTGAGGTTGGCTGAACCTGCTCGAGAATAACATCGAGAAGTGGTGTGAGGTCTTTGCGCTCGTCACCTAGCTTACGCATTGCAACGCCTTCACGGCCGATTGCGTACACCGTTGTGAAATCAGACTGTTCGTCAGACGCACCGAGTTCGAGGAAGAGTTCGAGAACTTGCTCTTCAGCGCGGTCTGGATCTGCAGCGGGCTTATCGATCTTGTTCAAAACAACGATAGGCTTGAGGCCGAGCTCAAGTGACTTCTTAAGCACGAAGCGAGTCTGTGGCATCGGACCTTCCTGTGCGTCGACGATCAAAAGCACTGAGTCGATAGAACGAAGCACGCGTTCAACTTCTGAACCGAAGTCGGAGTGGCCTGGGGTGTCGACGATGTTGATCTTTGTTCCCTTGTACTCGATAGAGGTGTTCTTTGAGTAAATGGTGATACCGCGCTCGTGTTCGAGAGCGTTGCTGTCCATGGACGCGCCTTCAGCAGCAGCGCCGGTCTGCTTCATGATGGCATCGGTGAGCGTGGTCTTGCCGTGGTCCACGTGGGCGATGATGGCGATGTTACGAATTTCCATGACTAAAGATTAATTAAAAGGCGAGATAATAAGGTTAAATAACGCTGAAATGAGGCCAAACTGCTATGCAAAAAGCAAAGCCGCCCGCAGGCGGAGCCTCGAAAGGCATTGGTCATATTGTACTATTTGCTCCCCTTTCGGTCAATCTGAAATAAACGCAGGTTAGTCTATGGCGTGAATATTCTGGACAAACCCTCAGCGAAGCCCTCTGATGGAAACTTTCTCATTAAGCCAGTATGTACGTTATAGATGAAGGACATTCCAAAAATTCCACCACTTCTGCCTATGATAACGCCGTGATCTCTGTAAGAGCCAAGCTCTTCTGAATCAGAACCGTTCATTGATACTCCACAATCAATCACGACTTCTCCTTCATTTAGTTTCTCGCCATTACTTACGCCATCAGTAAATTTGAAATTAGTATTGATTGAGAATCGAAACTCGTCATTACCTTCCTTGAAAATCTGTGGCAAGGAATCGTTGCGCGTAAATCTAACAGACCCTTGGTACACAGGCTCCTTTCCTTTTTCTATCGAATCAATAAAGTCATTCAGCTGTGTGATTACTCGAGGATCTTTAAAGAGATCATCGTGCATCCAATCCGTAATGTTCTTTTTATATTCTGGTGGTAAATCGTACGCTTTATTGAACAAATCAAGATCGTGATCTTGTGTGTGGTCAATCGGTTCTTTCTCAACACGAACTTTAGAACCCAATGCGGCTAGTGCTCCGATTGCGACCGCTCCACCTAAAAAAGCTCTTCTGCTTATCTTAGAGCTAGACCTTTCATTTGGATTTCCTTCCATTCCCATATTCCTAATAATGGTCTAGGATCATGCCGCTGGCAAGAACCATTGCGGGAGAGTTTTACACCTCAGTTATTGTTTTATGGTCTTTCGAGAATAGTGACTACTCCCTTATCTGCATCTACCTCTATGAGATCACCGTCCTTAAGAATCTGTGTGGCAAATTTCGTACCTATGACACAAGGCTTATTTATTTCTCTTGAGACAATCGCGGCGTGGCAGAGCATGCCTCCGATGTCAGTTACGATGGCTCCTGCCTTATGCATAAGCACCACAAAATCCGGTGTTGTCATGGTTGAGACAAGCACATCGCCAGTCTGCATTTTGGCAAAGTCATGAGTGTTCATGATTATCTTTGCTGGACCAGTATATGTTCCCTTGTTACCAATCTGACCTTTTATTTCCTTACTCGTGAGATCAGCTTGAGGAAGCATTAGCTTTTTCAGCTTCTCAATATCTTCAGGTTCCTCGGTAAAGAAAACCTCCTCTCCTTTCCCGGCAAACAGGATTATGTCCATTGCTTCTCTGCGTTTAACATTAGCTTTCAAAATATCTGCACTGATATTTCCTTTCAACGTTTCGATTATCTCAACATCAATTTGTAGTAAAAATTCAGGATATGAAAGTCCAAATTTTTCTCCAAGAGCCATTAAATAGGGTTGGGCCTTTTCTGACATCATAAAGAAATATTCAGCTCCTGCTTGTCGCAGGTAGCCACAATAACTCACACATCTTGCATGAAATGCGAGGTTCTCTGAAATCGTAGGCAGGTTCTTGGCTTCTTGAGCATGTTCATCTTTTGCATGAATAATTTGCTCGTACAATCTTTCAACCGTAAGAGGATCACCTACGAGGTTTGCGATCTCAATCCATCCAAAACGTTTGGTATGATCTTCGATTTTTGAGTAGAGTTCTTTATTCTTTTTTATTTCTTCGAGTGAAAGACTGCCGACCTCTTTTTTGAGCTCAATCATTTCTCTATGCTGCTGATTGAGTGGAGTATCAAATTTTGGAATGATCTCAGGTATACGTTCTACGGGAAATGACTCAGCTAGAGCAACTTCAGTTAATTTTTCTTGAGCATGTTCAGAAAACTGCTCTGCTCCCAGCATCCAAAGAAAAGTAATTTTCTTTCCCAGAACAAGATACTCTTCAAAAGTTTCTGGTGTTAGCTCTTTATTTTTGAATATTTCAGTAAACGCAACAGCTTCTTTAAAATGATCATCGGAGACCTTAACCATATTTTTGAAGAAAGCCTCATCTTTGGTTTCAATCTTCTCTCTAATTTGCTTCCTTATGTTTGCGAGTTCTGAATCCTTGATAAAGAAATTACCTTCTGTAAGTACCGCAACTCCAGATTCTTCTGTCTCAATTCCCAGCCTATCCGCAACCTCTTTGCTATAACAGCCTGCCCAAAAACATGCTGAAAATAGATTCTGCTTCCACAGACCGAAGAAGTGATACCCTTCTGGGTCAAAGTCTTTTAGTACTGGTGATGTGAATTCAGAAGTGTTCATATTTTTTAAGAGGTCTAGGCTACGTTCCAAATATAAGAGCCAGGCTTGGCGTGCTCTAGGACAAACCTCCAGGTCTTTGCGTCGTAGTGAGAAGAAGAATTGTAGGGCGGCTTGATCTCTGCCTCCTCATCCAATGCTTCTGGAGCTTCGTACACTTTATTATCTCCACCGTTAAAGTTTGCCGTTCCAACGCTCACAATATTTACGGGGATATTTGGATACGCTCTTTGTAACGCTCTACCTAGAGTCCCAGATCCGCCCATAACCCATATCTCTGGAGCTTTTATACTTGCAGACTTAACTACCTTCTCTAGCTCTTCTCCAAACTCTGGGAAGTCTAATCCTATGGGTAGGAATTTGCGTTATGTTCTTTTGCATATTCCTTTGCACGTATACTCGCTTCTATTTGAGTCTTTGCTTCTTCCACGATTTCATACGTAACGTTTGGAAGACTTACCGCTTTATTAAATAGAGCAGTTTCTTGCTTCGGAGATAAATAAAAGAGCATGACTTTCTTCCCTGCCTCTTGAGCGGTAAGAGCAATAGCATAGGCGGCTGCGCCATAGTAGTCGCAGGCATACACCAATTCATCTTCCGTAATTGAATCGATCAAACGGCTAAAAGCACGTCGTTTTGTACCGCCTTCGTATAGATCATCTCGAACAACTTTGAAGCCTTGAAAATCTTCGATAATAAATGGAGATTCGTTTCCCATGGGTAGAGTATACCAAAGTATGACTCCCAAAGGATTTCGTTATTCAAGACTTACACCTCCGCCATCGCGCGATCCTCTTCCGACATCTGCACGTCAGGCACACGTATAAAGAACGCGAGGAGTGCGCCGATGAGGAGAAGACCTGCAGCAAGTTCGTAGATAAGCGCGTAGGCATCGATCTGGGCCTTGAGGATAATCAGGCCGGTGTACTCTGCCATGATCTGTGGTGTCTTTACGTACACTTCGCTCATGGAATTTATGTGGAGCACGTTACGCTGGATTGCCCAATTAAGAAGCGTACCAAAGAGCGCGATACCAAAGGCGCCGGCGATGTTGCGGGCAAGCGCAAGCACGGAGGACGCTACGCCGATTTCAGAGGCAGGCACCGCACCGGCGATCGCACTCGTACGCTGCGCCATACCAAAGCCCATACCAGCCGCCATGATAAAGAGCGGGAGCATGAGGTCGATAGCACTCGAGCGCGCATCAATGAATGAAAATAAGCCGATACCAATAGCGGCAACGAGCGTAGAAGAACCAATCACGGTACCGGCACTTACCTTCCCGACGAGTGATGCGCCGAATGGTGCCGCAATCATAAGACCGAGTGCCATCGGTATGAATAAGTATCCCGACTGAGTTGCTGTGTAGCCAAGGAATGTTTGCGCAAAGATCGGTACGAGGAAGATTGAACCCATCATGGCCATGAACACCACGAAGTTATTACCGAGCGTATTCATAAACACTGGATTGCTAAAGAACTTCAAGTCGACGATTGGTTCTGAGTGATACTTCTCGATGAAGTAGAACAGGATTCCCATCACCACGACTATCAAATATGAAATAAGTGAGTAAACCGAGAACCATCCCCAGTCAGCGCCCTTGTCGAGTACGAGCACCAGTGCACCAAGCGTAATACCAAGTGTGGTAGCGCCCCACCAGTCGAACTTGCGAACTCTTTCAGGTAGCTTCGATTCAGTAATAAAGGTAAGCGCCATGAAGAGGCCGATGATACCGACCGGCAAGTTGATTAAGAAAACAGAGCGCCATCCGAAGTTATCAATAAGCGGACCGCCAATGAGCGGGCCAAGCACGGCACTCGCGCCGAACACACTCGACCATATACCGAGTGCTTGTCCGCGCTCTTTCGGGTCTGGGAATGTCACCGCGAGGATTGCCATGGCAGTTGGGTAGTCTGCGGAACCAGCGATTGCCTGGATAATACGGAAGACGATGAGTGATGGAAGATTCCACGCGAGACCAGCAAGTATCGAACCAATGATGAAAATTACAAAGCCCGTGACGTAGACCTTCTTGCGTCCAATGGTGTCACCAAGCTTGCCCCAAATAGGCACGAATATAGCATTGGCTAGAATGTATGCCGTACCAACCCAGCCCGCGGCAGAGACACTGATGCTAAAGCTATCGATGATCTTTGGGAGTGCGAGGTTAACGATCGTTTGATCGAGTCTGCCGAGAAAGGTGCCAATAATAACGGTAACGAGAATCCACCACTTAAGTGAACTCTCTGACCGCTCTTTTTTAGCTGGCCTTGGTTTGATTGTGTTTTGTACCGCGGCAGTCGCCATAGGCTTACTTCGTATAAACGTTGATGCGTGCGCTCATGCCGTTCTTGAGCTGCGGATACTGTGTCTGGTCGTATGCAACCTTCACATCGAACTTCTGCACTTCGCGCTTGTCTGAGATGGAGAACACAACGTCTGAAGCATGCGATGTAGGACTCACTTCGTCGACAACGCCATTGAACTTCTGACTGCCAAACGCATCTACAGTGAAGACCACACGATCGCCAACCGCAATGCGCGACAGTCCCTTATCTTCTTCAATCTTTCCCACAACGCGTAGCGCAGAAGGATCAATCATCGTCGCTACCGGTGATGCTGCCGATACAATAGCTCCCACTTGGTCACTCGTGCTGATGACGAGACCAGCCGAAGTGGACTTAATGAGTTCGGTACCAACTTGTGCAACAACGGTGTTCGCAGGAATCACGTCCCCTGCTTGAACATACATCTGCTTCAATACACCGGGTGTTGTCGGTGCGAGTGCAATTTCTGGCGCCTGAATTTGTGCGGTATCAATGCTTACGCGAGCACTTGCGACGCCGAGGTACGCGATAGTGCCAAAGGCACCGCCAACGATGAGCACGAGACCCGCAGCAACCATGAGCGGCAAGCGCGACTTAGGCGATTCCTTTTCTGCTTCGACCGCTACGTCTGATTCTGAGTTCTGAATTTCTTCGTCCATATGTAAGTAATTGAGTAAGTAAGGTTTAACCGCCAATGCGTGCAACGCTGTCGCCTGCAGAAAGTCCTGAGACAACTTCTACCATGGCGGTACTTTCAAGACCGAGCGTAACGGGCACACGAGTTGAACCTTTACCTTCCTTTTTAATAACGAATGCTTGGTTGCCATTCATGATGACTGCGCTGCGAGGAATCACGAGTGCTGCGTCCTTGCTGCCTGCGTGAATGGTGAGGTTTGCGTGCATACCAACAGCCACTGATGGGTCTTTGGTATCGAGCACCACCACAACCTTGTACGAAGGAGTACCGTTTACGTCTACGGGTGCAGTTGCAATTGAAGCAACGGTACCGGTGAATGGACGTGAAGCTCCGTATGCATCGAGCGTTACATCAACAGCATCACCTGTCGCGAGCTTAGACATCTCCAGTTCTGAAAGCTGTGCTTCGACCTGATAGCTTCCCTGCGGAATGAGTGAAACAGCAACAGTGTTTGATTCAACGACATCGCCTGACTTCACTGCTACTGCACCAACAACACCAGAGAACGGTGCGATTACTTGTGACTGACGAATCTGTGCTGCCACCGCGGATACCTGTGCCTGCTGCACCGCAATTGCCTGCGGGGTGGCACCAGCCTGCTTTTGATTGAGCGCATCCTGTGCAGACGTGATAGCAAGCTGATTTGTCGCAAATGACTGCTGTGTTGTTTGGATTGCCAGCGTAAGGCTATCGACAGTATCGCGTGCGTTTGTTGCAGAACTCAAGGCTGCGTTTATCTGAGTCTGCGTTGTTGCTTGTGTTGCCGGCGTAGCGCGAAGAGCGGCAGCAAGATCGTTCAGGTAGGCGCGTACATGTGAAAGGTGTGTAACGGCTTCTTGCGTGTACGTTGTTACCTGCGCTGGCGTAAGTGAGCTTCCGTTTATAGACGCTGTCTCATTTTCCCACGCAGCAAGTTCACTGTTGAGGGCGCCACGCTCGGCATCGATAGAGGTGCGCGCTGAATAGTCGCTTACATATGACGAGCTCACCTGTGGTGACGAGAGCGACGGATACATGAAGATAAGGTCGGTCTGACTCACAGCAGCCGTAGCCTTCGTTACCGTTGAAAGAAGCGTTGTTGGGAACATAGTGAAGCTGTTCGTAAGATTCTGCTGCGCAATTGCTACAGCATTTTCTGAGCCAGCAAGGTCGACAGCACGTGTTGGCGCAGCAACAGCATTGAGTGCTGCTTGAGCAGCCTGGAGCTGCGCGCCAAGTACGCCGGTATCAAGGCTTGCGAGTACGGTGCCTGCAGCTACCTGCTGCCCCACTTTTGCATTCACGTACGTTACGCGACCTCCTGAAGTAAACGAGAGGTCAGGATTCTGCACAGGCTCTACGCTACCCGTCGCAACAATGTCCTGATGTATTGGAGCCGTTGTGACCGATACATATGAAAAGCCCGGCACGTGGGTTGCAATGACGAAGTACGCGGCGCTTGCAACAGCAATAACACCGACCAAGCCGAGTGCGATAACAACAGCCTTATGGGCAAGCAATTCTTTGAGAGTTGTAGACATGAATGAATATTTAAAAGATAACGAAGTACGAGCACTTACGAACGACGAGTAATAATAGTGAGCAATCGAGCAAACTCTTTACGATCAGCAGATGACAATGGTTCGATCACGCGCGCAAACGCTTCAGCGCGCTTACGCGTTGCCTTTTCAAGCATGCGCACTCCCGCAGGAGTAAGCGCGAGCTCAATACGACGACGATCGTTAGCGTCAGGGATGCGCTTAAGCAAACCATCAGATACGAGCGCATGTATAAGGCGCGTTGCTGAGGGCGACTTGATACGCAAATAGTCAGCGACGGCCTGCATATCGGGCTGTCCTACTTCCTGTATGTGACGAAGGGTCTCAAGGTGCAGGTACGTAGAAGGACCCATGCCATCAACACTTATCTGATGCTTAAGCTTGCGGCCCATTTCGAACATCAGTGAAGATAGCTCTCCCATGTCTGAAGGTGGTTTTTTAGTCATAGGCTAATAGTTAGCATAGCTAAGTATATATGAAGTCCGGGTGAAGGTCAACAGCCTACGAGAACAGTTGTAGAACCTTTCTCAAACCTATGGTAGGTTTGCCTGGAAGGGAGAATAGTAATGTACGTTAATACGTGGGACCCAAAAATTACAGGCAGGGCAAAAGACAATCGCATAGCGATGCTGCGATTTTTCATGAGGGCCAGCCTTGCGTGCCCCTGTTGCGGCCTGGGACATCTGGTCGAGACCAAAGAGTGGATACTGGTAAATCCCCTTGTGCCTTCAAGCCAGGTTGAGCTTCCCAGTGCTCTCGATTCAGCGATCAATAATTTGGCCAGTCGACGCGACTGCGATAAATGCGGGGTTACCTCCGTGATTCCAAAAGATCATCTGACCAGACTTAGGGCAGAGGCTGAGAAGCGAGTTACCGCCGAATGGGTGGAAGCACGAAAGCAAGAAATAATAAGCTCAGCTTCAGCTGAGTGACCGCGTAACGAATTTCGTTCACGCGGCTTTTTATTTGGTACGAGCAAACCTACTTTAAATACTTATTCACATTACTCTTCTGCCCTGCATAGGTAAGTGAGCAATGAATATCGTGACTGTCGTCGTGGAGATAGAAGAGGCAGTTCGTATCGTCTGGATTGAGTACGGCAGCAATAGACTCCAGGCTCGGATTATCAATAGGGTGCGGCGGCAAGCCGGAGTGTTGGTACGTATTAAATGCTGATTCTAAGTATTTATCAGCGCTCGTCGGCTGCGGCCACCAATTCCCTTGCGCACCTTTTATATATTGCAGCGTCGCGTCCGCCTGGAGTCTCATACCGGTATCCAGCCTATTCAAAAGAATACCGGCCACCAGCGCCTTATCATTCTTTCCTGCTTCACGATCAACAATGGAGGCGAGCGTGAGCACGTCCGTCCACTTCACGCCTTTTTGTTGTGCTTCTTTTGCGTACGGTGCAAAAACGTCGGTGAAGCGACCACGCATGCGGGCAGCAACCTGTGCGGGTGTTTGATCGCTTGGTATTAGATAGGTGTCGGGATAGTAAACGCCTTCGATAAAATTAGGGTCGGGTTCGGTCGCGGTGGTATTCCACTGCTCTTTCTCTCCAGGACTCCAGTTGAGCGCGCCTGCAAGAATCTCTCCCATCTGTTCTTTTCGTATTGCGGGTGGGAATGTCACGAAGACTAACTGTGGAGGGCCGACGAGTGTTTTTGCCACCGTCCAGGTGTCCATGCTTTTTGAAATAGAGTATCCTCCGGCACGCACTGACTTCCCTTGTGCCTTTTCAAGGAGGGCGATTCTGAGCGCCCACGAGCTGCGCACATATCCCTCTGTTTTGAGCTGACTAATTACCTGTTCAGTCGTGCTGCCAGGAGTAACGATAAATTGCTCGGCGAGTGCCTGCTTCTGAACAGGACCAAAGAAGTGCGCATAGGCGAGTACGAATAATATAAGGAATATAACCGTTCCTATAATGAGATAGCGAAGCGTACGCTTCCAGGAGCGATGAGCGGTACGTACAAAGGCACGAATCATTCTCTCTATCCTAGCATCCGCACCAAGATGAAGAATGGGTATTGCCTACGCTGCTACACGTCTTACTTACGCCGCAAGACGTGTGTCGCTTTCAAGAAGCTCAATAAATGCAGCAAAAACACGCGTACGTGCCTTGCGCATAAACATACGCATCCTGAACTGCATGCTTTGGCGATTACTTGTTCGATATGAAGTAGTCATAACTCTCGCATTATACGAGAGAGTATGTGAATACTTTGTGAACAATTGTTAGAGGAATTTGAAACTCTGAACCACGCTATCGAGTAACGCATTCACCTTCACACTGTCGTATTCTTTGATGCCTTGATCAGGAGAATAGTTTCCAATGTTTGTTGAGTGAATGGTGTATTCAACGACGTAGCACTGGCTATTACGCTTCGTGTGATAACTGGTTGTTTGGTAGAGGTTTCCTGCACCTGCATCACTTCCAACAAACTTCGTATACGTCGTGCCATTAATGGTAACGGTCGACTTGCTTACACTCGTGCCCGTCGTATCAGTAAGACATGACGCTACTGCAGCAGCGTCTGCACTCGTGCCAACGGTAAGCTTCGCTTCGCTAAAGTTAGTGCTTGACTGGAACGATCTTGGAAGTGTGAGCTTTGCGAGCACAAGCCCTGTCGTTGTCGCATTGCTCATCCACTCCTGGGTGTAACCGATACCGGCACCGGAAGCGGTGAAGTCAGATGGGTAGGAGAACGAAAAGGTATGGCCTTGGTCAGTAAAGGTTGTGTTGGTTGTCGTGGTCGTTGTTACTGGTGCAGCTGCATTTACCACACAGTTCACATACGTCTGTGCACCATTCTCTTCGATAAATGCATCGCTGCCCTTTCCTACCAGCACTACGTTGCCTTGTTCGTAGCGAATGCCTGAACCTGACATAACGTGCGGAAGTGTGAGAGAGCGACCATCAGAAAGCGTTAGAGCGACATCAGTATCGCTGAATGTTGCCGTGAATGTCTTTCCACTGTCACAGGTATAGGCAACGGCGCCGCTTGGCGTAATTACCGCAGGCTCATTCTGCTTTACCGGGTAGAGCATGTACGCGACGACGGCGACAATGAGCACAAGTAGGATGATGGCGAGAGAGGTATATGTTCGTTTCATAAATAAGTGTGGGTTATGCAGATTGAAGCACTGAGAGTATGTTGCCCGCCGAATCTTTGAACCATGCGATGTCGGGGCCATGGCCAGACGCGATACCGCGATAGATGCCCTTATCGTCGGCTTTCATGGGACCCATATCGTAATTCTCAAGCGCTACGCCTTTCTCCTGTAATGACGCAACAGCCTCATCAATATTACTCACCACGAAATTGAGCACCGTGAAAGTCGCGGGAGCATGGTCTGATTTTTCATAGAGAAAGACTTCCCCACCACCCTTAAGCGTTATTTTTAGTCCCTCCTTTTGTTCTGTTACGTTCTGACCAAGTGTATCTGCATAGAATGTCTTTGCAGAATCCGTGTCATTTACCGAGTATCCACTAAATGCTGAGAGTTCGTTCATAGAGAAGAGGGATTAGAGTAGTAGCCTGTATTCCTTTATATAGTAGCAAATTCTTCATGAAGGGTGTGTGTGGGGTGTACAGAAGGAACGGGCGCCGCATAGCGGCGCCCGTTCCTTTATTTAGATCCCCTATACGAATCTCGTATCAGCGAATCTTAAGAGTCATCATCATTGTCGTTGGTATCGCCTGATGTATCAGCGCGAACAACTACCGATGCGCTTACTGACTGCGAGTGGCCCGCATCATCCGAGATTGTAAACTTCGGCTGATACTTTCCTGCAGTCTGATATGCGTGGGTAAAGGTAGATGATGTCTGCGTCGATACGCTTGAAGCCATCATACGTGCAGAGGTATTTCCTTCATCACCCCATACTACGGAGTAGTGAAGATTGTCTGCGGTCGTTGCGCCGCGTACCGTCCAGGTACCTGTTGCACCAACGACGAGTGACACAGGTGCATCAATACCCGAGATTGAAAGCACTGATGCCTTTGCGGTTACTTTGAAGCTAACAACGTTACTCTTCTTGTCTCCGTTCAACACTCGCACGTTATACGTACCAGTCTTAAGCGAAGGGACCGTAATCGAGAGCGTTCCATTGTTCTGGAGCGTTGTTGTAGCTGCTACCCCACCAATCGTTACCGTACTACTAGCCGTGAAGCCTGTTCCAGTAAGTGCGATGGTGCTACCAACGGCACCAGACGTTGGTGCTACTGAGGTGAGGTGAAGCTTTGCCTCAGTACCCACCGTCACCGTCGCAGACTTCGTGGCCGTGTGACCATTGTCATCGGTAACGGTGAACGTTGGTTTGTACGTTCCCTTAGATGCGTACGAATGAGTAAAGGTGCCCGATGTGTCTACGAGAGCTGCCATCGAGCGCAAGGAGGTTGCCGTACCTTCATCACCCCATACTACGGAGTAGTGAAGCGATGAAGTCGCGTTTGTTGAGACGTTCACGGTCCATGTTCCCTGTGCGTCTACCGCAAGAGTTGATGGTCCGCTTACACTGCTAATACTGAGCGCAGTGCTTGTGCTCGTGTCGCCTGTAGATGGTGTGGTGCTTGCGACAGCACCCCAGTGACCGAATCCACCGGCGAAGAATAGTGGGGCCATTGCTAGCGCCCCGAGTTTTGTAAAGAATGCGTGCATAAGTCAATGTGTGTTATTGCTAATTCTATTTTCTTCGTGTGTGGTTAGATTTTGTAAGTTAGTGCCACGTACCTATATAGGTATATATAAAGAACGCGGAAATCCCGAGACGAAGTATCTCAGGATGAGCCTGCAGTATACCTAATAGGTAATGAAAACTTGGTGAGCGATATTCCTGTGCACATCATGAAGTATGAACAAATCTTCATGCGATTATGATTGTGACGCTATTCAAGATCTTTGGGAGAGATTCGATGCCACTAAGCGACGAGCATTTTGCAGACATTTGTCTTGCGCTGATCGTTGCACTTGTCTTCATCGGACTCGCAACATCAACCTTCCGCAGGAATAAACGGCGATAACTGCATTGCACCAAAAAGCGCCCGACTCCGTCGGGCGCAATTCCTACAATCCCAAACTTTTCTGATATTTCAGAACGTCAGTGTTCGATCGCAATATGATCACCTTGTCTTGATGTTCAGTGATAAAATTTCGAAGTTTTGGTCCACTTGAAAAATTGCGCCTAATTAATTCACGGAAAAATGTGAGATCGTCCCAAAGCGTGAGGTGAGCATGCCTCTTTGGTTCAAAAAATATTCGCTTTGCGTGACGTGCTAATCGAATCCAAAGGGGTATATCTAAAAATACTATCTGATCTGCACGTTTTGCGAGTAGATCTTGCACATGCAGGTACGTTCCGTCCGAGACCCAAGAATCAGCAGCCAATGCTTCCTCCACTTTCTCACGCACTTTTATATGCACCTCTTCAATGTTTGGAGTGACTCTCCTTCCTTGCATACCTCCAGCTTCAAACCAAAATTCATCCAGATGTATATGTTTTATTGAAAATTTATTTGAAATACTTACTGCCAGTGTTGATTTTCCACTTGCAGGTAATCCAACGATATCTATACGCATGTTTCTACTATAACGCCTCGGGAGGGTTGATAATCGAACCTCTTTACATATAAATATTCTGTTATATTATACTCGAGTCCGCTTCAAGCGGTTAGCTATAAGAGGAGATGGTCTGATGACCGCCACTAGTGTTCTCATCGTCGGTTTCGACGGTATCGACAGCTCAGAAAATTCGAACGCACATGACATGGAGGAGAAGGTCAGGAATATTCTTCGGCGTGATGGTCACCTCGACGATTCGATCACGAACATTATTCCAGCGGAGGTACGGTGCGTCGCGACGGGCGAACTCGATCCCTACCTGCGCGTCAATGTCAGTCCTGACGACCTCGAGCACGGCAAGATCATTGCCCAAACGCTTAACGACGAGCTCGAGGTGACGGTCGAGGTTGGCCTCGTCTATGCCGTGTTCATTGCCCAAAAGTGACCGACGTCATTTGACGGGCCAAAGGTTCCGGGAAGCTCTGTGCTTCTACGGAACTTTTTCATTTCTAAAATAGCTTGCCGCCTACCACAGCCGCATCGGTATCAGGACGTATCAAAATAACCTTTCCATTTTCATCCGGCACTCCGAGCGTAAGAACTTCCGATTCAAAGGAACCAATCTTTCTCGGTGGGAAATTCACCACACCTAATACTTGTCTGCCGAGCAATACTTCTTTTGTATACAAATCTACAATTTGAACTGAGGAATTCTTTATACCGATCTCTGACCCAAAATCGATCTTGAGTTTATAGGCTGGCTTCTTTGCCTCGGGAAAGTCAGCGACATCTACTATCACACCCACTCGAATATCAAGTTTTAAGAAATCATCGATTGTTGCCATGCCGTAAATGTATTAGATAGTGATGCCAGACTGCTCTATGCCAGTAATTGACGATGCTGCAACTCATCATATCTAGCTTCTAAGAAGTTATTATTTTGCCTCAAAGACTAATTATATTTAAGCTTTAAGAATCTGAGCTGGCAGCACGAAGCACTACTTCTAGATAGGGGCTTTCAAGAGGACCATGTGGGCCGTCAGGATGATGACTTTTCGTCATTGCAGCAATATCCACTATTAAATATTGACCTTCGCCGAGGGCTCCTGTTGACCGGAGATGTTGCTCAAGTGCGGTAAATTTTGGTGATGACATAACACTTTCCCTAAGTTGTCGCCAATCTTCGCCTAACTCTCCGTAACTTCCACCAATTTTGTTATGAACTTGAGTCTCAGATTCATTCTCAGAGAGTTCAGGTATATCTTCTAGAGACAAGTTCAAGCTCTTACGCAACGGTAACGTGTCTGCAGATTCAGACTCTTGTATAAGGTCCGCAGCAAGCTCTCTAGTTTTTTCTTGGAAATAAGCGGTACGTGGCGGCATTTCTTTACGAGAATTCATTCGAGGAGCTTCCATATCTATAAAATTAAGAATACTACTTAAGTATACATGGCGGCTTTGAACTACAATATATCAATGTGGGTAACACTAAAATCAATATTTAGTACGGAGAGGAAACCAATTCATTTCAGTCCTGGTGGCAGGATTGCTTTAAAACCTTGATATCCGCCCAAAAGCCTGATATGGTATTTTTACGAAAAGTCGTAAAAATATGAAATGCTCAGATAGACAAGTATTCGGTACCACAACCGTTAATGATAAAGGCCAAGTGGTCATTCCAGCCGACGCGCGTAAAGCGCTCGGTATTGAGCCAGATATGAAAATGATGGTTCTGGGCCATACCAAGCACAAAGTCGTAATACTTATGCCAACTGAACTCTTTGAAAAGAAGATCCAAGGCCTTATGGGATTGTTCTTCAAGAACGACGAAACCGCATAAACGCTTTACATAAAGCATATTTTTATTTTTAACCAATTCATATGAAGTCCCTCCTCAACCGCCTCCGTTCTGCCGCTTCAGTCCTTAAAGCTCGCTCCATCCGTACATGGAAACAATTCCGTGGACTCAAGCTTTGGGCACAGGCACTAATCGTAGCTGCGATACTCGCGGTGATCATTGGAGGTATTGCACTTGCGAGCTCAGGAGGCGCAGCAGATGCGTCACCACAAGAACGCACCGTTACCCTCTCAAGCGTTTCGTCGCTCTCAGGAAATGGCGATGGTGTCTCGATACTTGGTACCGTGCAGTCTATTAGTGAAGCACAGCTTTCAGCACAGGCAGGAGGAACGGTTAAAGGAGTGTACGCAAAAGAAGGTTCCAGGGTGGCTGCAGGTTCAATAATTGCAGAGCTTGATAATGCGAGCGAAGCAGCAACCGTACTTCAGGCACAAGGCGCCTATGATGCTGCGGTAGCATCACGCAACATCACCAGCCTTCAGAGCGGCAACACGCAGACGTCATTTGCAGAAGCGCAGACTGCTGCACGTGCAACCTATCGTTCAGCATTCACGGCAGTTGATTCAACTCTCACCAATGATGTCGGTACCTTCTTCGGAAACGCTACGCCAATTGGTCCTCAGCTTTTGATAAGCGCAGGAACAAGTCAGGATATTTCGCGTAAGCGCGCAGCGCTTACGGATCGTATGGATGCATGGGGCGCTAAAGTAGCAACAGCTGATTCGGCTGATCCTACAACCCTCCTTGCTCAGGCAACAACTGATACTCAAGCAGTCTCCGCGTTCTTATCTCAACTTTCGGTAGCGGCAAATCAGCAAGGTTCAGACGCAACAGCTGCTCAACTCGCTGCACTCGCTCGAGCACGCGGCATTGTGGACGGTCAGCTCTCTGCACTCTCTGCAGCACGCGACGCATACAATGCAAAGAAGACTGCAGCGCAGGTTGGTGCAACTTCAAGTAACACGGGCACACAGCTCGCTGTCTCTGATGCTTCTGTTAAGCAAGCGCTTGGTGCACTTCGTGGCGCTCAGGCAAATCTCGAAAAGACCCGCATTCGCGCAACTATCGGAGGTACGCTCAACTTCCTTTCGCTACACGTTGGTGATTACGTTGGTGCCTTCACCCACGTAGCAACCGTTGCTCAAAACGGAGCACTCGAAATCGTTGCCTACATTCCTGAGCAGAATCGTGATGAACTCACACCAGGCATGACGGTAACGATCGAAGGGGGTCACACGGGAACCGTTACGTCAGTAAATGCAGCCCTCGATCCTGTAACTAAGCAGATAGAAGTACATGTTGCGGTGCAAAATGCGTCTGATCTTGTGAACGGTCAATCAGTTCGTATCTCATTCCCCCAGCCTGAGAATCAAACAAAGGTAACGACTACCGCTACCAGCACAGCGACAACACCGACCGTGCAGCTTCTTCCACTCACTGCCCTTAAGCTCATGACCACTACGCGTGCTGTCTTTACGGTCGATGCTGATGGTCGCCTCGTTGCACACAACGTAACTATTGGAGACGTTGTTGGTGATCGCATTCAGGTAACCACACCACTCGATCCAACACTTATGATCGTGACGGACGTGCGCGGACTTTCCGAAGGAGAGAAAGTGCTCGTATCGACGAGTACTCCAGCCATATAATTGAGTAGAACCTATACCCATGACAAAATTCTGGAGCTTCTTCCTCACTAAGCGCAGCTTTACGATCTTTATCGTCGTTGTTCTTGCTATCAGTGGTTTGTATGCAATCGTTGCTATTCCAAAGGAATCAACTCCGGACATTACTATTCCGCTGGGTATCGTAGTCACCGCTCTTCCTGGTGCATCGGCGCCAGACGTTGAACGCCTCGTGACAGACAAGATTGAAAGCGGCGTACTGGGTGTTGAGCACGTGTCGAAAGTCACATCCACGTCTGGCGCAGGTATCTCAAGCGTCTCTGTTGAATTTGATTCAAGTGCAAACATTGATAAGTCTATTCAGCTTCTTAAGGATGCTGTAGATAAAGTACGTCCTGATTTGCCAACGGAAGCACTTGCGCCAACGGTGTCAGACGTTAACTTCTCCGATCAACCAATACTTGAAGTTTCTATTTCAGGAAATCTTGCCGCAGGTGAGCTTACCGCACTCAGTCAGGAAGTGAGTGACGAAGTGAAACGCGTACCGGGCGTATCGAAAGTTTCTGTCTCCGGTGTGCGTGCTCGCCAGGTGCAAGTCATTGCACACCAAGCAAGTCTTCAGCAATACGGTCTCTCGCTTTCAGATATTACAACGGCTATCCGCAATGCCGGTGTTGCCTCCCCTGCTGGAGCGATCACCATCGATGGCGTGCAGTACGCAGTGCGTTTTGAATCAGCCGTTACCACAACCGATGAAGTTGCTAATGTTGTTATTCCAACAAACACCGGTGCATCAGTACGCGTCGGTGATGTTGCCGAGGTCGTTGATGGACTCCAAGACCCTTCAACGTATTCTCGCGTTTCGGTAAAAGGTTCTCCCGCTGAGCCGTCACTCACTCTCACTATTTTCAAGAGTCGTGGTGGCAACATCGCACAGGTCAGTCAGGCGGTACAGGCAAAACTTGCTGAGCTTCAAACCGGTATTCTCGCAGGTACCAATACGGTGACGTCATACGACGGAGGAAAGGAAGTGGGTAAAAGTCTCACTGAGCTTACGCGTGCGGGCATCGAAACAGTCATACTTGTTATGATTGTGCTCTACTTTACGCTCGGCCTTCGTGAGTCACTTGTTGCTGCAGCAAGTATTCCGCTCTCGTTCCTCATTGCCTTCATTGGCATGCTTGCCACCGGCAATTCCCTCAACAACGTTTCCCTCTTCTCACTCATCCTCGCCATAGGTATCTTGGTGGACTCAGGCATTGTGGTGGTTGAGGCATTCCATACGCGCCTTCTTAAGTATGGTGATAAAGACGAAGCTGCCGTTGCAGCAATTCGAGAGTACGCATGGCCACTCGTTGCAGGTACCTTCACCACTATCGCCGTATTCGTACCGCTCTTCTTCCTTTCAGGAATTGTTGGTAAATTCCTCGCAAGTATTCCATTTACGGTTATATTCGTGCTTCTTGCGAGTATCTTCGTAGCCCTCGGCATTGTTCCGTTGCTTGCTATTTACTTCGTGCATCCAACGCACGCAATTGATAACTCTCGTCAGGAGCGCTACAACCGCGCCGCAAAGGACTGGTATCAGAGTTTCTTGCATCGTTTCCTCGCCAATAAGAAGAATCAGAATCGCTTTCTGGCAGCAATGATTGGACTCTTTATCCTTTCGCTTGCTCTTCCTGCAACCGGTCTCTTGAAATCAATCTTCTTCCCAGGTGCAGATTCTGACTTTGTGTATGTGCAGATTGAAAAACCACAGGGTACCGTGATTGGGAACACTGATCTTTCTTTGCGCGAAGTAGAAGAGGTATTGTATGCGAATCCGCATGTATCGTCCTTCGTAAGTGAGACGGGTGCCGGTTCATCATTCGCAGGAAGCGGATTTGGTGGTGGCCCTGGTGGAGGTGGCAACGTCGGAAACATTACGGTGAATCTCCCAGAAGGTCACAAGCAATCAAGCGCAGACTTTGTCATTGAACTTCGTAAGCAGCTTGCATCAGTTACCTCGGCAACTATTACGGTTGGCGAGCCTGCGGGTGGGCCGCCTGCGGCGGCCCCGGTCACCCTCACTTTCACGGGTGAAGATCTTGGTGCGCTCGCTACCTCAGCAGACAATGCCGCACATCTCCTTAGCGACATTCCAGGAGTCGTGACGGTAAATACTGATACAAAGAACTCAAGCGCTGAATTCGTTGTATCGCTTGATAGCGCAAAGGCAGCGGCGCTCGGCGTTTCTCCCCTTACCGTAGCCGATACCCTCCGTACGGCCCTCTTCAGTACGAAAGCTACCTCTATTCGTACCGGCAAAGACGACATTGAAGTACGCACAAAGCTTGACCTCAATCCTAACTATAAGGATCCAAGCCAAACAACAACCGTCTCAATTGATGCGGTGCGTGCGCTTACGGTGCCTGGTAAGCAAGGGCCTGTACCCCTCTCGAGCATCGCTACTATCACCTACGCTCCGGCGCAGACATCCATCACGCATGAAGCTGGCAATCGCATGACCACAGTCACGGCGGACGTTGCAAAAAATGCAAACGCTATCGACATTAGCAACACGTTCCAAAAGAAGTTCACGTCAGACATGCTCGGTAAAGGCGTGACGATGAAAGTTGGGGGCGCAGCAGCAGACGTTTCGGATTCCTTCACCCAACTCTTCATCGCCCTTATTGCAGGTGCGGCACTTATGCTCTCGATTCTCGTGCTTGAGTTTAACTCATTCCGCCAGTCATTCTATTTGCTCTCAATCATTCCACTCTCCCTCGTCGGTGTGTTTGCAGGACTTACCATCGCAGGCCAACCACTCTCGCTTCCGTCTATGCTCGGTGTCATAGCCCTGGCCGGTGTGATTATTAACCACGCCATCATTCTGATGGACTCGATTGCTCGCATCCATCGTGAGCATACCGACTTCTCTCTCGAGGAAGTGGTGGTAGAAGCGGCATCGACTCGTCTTCGCCCTATCCTTCTTACGACGGTTGTAACCGTGATCGGTATGATTCCGCTCACCCTTGCGAGCGCATTCTGGGGACCACTTGCCTTCGCAATCATGTTCGGTCTTGCATGGTCACTCTTGCTCACCCTCGTGCTTATCCCGATGCTGTACTATCGTTGGCCAGGAAGCCGCATACGTAAGCAGTATGCAAGTCACGCGCCAGCAAAACCCGAAGATATCTCTTAGAACGTTTCTTCGTACGAGACATCAGTCTCATATGAACCTGTACACCGCGCATATGCCGCGGTGTATTCGTTTTTAGTAAGTACGCGTACTGCTCTACGATTTTTGGGATTAAGCATGAATCGTACGAGAATCTTATAGGTATCGTAATCAAAGCTTGCGTCTACTCCCACTGACTCGCTCAGCGGTTCGTATTCATCTCCACTATACCGAAAGGCACCGAGAACAATCCAATTATCGATAAAGAACACAGTGCCGCTTTCTGCATCTTCTTTTTCGTCGATCATAACCGTTCCTTTATACGGCCATGTCTTAAAACGACGTTTACTGAATGCTTCTTGTAATCGTTCGTTATACGTCGCCGAATCTTCTTTACCAATGCAGGCACCATTGCACTGCCCTAGTTGGTACGCAAAACACGCTCCGCCACCCGCCTCGAGGCCCATGAGTTTTGGGCAAAGTCTATATTCTTTTGCAAGTTCACGGAGTGTTAGTTTTGCTTGTGTTGTTGTTCTAAATATTCCGAGCGCATTGGCCGCATCAGGCATACCACTTGCTCGCGTGAGAAGAATCGTTATATATCCATCGTCTGCAGTCTGAGCTTGCGCAATAACGAGCGTCTTGCGTTTACGCAACGCACGGTTGTAGATCGGTGACTCTGACTTTATGAGGGCTGCTTCGAGAATGAGTGCGGACAGTTCTCCGGACGTACGTATAGACTGCACACTCGATGTTCCTTCTTGAAGATGTCGTTTTTTGTTTTGGGCGCTTTGATTAAAATGCGAACGTGCACGTGTTCGCACGTGCTTGCTCTTTCCCACGTATAAAAGTTCTTGTTCAGGCCCATAGAAGAAGTACACACCCGCAGAATCCGGTAAGTCAGTGAACGTTTCTTTGACCAATCCTGGCGCATGTTTCCCGCGACTCCCGGAGCGCGCTGCCTCCAGTGCCCTTCGTATGTCCTGTGGGTCATGCTCACCGTTCACGCGGGTAAAGAAATCCCAGACAGCTTCTGCATCCGGGAGCGCACGATGACGTTCTGAAACGGAAAGCCCATACCGGCTAATAATCGCGTCCAAGCTGTGGCTACGAGCTTTTGGTAGAAGTGCCCGTGAGAATCGCACACTACACAGCGTCTCAGCAGAAAATGGCATATTGATACGGGCAAACTCAGACTTCACAAAACCATAATCAAACGGAGCGTTGTGGGCCACGAATACTGCTCCACTCAATAATTCCTGTATCTGCAGTGCAATGTCTTCAAATGACGGTGCATCCATCAGGTCTTCGTCGGATATATTCGTGAAGCGTCGTATGTAGGACGGAATAGAAACACCAGGATTGATCAGGGTTTGGAAACGTTCCACAACCTTTCCATGTTCAACGCGAATAATACCAATGTCGATGACGCGCGAATACGGCGGGCGCATTCCCGTCGTTTCGGTGTCTAGTATGGAAAATATTTCAGGGAATTCTTTCATGGGTAAGGAACTATCGTACGACTCCTAAATACGGAAGATTGATAGTCTTTCTCTTTTGTTCGAGAGACATATGCATGCGTGGGCGTGAACGTTTTCGTCGCTCAACCTGTCTCTGGTCCTCATTGGTCACCGCACTATGACTCACTCCTAAATGAAGCGTATGCTTCCCGTATTTTTGATTAAGAGAATCCATGGTTTCAATGAGTTTGGACTGACTTTCTACGCGTACTGTCTCACCAAACAAGTCCGGCATGATTGCGTGCTCGCTCGTAATTGCGTAGAGACCAAATCCACTCGCACGATACATCGTGCCGGGAATATATACGCTATCAAAGTGTGCTTCGATGAGCCGTAGGAATTCACGTGGATCACTGAGTGGTATCGACATGCTTAGATTCTTGCCGGCATACGTAAATTCCTGAGTCTTAAGATAGAATCTGCAGGAACTCCCCCGCACGCCGTGCCGGCGTGCCTTTGCACATGCTCCCTCAATGTTCTTTGCCAACTGCGAAAACAATACACGGCGATCATTGGTCGGTGTGAAGGTTCGTGATTGCAAGATAGAGCCAATAGAGTCATCTGGCGTGGTTGCAAGTTTGCGTACAAACGCACCGTTCAGCTCCAACCAAATATCCCGATACGGCTTTGCTAATCCATGCTCTTTAAGCCACCCGTCTGTTTTCTGTGCAAAGTCCAATGCAGTGTGCACACCGAGTTTCTCGAACTTGAAACTCGTGGAGTATCCAACACCCCATAAACTGCCGATAGGAATATCACTAAGTACCGACGGAATCGCTCGCGTAGGAATTGGAGTAAAGCCTGCTGGCTTGTTGAGCTTGGATGCAATCTTGGCAATCGTCTTACTTGGTCCCAAACCTACACCGAAGGTAATGCCGAGTTCTGCATGTAATCGTTTTTGAATCAATTGTGCAATGCCTTCGTACGAGGTGTGGAATTGGGAGCGTAATCCGGTAATGTCGGCAAAGCATTCGTCGATACTATATTCCTCCACGTGTGGTGTGAACTCGCGCGCAATAGAGTACATGCGGCGGGCAAAAATTGAATAGGAGGTGTAGTCGCTTGAAACGATGACGACGTCTGGGCACATCTTTTTCATATCTCGCAGGCTCATGCCACGATACAATCCAAGTTTCTTTCCCTCTATACTCACTGACGTTGCTGCACCGCGTTCACCTCCTGTCACCACAGCTTTACCACGCAAGTTGTGATTCATTACCTGTTCTACCGATGCAAAGAACGAATCTGCATCGAAGTGAACAATGGCTCGAGGATACGAGCGGTTCAAAGGCATGGCGTTTAATACGTTCTGAACGTCGATACGACTTTCCCGATGATCTCTCCTTCACGAGGATGAATATCAGGATACGCATCGTTCGCTGCTTCCAGATACAGCTGACCTGCCTTGCGACGGAGGTATTTAAGGGTATATCCGTCTTCGGTAAGAGCAACCACGATGTCTCCGACTTTTACATCTTTCGTGCGCTCAAAGGCAACTGTATCGCCTGACTGTATGCCGGCGTCTATCATTGAATCCCCTTCGACCGTAAGCAAGTAGCTTGCATCGGGGTGCGGTACCAAGTATTCGCCAACCGTTATGGTGTCTGCGAGTTCTTCTTCGGCAGGCGCAGCAAAACCCGCGCGAATGTGCCCGAGCCTTGGCACTGCATAGAAGCCTGCAGCGGGTATCAACTTCCCCTGTTTATCTTTCTCCACCAATCCCGCTTCAATGAGCTGATTCGATACGTAGAAGGCAGAGCTGCGCGACGCAAGCGAAAGAAGCGCCATAAGCTCCGTAATGGACGGCATGCGCTTATGACCTCGATAGAACGAACGCACCTTTTCTACAACACCAGCTTTCATACCTACTAGTATAGTCGAACAACTGTTCGAACGTCAATCCATACAGCATGGGGACAAGAAAATACGGGTTCAAAGTTCTTAAATATCTAAGAGAAGGAAACAAAGAAATCATTGTACTTTCTCGAGGTCTACGTACCGCTAGAGAAATAAAGCAGTTTGCAGGAAGTAACTTTAGAGATTTTGAGTATTTGCGTGAACGTTTAAAATTCAAATAGATAAAACGAACGGCACCCATTTAGGATGCCGTTCAAGTCTAGTCTCATAATTATATACTTCTAAAAATCCAGATCAAGTGAGGATACACTTATAAACAACGAACGGCACCCATTTAGGATACCGTTCAGGTCTGATGTGCCTATTATATTCCGCTGCTATTTCTTGTCAACAAATCCTGACCCGCAATTAGTCACCTCGTTTTATTCTGTATTCCTTCCACTTCTCATACCCCACGACAATAACTAGAATAGCTATAAGAAGCAGGATAATCAGCGCGTGCCCGCCGTGGACGCCAAGAAAGGCGAAGAGCCCATTCTTTTGCGTTGGTACCGCTGAACTCACATGCGTGTCGAAGGTAAGCGTTGTTGGCTCATCTCCATCCTTGGGAGTTCCGACTATCCTAATCACATAGTCTCCAGGCTGTGCAAAGGTATAAGTATACGAAGCGGTAGCTCCTGTCTCTCCGTTTCCAAAGAGTGTCGTGCTGGCAATGGGAGATCCATTCTGACCAATGCTCAAAACAAAGGCGTACTCACTTGGATCAAACTCGCGCTTACTATTTTTAAAATCAAGGTAGATAGTTGAAGGACTTCCAGCGACCGGTTCATCCGCTGGATCGATATGGAGTGTGGCGCCAACTTCCCCTTCCACCGCAAGTGTATGAGCATGTGCCGACGCAGGTAGAATAATCAAAGCCTGGGCACTTATGAAAAGAGCAATGAGTATAGAAAATGCCGAGACAGATAGTGAAGATATACGAGTCATGATTATGGGGTTACGGATGTGGTAGTGGCGCTCGTGTGTCCAGCATGCCCAGCGTGCAAGGCACTATCGCCAGAGGTCAGGATCATAAAAACTACTGTGAGGATTACACAGCACAGTACGAAGACTCCGCTGAAACGTGGTGCCCGTTCCTCCCGTGCCGCCACGTACTTCTTATCGAGTCTTGCGGCTTCAAGCACAAGAAACGCAAACGCCACCGTTATGAACAACATAGGCCAAAATGCCGAAGGGTCACTGAAGTGAGAACCAAGCAATGTAACGTGAATAAATGTGAGCACTCCTGCAAGATATACGAATTGATGCAGGCGTTTCCACCACGAGCCCATAAGCCTCACGGCGATATCAAAGGATGTGGCTGCAAGAAAGAAAAGAATGATCAGTGCGATGGCGCCGCACCCGAGCAGCATAAGGTATCGAGTATCAAGAAACGGAATCCCTGCGAATCCATCCAGCAATCCAAAGAACGAAATGCTGGCATGCAGGAATGCAAAGCAAAACGTTGAAATACCAATAGCGCGTCGTGCCTGCGTATATAGCGCTTTACCGGGAGTAGACGGAAATACGCTATACAGTGGTGTTGGTAAGAGTGCGAGCAAAAGATAGAGAGATGCGACAAAACCAAATCCTTCTTCAAGTCGAATGATTCGTAATGTACCTACTTCAGAATTTCCTACGAAGACATAGATATCCAATGCAATCACGATACTCACCATGTACACCCAGCTGCGCACATGTGTCTTTGCGTAGTCCATTGCGATGTATTCTATCAGCTCTTTTGTTCGAAAAGCATGAGCTTTTGTGTGCGACCTAATTTCTTGATCGCCGCCTCTCGTTTCGTCGCATCACTCATTGTTTCAAACGATTCGTGATATCTCATCACTACCGGTCTGCGTGCCCGCGTATACTTTGCACCTTTAGGCGACGTATTGTGCTCAACTACCCTTCTCTCCAAATCAGTCGTTACCCCCGCATACAGCGTACCGTCTGCGCACTCGAGGAGATATGCGTAGTAGGTATCAGCTTTGGACATATGTTACTTAGACAAGTCGAGTATCTCGTCGATGCGAATCTGGGAAACGAATTCAGGAACGTGAGAAACAATAACCATTGCGCCTTCATATTGGTCGAGTGCCTTTGCAATCACGGGCAAGTGACGGAAGTTGATGTGGTTTGTTGGCTCGTCGAGCACGAGAAGTCCTGGCTTAAGAAGTACGAGCTGCGCGAACGCCACAAGACCTTTCTGTCCTTCTGAAAGTGTACCAACTTTCTTTTCAATGGCAGGTCCCACAAGCAAGAACCCTGCAGCAACTTTGCGCATTGCTTCTTCTTCAGCTTTTTCCATTACTTTCATAAGCTCCTGACGAACGGTGTTATCAAAATTAAGTGTCGAGAAGTCCTGGCGATAATAGCCAACACGAATACCCTTCTGGATTGTCGCGCCTTCTGCTTCACCCTTTGCGAGCGATTCGAGGAGCGTGGACTTACCAATACCATTTGGTCCCTGCAAGTGAAGATGGGTCTTTTTCTTTAGAGCGATACTTGCCTTGTGCGGCACTATTTTATGAGATTTCGGATCGAGGGTGGTATAGGAGCTTATGGTTAGAATCTCGCCAACGAGCTCATCCTGTACAGGAATGGTAAACGGACGAATAGTCTTATCTTCACGACGAGTCTCCACTTTATCTTCTTCCATCTCCTCAATCTGTGTACGCATCTTCTTTGCAACGACGCGCATCTTTCCTCCCTTCTGTGCGAAGAAGTTTGCCTTGTCTTTATTTGCCTGAATAGCTTTCTCGAGCTGCGCGTTCTTGCGGTTCTCACGTTCAATACGTGCAGAGATTTCATCGAGCAAGTCGTTATAGTTTCCGACATACTGTTCGAGCTTCTGTGTGTGCACGTCCAAATACACCACTCCGTCGGTAAACGAGTTCAAGAAGTCTGCATCATGGGAAATAACCATGCACGTCTTTTCGTAGTTCTTGAGGAAGGTTGTGAGGTGCTCAATGCCCGCATGATCGAGGTTGTTGGTAGGCTCGTCGAGTAGCAATACGTCTGGCTCTTGAATAAGTGCTGAAGCGAGGAGCAAACGTGCCTGCTGACCTCCTGAGAACGAACTTATCTTCTTATCGTGATCCGCCTTTAAGTTTACGATCTCGAGCACTTCATCAATCTTCGGATCAATATCAAAAACCTTTTTCGTAAACTGTTTCTGAAAGAAGTCGCGCACCGTAAGCTCGCGCTCTGCAGGAGTAATCACCTGGTGCGCCATCGCAACCGTGAGTCCTGGAGAAAGAAGGATGCGACCATCGTCTGGCTGGATCATGCCCATAATCATCTTGAAGAGCGTGGACTTGCCGGCGCCGTTCTGACCCATGAGGGTCACTTTCATGCCCCTACGCAGCGCAAAACCGGTCTCTTTCAAGATCGGATGGTTGTTGCCGTACCCGTAGGAAACGTCTTCAAAACGAACGCTTCCTTCGCGCGGTGACTGCGCTTGCTTTACTGCCATATAGTCCTACTATAGCGTATTTATTGGATTTTGCGTAGACCGAACGTTCCTTCCCTTGAACGTACCACCGATTGGCCCTGCTATACTCAGGGAATGGAACATTCACGTATATCTCTATCATCAGAACAGGAGCGAGATAGACACAACGAAATGACGGTGCGATTGGCAGAATCACTGAGTCAGAGAGTTGAGCCGATACCCTTCACCGGCATCGACCCCACCGAATATGAACTATTAAAGGAAGACGAGGCGAATCTTCCCGATTTACTTACTCCTATCGATGAACGTATTCAAAGATTTAAGGAACAAGGACTAAAAGTAGTCTTGGGAGAGCACGGAGATAGCAAAGACATATACGTCGTACCTGCTCTCAGTAGTAATAAGAAGGACCGTACGCTGGCACGTCATCTTCAAATCGTTGACGGTATGGACGAAGAGCTTCGAAGGCTTATTTTAGCGAATCAGAAATAGCATTACGCTCGTTATATGAGTGAACACTCTCCATCCCTATCAGCAGAGCGAGAGCGAAGAAACGTTGAATATGTGAGGCTAGCAGAATCGCTTAGCCAGAGGCCAGAGGCATTCCCTTTTACCGGCATTGATCCCATAGCATATGCCGCGTTGAAAGCAGGCGAGGCAGAATCTCCTGGCTTCGTTACGCCTATTGATGAACGCATTAGAAAACTTACAGCACAGGGTTTGAAGGTGGTGCTCGGTAAATATAAAGACAGTGGGAATGTATTTATAGTGCCTGCTCTTAGCGATAATGTACGAGAGGATATGCTGCAGCCGCGACATCTTACAATCGTTGACGGGATGGACGAAGAACTTAAAAAGCTTATCTTGGCCAATAAGAAATAAACTAAGCGCGGAATCTACAGACTTTCTTCAGACCTCAAGAGTCTTGTGGGAGGATATGCGCGATGAGTGATTGGTCATTTCTACTTCTCGAAGGATAGCGAGAGCTTTCTCATGATAATCTTTGCCTTCGCTTGATGCGGTGCATTCTTCGAGTACATACGTATAGAAACCCAGATCAAATGATTCTTCAGCACTGCTTAGCACACAATCATTCGTATCGAGTCCGACGAAATGCACTTCTTCTATCCCTTTCTCTCGCAAGACTCGTGCGAGGTCAATATCTCCCTTAAAGACTGATTTCGTAGTTTTCTCTATACGAATAGTATTCGGACCAAGCATCTCTGCTATTTCAGGAATGGTCGGCTCCTTAGGAAAAAGAAATCCATCTTGCCGGTCCCAAAGCGAACCAACCTCTGTATGAAATGTTGCATTCACGATGAGATCGTAATCCCCTTCCCGTATTACGCCCTGTATTCTCGGAATGATGTGCATACTATCCTCACCAATAAAATCCGCTTGCATATCTACTAGGACAAGTGCTCGCTTTCTATCAGGGTTTGGGAGACGAATGTCCATACCAAGAATGATACCAAATAATGAAGAGATACTTAGCGAGCAAGTATAAGCTCAATAGGACTATGGTCTGACACTCGGTCAGGAAGTATGCGACAGGCTATACCAGACGACTCCGCAAGTTCCTGACTAACGAAAAAGTGATCGGCCCGAAGTTTAATACCAAGTCCAAACTTGGCAAAGAAGGTCGCAACTTTGTTTGGCAAATGATTGGCGTATTCTGAATACCGGCTATCGAGTGTCCCGCCCAAAGCGCGAGTTACACACAGCAACTCCGGTGCGAGTAAGCTGGTCCCGCGCGATAACTCCCACGGATATCCGAAATTGAAATCCCCTGAGACTATTGCAGGGAGTGAATCAACCGTTTGGCTTACAAATTCTCTAAGGAGAACAAGCTCATGTACGCGTACTTTTGCATCAATACCTGAGTGCAAATGGACACTGGCAAGGCAGACCTCTTTTCCTTCATACTTAAATGAAGCACTCAAAACGCCAAAGCCGGGGTGCTTATACCCTCTAACTGGATCAAACCGCATTCCCGCAAAAGATTGTATCTGATGAGACAAGAGCGGAATCGACGTTCGATACACAATACAAAGGTGACTCTGTTCTCCCACAGCCTCGTCCGTCGCCGTTAGTATCGAATATTCTGAAGAATGCCTAAAATATTTGAGAACAGATTCAGTTGCTTCTTGGAGGAGTAAGAAATCATAGTAACTTGATTCTAAAATCTTCTTAAGAAAAGACTCTAGGTTAGAGTTATATGCCTTCTGCGCATTAAGACTTAGTACTTTCATGGACGAAAATTCTTACCCACAGCATTCCACGGCAATCGTAATCCTGACTCTGGAAACTGATTCAGAATCCATTGTGCGTAAGTATTACTATTTGGTCCCAGAAAAGAATAAGTGTCTTTAAAAGGATAGGTTTCTGGAGAATGCTCTATGCAATTAATCATTTGGGCTGCTATCGAAGTTTCATCACCTTCTATAATTCCAACTACGTGGCCTTTCCAATGCCACGTATCAACAAAATGAAAAATCCGTAATCCCTGAAAAAACGGCTGGGCGTCGGTCGCGATATGTCCACTCAGTGCTTTTGGGTTGTAGATTGTAGGCCTCCACCCCACTCCCCATCGAGATACCGTACCTTTCTTATTAATGATGAACCAGGGATGACTCGCGAAACTGAACGGAAGACTCGTTGGAGACTTCATGAGAATCACTTGGTACCGGTCAGCTTTAATCATGATGTGCTCATAGAGTTACATCTTGTGTCTTCTCTTATGCGGCTTTGCCGGGAGAAGTTGCGACTCTATGCTGGGCATATGGTCTTTTTGGAACACAAGCCAATAGAGTACCCAAATAACTAATATAGGTGCAGCGCCAATCGCGACGGTCCATGAAGGTCCGACTAAGCCATACAAGAGTCCCGCAGCAACGGGACCTATCATCCAACCGAGATCCTCAAAGAGATTGATAATACCCGACACCGCTCCGTCATGCGCATGCTCCCTATCAAGCGAGTGGAGCCATGCCCACAGCGATATGCTCGCCATTTCGTCCCCTGACGTAGCCAAAAATCCGAAGAGAATGAATAGCAATCCAAAGCCTGAGCCAAGGAGAAGACCAAAGAGCGAGAAAATGAGGAGACCAAAGAACACGAGCCTCTTCTTTTCAAGACGGTCAGCGAGCGCCCCGAGCAAGAATCCCAGCACTACTATCGCGAAGTCGAATATGCCGAGACCAATACCAAGCATGAAATCATTTGCCTGGTGTGCAAGTACGAGTGGTACGACGAACCAGATAACGCCATAAATAATGCCGCTCGCAGTGTTTAGGAGAAGCAAGGTTGTGCTTGCAGGATTGAGCTTTCGAATCATTCCGAGCGACGTGTGAAGTTCGCGACGAATATAGTAGTGTTGCGTTGGAAGCTTTTGTTCTACATGTACCGATACGTGATCTCGCGGCGATACCACGATAGCAATGATTGCTGCCACAAATGATGCCGACAATACGAGGCCCATATGAGTCGGTGAAAGCAAAAGAACAAACGGCAACACTGCGCTTGAAAGAACAACCCCCACAGAACCAAATACATCACGCAACGACATAAATCGCCCAGCACTCTCCTTTGGTGCGCTTGAGAGAAGATAGGCATTAATACCAGGACCGAAGAATAACCAGCCAAATATACTAAGTGCCATACTCGTCAGGTATGTTACGACAGTGAATTTAAAGAACAGGCACAGTGCTCCTACCAGGAAAATAAGTGTCGTGAGAGTAAGTAGTTTTCGATAGCCAAAGCGATCGAGGAGACGACCCGCAGGCACGTCGAGCAATAATTGTATGAGCGATGCACCTCCCATGAGAAAACCAACAGCCCATAAAGGCAGAAGACGTTCTCCTAGGGGAGACATCAAAGAGTAGTGTAGAGCACCCGCAAATTTGAAGAGGATGAGAAAAACCCAGAACGGTGTGAACTTTAAGAAAAGCCCTGTACCCCGACGTGCGCTAGCCATTCCCTAGAGCATACCAGATAGAAACTCCTTCTATCAAAGCGAGTATACTTAGCTAAAGTCCGCTATTTTTCTCTATGATACTCGATATCTATTACTTCTTCTGGCGCCGCTATCGTACGTGCTGGCGCAAAGTTAAACACAGTAGTGAAGCGAACGCTGCCAGAGAAGCCCATCGCCTTGGCGGCGGTAATCATGCCTATCGCTGCCCGTACTGCCGCAAATGGCACGTCGGCCACTCATCGTGGCGTTAAGCTACCAGAAGTTCTGCCGGACCATACAAGCATTCTGTGCGCCTTGTATGCACTGCCCACATGCGATCACCCCAGCAATAATGCCACCACTCTGCTGGGTAGTACGCTATGTCCTGGGCAGCCATTGCATCACGAAGTATCTTTCGATTTGCGGTCTGCATTGCCGTAATATTTTCAGAGAACATCATAAGTTTCTCTCGTTCAGCATCCCCTTCGGTCCCATCGGGATAGGGAGTACCCATATCAACTAACGATCCGTCCATATACCCTATAGTAATGTCTATTGCCCCACCGCAATGATGATTAGCGAGTGGATGTGGTCTCGCAACGATTCGAACCGCTTCTTTTTCGACTTGCACTTCAGACCATTCGGGATGCTCAGTTTGTATCGCCTTGCACCATTTTTCCCACCCCTCTCTTTGCGAGTCCATACTTCGATAGCCTTCTATAGGTAAAAGAACCATGTTCTCGGGTAGTGATTCAGAGACACGCATGAGTTTTTCCCAAAGAGTCTTCCTGACGAAGCCTGCTGCTTGTATAGGCTTTAGGAGACGTAGCTTGATACGATCGGTCTCTTTAATTTCAACAAGTGGTTCATTATTTTCCTTAACAACTATCTTGTCTCGCTCCTCATCAGGTGTCATGCCTGGTATCTGTTCCATCATTACGATGATTATACGACAATGTTACTGACGTTGCTTATTGTGGCGAGATAAAGTTGGTCCAGAGTCTGTTACTGTAGAAATATGCAAAAGAAGATTATTGTCATCGGTGGCGGTATGGCGGGTACATCTGCCGCCTATTTCCTCACAAAGAAGGGTTATGACGTCACGATAATCGAAAAGAATGATCGATTGGGCGGACGAATACATACCCAGCTCACCGACGGCATCAGCCTAGAACTAGGTGCAGGATTCATGACTAACATGTATCCAAACGTGCTCCAATTCCTGAGAGAAAATAATCTTCTAGAGCGTCTTTATCGATATAACGGCCTGCCAGGAATCATACGCAATGGCAAAATTAGAATTTCTACCCCCAAAGCCTTTCTGGGTACAAAGATACTTTCATGGAGCGCGAAGTTCCACATTCTACCAATCTTAGCTAAAACTCTAATACGTTGGAATACAATCGATATACACAATCCATGGAAGCTCGCGAGATACGATAATGCTTCCATTACTGATCTCTATTCAACACCATCTGGAAAAGAATTTCTAGAGTATGTTTTGCAACCTGCACTCCACGCTCATTTCTATTGGGCTCCCGAGGACGTCAGCGAAGCAATATTGCTCATTGCGGGGAAGACGTTGTTTAAGGGCGGTACGTATAAACTGCGTGGCGGCCTGCAACGCATGCCAGAAAAAGCGGCAGAGGGAGCTACTGTTTTATTGAATAAAACAGTTACGCGCGTACAGCGAGAGACTGATTCAACGTATTCAGTAACAATTACCGATGGGACTACTGAACAAATATTCCATGCTGATGGAATTGTATGTGCGACTACTGCCAGCGCTATACCGCAGATGATTCCAGACCTACCTCCTCAACAGCGAACCTTTTTTGAAGGTGTGCAATATTCTTCCACCACAGTTGTCGCGCGTACATACAATAAGAAATATCTTCGTGGAAATATTGGTATCGCATTCCCACGAAAAGAAGACCTTCCAGTGTCAGCAGTTACCGCCTTACATGAACCAGATGTCGAGCATATTGAATCATCAATAGGGTCGCTAAAAGTTTCTGCTGCTGGAACTATAGGAAAAGAACTCTGTCTGCAAAATGACAACGCTATCATCAAGACTCTTGTAGATGCAGCGCAATTGGGCGAGGATGCGATACTAATCGATAAGCCAGCACCGCTTTCTACCTACGTGCAGCGCTGGGAGGAAGCTCTCCCTATTTTTGATACGGGATACTTTAAAAAGCTCGAGAGTTTTAATGAAGATCAGAAACACAGTAGTGAGGCTCTCGTCTTTGCCGGTGACTATCTTGGCGGTCCTTTTATGGAAGGCGCATTCACAAGCGGTCTACAGGCAGCCCAGAAATTAGATCTTCTGCTAAGTACTCAGGCAAACCACTCATCGTGACATAATTGACAGGAGTCATATTATACGACATATTACTCACACGGTATTCTCAAACAGGAGTAGTCCAATGTACCGCACGGTCCTTTCCGCAATCGCAATCTTTACCGCCATTCCTTGTAGTGCGCAGCAGAATCCTCTACCGCCAAACGTGCGTTCCTGGTCGACACAACCCGGCGTGACACACGCCGAACTGCTCAGGGATGGAGCCGTAATGGAGATCTGTCCTACCCGTTATTCGATGACCGTGGAAAGTCACGGCAGGAACGTGACAATCACCGGCGGCCGTCTCTGTCAGAATTATGAATGGCCGGCGCTATTCCAGGACCCCATGACGTGCGCTTGGGTCCGCACAGACCACACGGAAATCATTAACCTTCACTGTCGTCGCCGCAAATAAGCGCACTACTGCTCGGAAGCCACTCAGGCTTTCGGGCGGTTTTTATTACTGATACTGAATAAACAACGGACGTGGCGTGAGTTTGAGTAACTCCTTTGGTGTGAGCATGCGGGTGCTTGGTGGCTTGAGATCGTTCTTATAGAAGAGTTTGAAGCCAGTAAATTGCACAGGCTGGGTCGCTTCAAAGCGCTGATACGTATTTAGTTTCTTTGCCGGGTCTCCCCATCCGTCCATGTCCATAACAATCTGTACTTCAGGGAGTGGCTGTATATTCTTGTATCCCGTTACCATATTCTCTGTGAAGCGATGTATGATCAAAACCTTTGGTGGAAGATTATTCTCTTGCACAAGCTTTGCCAAATGCTGGGCAGCGTAGTTCACGTCTGCAGAACTAAACGTACCAATTACCGTTCCTGGCTTCTCACCACCTTTCATAGAAAACTCTGGGTCAATGGCAAGATGTACGTTCGGCATTGCGAGGTACTTGTCGAGCATCGGAAGTTCACGTTGAAGATTTGAGAGTCCTACCTGTACATCAAGAATAACAATCCCGTTCACTTGGTTTGCGAGCGCAACAGCCTTATCAATTTCCGTATCGGGCATACGAAGCATGTAGTATCCTTGCTTGCCCGGACTTCCCTGTGCAGTGAGTGCAATGTAATCGATGGCAGGAATTGCAGGAGTAGAAGGGTCCGCCGCAGTCCACGCCGCCACCGTACTGCGAAGTTTTGCGAGCATAGTCGGCGTATCGTATTCACCAAGCACACCCATACGGGTTGAGTAGAAATTACCGTAGTACGCGATGATGCGTTTAAACGGGAGAATTGCTCCAGCTTTAGGATACGGAGCCTGCGTAGGCCAGATGCGTTTCGTCGTTGATGCGGTGGTCGACGCATAGTTTGCAATAGCCATCATCTTAGCGTCGTACGCCTTGGTATCGAGTGTTGGCTTTGGATCCTCTTTCTTGAAGATACTGGTTATAGACGTGGTAGTTGCTTGTGCCTCTTCCCGAGAATAGCGGGTGCCCAACACATCGCTCCATCCGATGAGATAGATAACAACGATCCACACCAAGGTGAACCCTATGATGTAGGAAGTTTTGCGATCCTTTTTGACCGGCTTCTTAGATTTCTTTGCAGCTGGCATTGTATGACTACGATACCATGCTCCGGATTATGAAGCGCTCCCTTCTACGTACTTCTTGAGTCCTTCGAGCACACCCTTCCAGTTTTCGCTCGAATGATCAGCACTTTCCTGGGTCGCAACGTTGGATTGATCAATGGTTACCTTAGTGTCGTCCCCTTCCTCAACGACCGTATAGCGAAGGGTTTGATAGTTTTCAGACAAATCTTCCTTCCCACCCATACTGCTCCAATAGGTATACGAAAGCGTATCTTCGGGAGTGTATTCTAATACTGTTCCCTTATCTTCATATGTTTTACCCTGCCATTCTCCCCGGAAAAAGATTGGCGAGCCAACTTCCCAATCGGTTACCAGGTCCGTTCCAAAGAAGTAGGCTTTTACCGCTACCGGATTGATGAGGGCGTCCCACACCGCAGTCTTGGGCGCGTTGATAACAATTGATGTTGAAGATGAATAACTCATATTAAATAGGTTATGAATAGAAATATAGTATAGCCTAAACGTCATACCTAAAAGAAAAACCTGCCAGGGTGAGCCGACAGGTGTTTGGTGTGTGAGCACATGAGATAGTTATGGGGTGATCAGATCTCCCACACTGATGCGCCCATCAGAAAGAGGACGTGCGAGGATACCCATCACCTTATGGACATTCCGGTGCGGGGATCCAGGGTACCCACGCGATTTCAGCAGTTCATCGAGAGCTTTAAGTATCTCGAGGTCATATTCTCCGGTCTCAGGGTTCGCTTCCACTGCTCTGCAGCGTTCACACGCGTCATCGACTCGAAACTCAACATCGCCAACCGTAATAACCTGGTCACCCGGAAACTTCGTTACCCACGAAAGTTCTTCGAATGGCCCGAATCCATCGAGGTGTACGTTCATGCGAAAACGATACGGGTTAATGATGGCGCCCATGAATTTGCTGAGCTCACGTACCGACGCAAGGTTCAGAAACGAAATCGACGAGTTGTTCGTGTCGGTAATATTGAACAGGCCTTGAGTTTCAAGAACTGCCGGCGGCTCATCCAGACCAAGCGCGGCGCCAATCTTGGCAACGCATGCCGGATCCAACTGACCATCAGCGCCATAGGTCGGCACTTGAGTGGGCATGACTGCCCTATTCATGGCGACATAAAAGACACCTTTGGGCGACCATCTGCCATCGGCAACCGAGGGCTTTCTTTTAAGAGCATATTGTCGATCACCCGCGATACCGATTTCCGCATTAAACAGAATATGATCGACACTTTCGCCAGCAGCACCCTTGAGGGGGTACCGACGCAATCCAGTAACCATACACATGTAAAGAGCTCCTTTTATTCGTTGTAAAGGCTTATTGAATATACACCTCAACGTTAGGCTTGTCAGCTTGTGTGATATTCAGCTTTATTTCAAATACGAATCGAAATAAATGGCGTGGCATGTATAGCCCCCAGGATTCTTCTGGAGGTAGTCCTGATGGTACTCTTCGGCTTTCCAAAACTTGGTGAAGGGCTCAAGGGTTGTAACTACCGGATCTTTCCAGCGTTTCGAGTCGTTCACGATCGCAATGAAATCTTCAGCCTGTTTCTTCTCGTCTTCGTTCTGGTAGAAGATGGCCGAACGATACGAAGTGCCACGATCATTTCCCTGTTGGTTCAACGTCGTTGGGTTGTGAATCTGAAAGAAGAAGTCGAGCAGATGCTTGAAGTCTGTCTTCTCATCGTCGTATACAATCTCCAATGCTTCGGCATGGCCGGGATGGTTCTCGTACGTTGGATTTTCATTCTCACCTCCCGTATAGCCGGCGTCTATTGAAATGATTCCTGGCTGAGTTCGGAACAAGTCTTCGAGTCCCCAGAAACATCCGCCCGCAAGATATGCTTTCTTTTCCATAAGAATGATTATTTAAATACGATAAGTGCTGCGCCTGCGATAGTAAGTATAACGCCAGCAGCAGAGCGCAGTGTGAATGCTTCGCCAAACGCGAACGCTGCGAGAATAATAATGAGCACTACCGACATCTTGTCTATAACAGCAACGCCACCGGCAGGTCCAAGCTTAAGCGCCGTGAAATACAATACCCACGACGCTGCGCCAGCTGCGGCCGAAAGCAAAATGAAAAGCCAGGCACGCCCGTGAATTGCAGAAAGTGCTGGTGTGTTGAATTTCTTAAGCGCAAACCCAGCAATAACCAGCAACAGCCCCATCACGACACCGCGAATAATGGTCGCAAGAGTAGGATCCACTTCACGAAGTCCTACCTTTCCAAATATCGATACGAGGGCTGCGGCAATCGCTGACCCTGCTGCGTAGATCATCCACATGCCACAAGTATAGCAAAGAGCCGCGGCCATGGCCGCGGCTCTTATACCAACAAACCTATTTACGCCGTAAAGGCCTCCAGTCCTTCCTCTTTCAGTGCTTCCTTCACCCCTTCGCGTGCGTCCATGCGAGCCATGAATGCACTGATGTTTGGATGCCCAGAAAGATCCATGGCAAACTTCTTCGACCAGCGAAGAATCGTATAAAGGTACGCGTCAGGAAGTGTGAGCGCATCTCCAATCAAATATGAGTGGTTACCAAGTTCAGCTTCGACAAACGTAAGTCGTCCAAAGATTTTCTTGATCTGCGCTTCCTTAGCTTCGTCAGTAATAGCGGGGTTATAAAGCGGCGAGAATCCCTTATGAATCTCCGAACTAATAAACGTGAGCCACTCAAGCATGCGATAGTAGTCCATCGAACCCTTCTCTGGAGTAAGAGTTTCAGACGACTGATCGGCAAGGTATTGAATGATGGCAACGCCTTCAGCAAGGACTTCACCTGAGTCCAAACGAAGTGCAGGCACATACCCTCCCTTTGGATTTACGACAAAGAAGTCTTCGCCTTCAGCAGTTGTGCGTACAGCGCCATCAAACGTAACCCGCGAAAGTTCAACGGGAAGCTTCCCTTCACGAGCAACAATATGAGGCGAGAGTGAGCACGCGCCCGGTGAATAGTAGAGTTTCATATATAGAAATTGATTAGCGAATACCTAGATACTCAGCCTATCAGTACGGCCAAAGCCACTCATGTGGGGATAAGTATCTAGTATTTGACAAATTAATATACGTAATGCACTATTGCTTAGTCACGTTGTGACCCTACGGTGATACCCACCCATTGGTATCGAGGCATAGTGCCAGGTAGGTTGCTCTTAGGAGAATGAAAATGGGACGTCAAACGGACGCACAACGACAAACGTACATTCACAATTTTGCTCGCACGCTCATGGGGCAGCTTGGTATCACTGCAGCAACCTATGAGCCATGTCTTGAGGCTACCAATATCCATGACACGATTGACGCAAAGTGTCGTGCGCGAATTGCATATGCGTTGATCAAGGCCGGCTTTACCATGGAAATTCATCATGTGCTGGAAGCTCAGTCTGATAATGTCATCGGGCGACTAGCGATGGCAGCACCTGGATTCCTCCCGAACAATGGCGGACTTATCGGCACAATGACCATTGAATCTATTTTGAATTTCGCTTATACGCAAAGTTCGTTTGAATTCGCGGGTCGCATTACGGTCTTTCGCATCGCATTCGGTGGCATTATTGCCGCAATGGCTGACAATATCTATTTGGATCTCAGGAAATCTAAATAATCTGCCGTTCTCCATCGGGAAGCCGAATGGGAGAGCGGCTTTCTTTTTATATACCTATTGGCCAGAAACTAAGTTTCAAATGTATTAGTATCCTCTGCCTCGCGCTCGCGCAAATGTTCTTCCCCATGCCCAAAGTAGTGACCGACTTCGTGCCAGAGAGTCTCACGGATGATGGTGCGAATAGCATCGCTTGGGGATTGGTCGAGTGCCATTGATTCGTCTTCAATAGGATGACGGAAAATGGTGATGGTATCAGGGAGTGTTTCGCCAACGCCGTACCCTTCTCCGCGCTGTGTAAGGGGGATGCCATGGTAGATACCAAGAAGCGTTTGTCCTTCTTCTAGTCCGCGCTCTTCGAGAAGCTCGGGACTTGGCTCGTCTTCAATGAGCAATGCAACGTTCTGTATACTCTCCTTAAAATGCTGCGGGATGAGTGCCCACTCCTCTATAGCAATGCCTTCAAATTCTTTTTGGTCCATATGCGTCGATTCTATCATTCTCGCTATTTCAAGCCACTAGCTACTACGCTTGCCATGCATGAGCATTTCTACCGCATGGTCCATTGAGCCGGCTTCTGTGATATGACCACCATTGATAAAGAAGATATCGTCGGCTGAAGAAATGGTATTAAGGCGGTGAGCGATGATAACTTTTGTCGTGGTCTTTGGAAGCTGTTCGAGAATGTCTTCAAGGAGTTGTTCGGTAACAGTGTCGATGTTTGCCGTAGCTTCGTCGAGAATGAGCAGGTCTGGCGCGCGGAGTACCGCGCGCATGAACGCAACAAGCTGCTTCTGTCCCAGCGACAACGTATCTCCAGATGCACTCGTTACTGTCTCGAGTCCATCGGTAAACCGCTCCATGAGTCTATCGAAGTGTGCTGCCGACAAACGACGCAGGAGTTCAACTTCCGTAAGCGCCATGAGCTCGGTATTTCCATAGACAATATTGTCACGCACGGTACCACTAAAGAGAAATGGTTCTTGAAGGATGAAGCCAATCTTTTGCGCGCGCTCGGTATCGGTATACGTGCGGATGTCACGACCTTCGAGGTATACGGTACCTTTTGTAGGGTCGTACAAACGTGCCATGAGCGATGCGGTCGTGGTTTTGCCTCCCCCTGTTGGCCCAACGAGTGCGTACGTCTTCCCTGCTTCAAGGGTGAGGTTTACATCACCCAATACCTGTTTGCCATTTGGATACGCGAACGAAACGTCTTCAAAGGTAAGCAACCCCGTCGTGGTAATGGTCTTTGCCTGCTCCGCGGGAAGTGCATGAAGGTTTGATTCAAGTTCAAGTACTTCACCAATACGATCGAGCGATGCAAGCGCGAGCTGCAAGCTCGACCATACACTCGCGAGCTGACGAAGCGGGTTATAGAAGTTAGTTACGTAAAGCAAATACCCGACCAAAAGACCGATGGTGAGCTGCCCATGCGAAATGAGTACAATACCGTAGCCAAGCACAATGAGTTGGGCAATGTTTGAGGCAAAGGTATAGATTGGTGTGAAGATGTTGGATGCAATGCCTGCACCGACCGATGCTTTGTAGTTAATTTCATTTGCTTCCCTGAACTTCTCACGGAAGTAATCGAGGCGATTGAATGCAACAATGACTTTGAAGTTTGCAAGACTCTCTTGGATTTCACCGGACATTGAGCCCAAACTCTGCAGGCCTGCGCGACTCTTTCGCTTCACCCAAGCGCCGGAGAGCTGCGTAATAATGAGGATGCCGAGCGCCGGTAGGAGCGCTGCCAAACCAAGGCGCACATGAAGTACGACAAGCAATACTCCAGCACCCACAATAATAAAGAAGTTCCCAAAGAACTGCATTAGTGCTTGCGAGAAGAATTGGTTGAGTTTGTCGGTGTCATTGTTGACGCGCGAGATAAGATCGCCAGCCTTGTTCTGATTGAAGAATGCAATCGGCAAGCTCGAGAGTTTCGTGAACAATTCATTACGAAGTGAAAAGAGCACACCGCGACCTACCGTACCCATGCGAATAGTCTGAATATACTGTGCGACTAAACCAATGAGGTACACCACGAGCAGCAGCGCGCTGTATCGCAGCACAAGACCAAAGTTATGCGTTGCAAGCGCCGTGTCGATAACGCGCGCGATAATGACCGGAGAGAGAAGGTTTGCTGCAGAACTGATGAGCACTGCGACAAGGGCAATAGAAATATTGAGTTTCTCAGCCTTTAGAAGGGGTCCAAGGCTTGCCCACGCAAGTCCAAGAGAACTTTCGCCATCTTTGTTGCCGTCTTTGTCTTTTCCCGTATGCTCGCCTGTGTTTAGTGTGTAGTCCATATAAAGTTTATGCGGTCTCAAACTCTTCCGTGCTCTTTTGCGAATCAAATATCTGCACGTACTCTGGGCTCGTGCTCATAAGCTCTGCGTGCGTGCCACGACCAAGCACTTCCCCTTCCATAAGAAGAAGTATCTGGTCGTACTTTTCAACCGGCGCAATCTTTTGCGTAATAGAGATGAGGGTAAGATCAGGATAATTCTTCAAAACATTCCCTAGAATCTTTTCTTCTGTCGCAGGATCAACACGTGCCGTGAAGTCATCGAGCAAAAGAATCTTTGGATTAAGCGCTAATGCACGCGCAAGCATCACGCGCTGCTTCTGCCCACCGGAAAGTGACGTACCTCGCTCAGACACCACGGTATCCAAGCCCTTGGGTAATTGATTGATAAAGTCGTGGAGTTCAGCCGTGTCGATAGCCTTTGCAAGGTCTTCGTCTGCGACACGATCGCTAAAGGCAATATTTTCACGAAGCGTAAGGTTAAAGAGCACGCTATCTTGGAAGACAAACCCAATCTGCGCATGCAAATCGTGCTTTGCATATTCAGCAATTGGATATCCATCAAACTCAACAACGCCTGCCGTAGGTGCAAGAAGGCCGGTCATGATATAGAAAAGCTGCGACTTGCCAGCAGCCGTTGGTCCGATGATTGCGTTCTTCGTACCCGCTTTGATTTCAAACGACACATCCTTGAGCACATGATTTTCTTTGTAGGTTAGTGAGAGGTCTTTGACCGTAATCTCGCCCGTAAGTGGTTTTGTGATTGTGCCCGTATCTGGACGAACGGTTGCCGTAAGTACTTGAGCAATGCGACCGTACGAAGCCTGTGCCTGTGCGATGGCATTGCTCATAAAACCAATAATGATAATTGGGAAGATAAGAATACCGAGGTAGCTATTGAATGCGGCGAATTGTCCAAGCGTCATGGAACTATGAATAACAAAGCTGCCGCCCAGCAAGAGGATCGTGAGTGTTGCGAGATTCGTAAGGAACGTAATAGCAGGAATCATGGAGGCAAAGAGCTTCAAGATCTGCATACTGATCCCGCGTGCTCCATCGTTTGCATCGATGAACTTTTCGTACTCGCGCTGTTGTGAATGGAGTAACCGTACAAGCGCAGCGCCAAGAATACTTTCATTAATAACCTTATTGAGTCGATCGATCATTTCCTGAGCTTGGCGGAAGAGTTTGCGTACACGACCGAGCACAATATAGAAGGTGCCCGCTATGAACGGAAGTATGAGGAGCACGGCGAGCGCAAGCTTCCAGTTCAAATAGAGCAAAAGTGCAGAAGCACCAATGATGATAAAGACAGAAGAGATGATGGACGCTATCGCTTGCGCAACGAACGTCTTCACTGCGTCTACATCTGAGGTGAGATTCGTAAGGAGTTTAGAAGGAGTAAGCGCCTCAATTGCTGCATATTCTTGAAGTGATATGGCAGCGGCGACTTTCATACGAAGGTCGCGCGCAACCATTTCAGAGGCATACGTCTGCACAATGCCCTGAAGTGCATTCATCAAAAAGATACCGGCTGCAACGATACCAAACCACACCAGCGTTACCGTAAGGTTAAGGGTTCCTGCCGTGTATGAGTCAATCGCTCGTGCAAAGATTTGTGGAATTACGAGGTTCAAGGCGCTTCCTATTACGGTAAGCACCACGAGCAATATCACCCATCCCGTATAAGGGCGAAGGAGTGCGAGCAAGCTCGGAGAAGTGTCTGGTGCTGTAGATTTAGGAGGTTTAGGCATACGGAAACGAATACTCCATTTTACTACAGACGTCGTAAGAGAGCGACCGTATACCGCAATGCGCAGTATTATTTCTTCACGATTTCTACATGCGGATACGGTATGGAGATGCCCGCAGCATCAAGTGCTCGCTTTGTAGTTTCAACAGTTCTAAAGAATGTTCGACGTTCAATGGACGCATCTTTAATCCAAACACGTACAAGCAAATTCACTCCCGAATCTCCAAGCGTATTTACCACCACATCGGGAGCAGGATTCTGTGCAACTCCTTCAATAAGTGAGACCTGTGCAAGGATAGCTTCACGAGCGGCATCAATTGACGCCTCATATCCAATACTCACCGGTATCACAATGCGTGTGTCGCCATTGGTTGTGTGATCGATAAGCACATCGTTAATAATTTTCTGATTCGGAATTACCACATAGGTATTGTCCTGCGTACGAATGCGCGTGCTACGCATAGTAATGCGCTCAATACGGCCATAGTACTCACCAAGCGTAATGTAGTCCCCTACGCGAAATGGCTTATCAAAGAAAATCAGGAAGCTAGCAATGATATTCGACAACGAATCCTGCGCAGCGAAACCAATAGCGATACCAGCGATACCAAGACCTGCGAGCGGCGCCGTGATATTAATACCGAGCTGATTTGCTGCAGTAATTATCGTAATGACAATAACAATGGTCTTGTAGACATTGTCGACGAGTATGCGAGCAAATGCGTCCTGCACTCGACTCTTCAGCAAGATCTTTCGTATGAGGGCTGCTGTGAGGTAGTAGCCAATAATACCGGCAATAAGAATCAGGGACGCCTTGGCGATACCGTTCGCATGCGCAATAAAACGTATACGGAAGAATTCAGTAGTGCGGTGGATGAGATAAGTAACGTCTTCAGTCATACGGAGCTCTTAGTGTCAGTATATCACTGACCCGCGGAGAGGCTGTTTAACCAAATGTAAAGGTATACGCGTTCAAGCCGCTACCATGGATGATGAGTTCAATAGTGTGAGCGCCGGCGCTGGTGTCGTGAATGAGTCGGTACAATCGCTGACTTCCGATAGTTACCGTGGACGTCTTTGGATCAACGTCACTTCCTGCCATAGTGCCTACCGGAACTCCGTCACGAAGTACGGTCACTGAGACTGGCACCCCGGCACTCGCCACGAAATACACATCGTGTGCACCATAGCTAAACTTGATGTGCGCGTCTGCGGAAGCCGTTGCGTATTCCTTTCCAATATTCCACGTGCCCTGTAAGTAGAGTAAGTTCGGTACCGTAGCCGTCGGGAATGAATAGGTATGGGTTCCGCTTTGGCCTGGAGTTCCATTCGCCAGGTATTTGTTACGATTGTAGCCAAAGTACGTTTCTTGGCTCTGCACTTCTTGAAGATTCGGGTCAGCAATGGAGACCGTGCCTGATGCAATCATTGATGGATCCGTACCTAGACGCTGCGCTCGCTCCGCGAGCGCAGCTTGTATTGCCTTTTCCGTCACATCGTATTCCCCTTCCCCTGCGTGATCGTGCACGACATAGCCATCGATATCAATCAAATATTCACGCGGCCAAAACTGATTCCCAAAGGCATTCCAGGTCTGATATTCGTTATCGAGCACTACGGGGTATTCAATACCGAACTGCTTGAGTGCGGCTGCCACATTTGTCTGCTCGTGCTCAAAGGCAAACTCGGGCGTATGCACGCTAATTATCTCAAGCCCTTGGTCTTTATACTTTGCATACCACTGATTCAAATATGGAATGGTTCGCTGACAGTTGATGCAGCTGTAGGTCCAGAAATCGATAAGAACGACTTTCTTTCCTTTGAATTGTCCGATGGTTATCGGCTGCCCGTCAGTGTTCAAATATCCATCAGGTTTTACGAGTTCTGGCGCCTTTGTGTACTTCGCTGCCTTCTGTTCAGGAGTAAGCTGTTCCCCATACACAATTGAATTTGCTGTTCCACCCGAGCTTCCCGCGGTAAGAAGGTGCTGCTCAATCCTCGTTACATCGAATATGCCAGCGTGCGCAAGCACGCTGGCCTCAATCTTTTTATCAATGCCTGAAATAACGAGTAAGCCGATGATGATAAATAACATACCAATCGAACGCATAAGCCATCCTTCAGGATTCGAAACAATGCCGAGCTTCATAACCAAGTGCTGTCCAAGCACCGCAATAGCAAAGAGAGCAAGACACAATCCAAAGATATAGACCGTGAGATATGCAACACCCATAGCCAAACTCACCGGAAGCACCGTGGCGAGAATAAGGAAGTATGTCGGGCTGCAACTTGAAAATACCGGACCCAGTGCAGCGCCAACGATAATATCTCCAACCAAACTTTGCTTCATAAAGCCCTGCCCCATCACGCGGTTCGAGCTTTTGTTCAACGCATTCGCAAGACCAAAGTGATCCCATAACTGCGGAAAGACAGTGAGTAATCCAAAAATAATAAGCAACGCTCCGGACACTATCGACAACGCTTCAAGCGGCACATGAATGAGTACTGTCGAAACCTTGAGCAGGAATGTAAAAAGGAAGAGCGAAATACCCAGCGATGCGATAGTTACAACCGCGCGCTTACGGCTCGGCTTCCCGCTTATCGACTCGCCGATAATAACCGGTAGAAGCGGAAGAACACATGGGGCAAGGACCGTGAGGAGTCCTGCTACAAACGAAATAAAGAGTAGGGTCATATGAATATCATACTCCACCCACTCCGAACTTCAGGCACTCTACGAGAGATCCAATCTACGTGCAGGAGTAAGGACCGCCTGTGGGTCAGTCTTCCAAGCATCAGACACATCAGCATACAGTTCAAGTTCGTTGCCGTCTGGATCGAGAATATACAACGAATGCGTTACGCCGTGGTCAGTCGTGCCTATAATGGTAACGCCAGCCTGTGTGAGTTCTTTGAATGCCTGTTTCACATCTTCAGTACTATCTCCTATTTTGAAACCGATGTGATACAACCCTGGCTCGGGTGCGTGCTGGGGCTTTGGGCGACCTCCTATTTCAATAAGAAGCATCTCGTGATGCGTACGTCCGGAAGAAAAGAGCGCTATTCCAGGCTCACGTGCAATTTCTTTGAAGCCTAATGTATCGCGATAAAAGTTTGCCATCGTCGTGACATTCGTCACGTACAGCACAATGTGTCCCAACTCTTTAATTTGCATATGTTACTTGATGGCGATCTTGTAGATACCAACCCCCATATATCCCAGACAAAATAGGAAGTAGAGGTAGAAGACATTCTGAAACAGAACCGCGTGATTGTACCCGATGAAGTAATTGGTAGCGATAAGGGCAAATAGAGATATTGCTATGGCAAGAAGACTCAATACGAGCGTAATAACCAGTTTGTGTACGATGTAACGTTTGGTACTAATTAACGTTTGAAACAGATCGCGGTTCTCTCTCGTGAGATGAGGGATAACAAGCTTCTGTGGCTTTTGCACATCGTTATACAGCGCAAGCAACTTATTTGCATGATTAAGGACCGTCGAATCATCCATGACGAGCGCATCTTCGTACTTGATAGACACGTAGTCATCAGTGTTATTCGACGCATGCGAAATAACATTCACAAATTGTTTACGCACCGATTCAAGCGTATCTCCAAAATCCTGAATCTTATACACCACGAAGACAGCGAATAGACCTACCAATCCCGCCATCACTTGGGCGGCGGTGCTAAAGGTGTAGAACCAGATATTCGCCTCCATGCGTAATTTCTAAGAATTAGAGATCGAGTTGATGAACGAGTCAGTCTGGCTTGTATCTGCAGATACGTTCTTGATGAGGAATGAGTAGTTTCCGTCTGCAGCTTTAAGGGTGAAGAGTTGGTATACCGCAAACTGTGAGCTTGGAGTCTTGTAGGTGCGAACAGTTACCGTCTGTCCGTCGATAGTCCGTGTCGAAGTCGTATACGCGAGGTCGCCTGAAAGACCGATCGCTTCGTCCTTACTAATGAAGACTACATTCTTTGTACCGGAAAGCTGGACCTGATGAAGCTTACCGGTACTATCGGGAATGGTATTCAATGTCCAATCCCCGCGAACGGTAAACTTGATAGCCCAAGAAGGATTGGTGTATGTCGCGTTTGTGGTAACCGGCGTAGCAACGAGACCCTTCACAGGCTTTGAAGTACCTGCTCCTGTTTGAGCGGATGCGCTCGTTGAAGCGAGGCCTGGGTAAAGGGCGGCAGAATCAGACGGTGTTACGGGTGCTGATTTCTTGCTGTAGGTAATGAAAAGGCCAGCTACTATAAGCAATACTAGCGTAACCAATATTCCGCCCCATTTCTTAAGGAATTCCGATGTGTTCGTGTTCATGTCCTTAGTATACGCCATGAGGGATTTGAGAACAGCCCTCGGCGTATATTAGACTTCTGACAGCTTTCCTACTATGAGATGCAGATGAAAATGGCCTGGGATCGACTTGTTGCTATGGGTCGGTTCAAGTATCCAGTTGTACTCTTCAATCGAAGTATTTTTGATCTCTGAAAGTTCTCGTACTTCTTCGTCTGTGAGGCCTGCTTCCGTGACGTGCCTAATGGGCATAAGCATATCGTGTTTCTGTGCGATACGATCATAGGGGAATGAGTTCTCGGCAATCTTCCAGTGTGTAAATGATTTTGTTGCCGGCGCTTTATTGCACAAGGCGCATGGATCGTCCGGATGGAGACTGGCACGATACTCTCTATATATTTGTTCTGCTTCTGGCGTGCGAAGAGTTGGCTTGGATGACATGATATTTATGAAATACTATTCTCAATGATTGTACGCGTATCTTCAGGACTTTTAAACATACACGATTGTATTCCTACACTCTCAGCTGCATCCAGATTCTTTTGTTGATCGTCAAAATAGAGGCACGCGCTCGGCTCAAGTGCGAAATCTGACAGAACCAGTTTCCACGCTTCCACATCTGGCTTCACCAACCCAGTCTTCCATGAGAAATACGTCTTATCCATGACATCCTGCATCCAAGGGTAGTGACCGTAGTATTCTGCGCGCTCCTTAAAGTTATTGGAAAGGGTTATGACTTTTATTCCTTTCTCTTTCAACTCCCGTGCAAGAGCGATCATTTCTTCCGAAGGAATCTCAGCGTCAAACCAGTACTTCCAGAGTTCCTCTTCTGTCATGGATATATTCCATTCTTTCAGAGCAGGTTCCCAATACCTGAACGCCGGCTCAGCACCAGGCTTCCGCACGAAGTCCATTATTTCTCCAAGCTTCGGAAGAAATTCAGATACGGGAACGCCGAAGTCGCGTTCAAAGCGATCACTCAATCTCTCGCTATGAATAAAGACTCCGTTGAGGTCGAATATGACGGCTTTGATCATGATTATAGTATTTATAGCTTTCTTACAATTCCCTTGTCTGCGTCAACCTCAACCATATCTCCATCCTTCAAAAGCTGCGTTGCAATCTTTGTGCCGATGATACAGGGCTTGTTGAACTCACGAGACATAATTGCTGCGTGGCAAAGCAATCCGCCTTCGTCCGTGACGATAGCTGCAGAGCGGCGCATAGCAGGCACGTAGTCAGGGTTTGTCATGGGACACACGAGTATCTCCCCTTCCTGAAGAAGATGTGCTTGTGCGGGAGTGGTTGCAATTCGAACTTTCCCTTTTGCAAAGCCCTTACACGCACGCTGCCCCGTAAATTCTGTGATCGATGCATCTACCTTATTTAGTTCGCTATCAATCCATGCGCTAAGTTCATGACCCTTCTTTCCAAAGAGTGTGTATTGCACGCCGTCTTTCATCATGAGAACAAAGCCGTCACGACGCTCATCAATGAGTTCTGCTGGAATCTTTTTATCTTCTTCTAGCGCGGTGGCAATCTCATTAGAGAGAAGATATTTCGTATCTTCAAATGTCACACCGATTCGCTTTGCAACGAATTGTATAAACGGTAGATAGCGAGCAGACGCCATATACGCTTCTTCAATTCCTGCCGTAAGCACGTAGCCAAGTTCTCGTGAGTCCTCAATCCACGGCATGATCTCGTTGTCATCAGAAACTATCTTCAGAATCTGCTCTGCGCGTTCCTGATTCTTGAGTGTTGCCTCCTTTTGAATCTCATAGTTGTCTTTGAATGATTCTTTTACATTCTGACTGACCCGTTCAACGAGTTGTTCATAGGTCATTGGGAGTATCGGCGAAAGTATGAACGTCGTGAGGTAGTCATATTTCTTGAGGTACTCTGCAGCATGCTGCTTAAATACGGCGTCGTTTGTAAAGTCAGAATTCTCTTCAGCAATGGTTACGAGTCCGAGCATCTCATCTTGCTCAAGCTGGAAGTTCGTTTTCTTTATCGGGAATACTATCGCCAAAAGCGCTTCGTCCATATCGCAGACCTTTTCAATCTCAGTACGATGCTTCTCTAACCCAGCTTTAACAAAGTCAGTGAGCATATTCTCTTTCGAGACATACCACGGGTAGTAGAACCATGGGATCACCTTGAGGAAATCACGATCCATATTTCTCCAGAGTCGTGCGAGCTCTTTGTTTGAAACAGAATCATTGACCTTTTCATTAATTTCATCAGCAACAGCATTGAAGCTCATAGGAATCTCTATTGAACCCCGAAGGAATTCCTTTCTCTTTGCTGGATCGAGCATATCCTCGCGCGTCTTGTTCAACACGATATCTCGATGCTTGGGACTGTGGTTGAGCTTGTCCGAATCGGTAAAGAGATAGTCGTAGTATTCGTTCTTTCCTGTCATTTCATGAATCATGCCAACCAAGGCACGACTAAAGAGATCGCAGAGGAAGATTGGTTGCTCACCGCGCTGCTGCGCTTCAAATTCCCAATCACCGATAACAATGTCTTCTTTGCTGAGCGATCGTACTACACTGTTCGATTTCAATATTCGAACGATTCCGTTGATTGCGTCTACCTCTACTTCGTCTCCATCCTTTAAAATCTGTGTGGCAATTTTTGTACCTATTACGCAAGGTTTCTTCATCTCGCGAGCAACAATTGCCGCATGACACGTGATACCTCCTTCATCCGTTACGAATGCTGCCGCTCGCAGCATGGCAGGAAGGAAATCAGGAGTAGTCATAGGCGAAACGAGAATATTGCCTTCAAGAACTTTTGCCATATCGCTCTGTTTACGAACAATTCGTACGGAGCCTTGAACAACTCCGTTATAGGCTGATTGACCACGAAGTTCAGTGGTCGCTTCTACCTCTGTCTCTAAGAAAATGTATTCAGGGAACGCTATAGAAAAATCTTTGAGAGAACTCGTCCATCGTTCCATCCCATCAATGAGAAGATAGTTCTTAAGTCGATTTTGAAGAGTCTCAGAAGAAGGTATCGCATTTGCACTCAATTCTTCAGCAAGAACGACTCCTGCCAATTCTTCAGAAATGTGTGCCGTATTGGTAATGATCTTTCTTACGAATACATCATTACCAGCAAAGAAGTCTTCTATCTCACGGGCTTTGACAGAAATTTCGAGTGCGTCCTTTGGACTTCGCTCGTCTGAGCCCGTGTAAAAGAACAAGGTCATAGCGAAGGCAGCATCGTATATGAGATCTACATACTCTTCAGCCTCTTTGGTTGATAGAGATTCCTTATTATGAAATTTCTTTAGTTTCTTCAAGAGTGCCTTATATTCTTTAAAGATGCCTTCCAAAAAAGCCGAACCTTTCTTATTCTCCTGGAGTAACCGGTCAAGGAGCCACGAAATTGCTTCTTGGTGTTCCCATATCTCAACAACCCCATCATTAACGTAATGAGCTACGAGCGGGAGATATGGATTCTTCCATCCAAATTTTGCTTCAGGGAGTTCAATAAGTCCTTTAGCCCAGAGCTCCTGCATAAACAATGTGGTATCTCGAGAATACGATTTCTTGAAGCTAATCCTATCAATCTTTCTTACTACCCCGTTGTCTGCATCGACCTCCACGAAGTCTCCATCTTTAAGGAGTTGCGTGGCAAATTTCGTACCTATCACACACGGCTTGTTCATTTCGCGAGCCACTATTGCTGCATGACACGTAATCCCTCCTTCGTCCGTAACAATAGCTGCTGCCTTTTGCATGGCCGGAATGAAATCCGGAGTAGTCATGGTCGACACAATAATGTCTCCTTCTTGAGCATCGGGAATCTGTTCTTTGCGCTTCATAATACGAACAATGCCTTTCGCATATCCTTTATTACCGATCTGACCGGTTAACGTAGCCGTTTGGATTGGAGCTGCATCGACAGCAAAATGCATCTCGGGATGCTCTTTTTGGTATTCCTCTATGGTCCCAGTATATGAAGCGTCATCACCCATTGCTATAAAGTGTTGTTTACGCGTACGAAGTATTTCAAGAGAGGGCGGCGCAGTAATTTCATCTCGAAGTATGCACTGTTCGTATCCTTGAAGATTAGGATAGATGGCCAGTAGGCTCTTTCTAATGAAGCGGTCAGTTTGATCGAAGAATATATCTTGATCTCGGAGCTCACGAGCCCTGTTTCGAATAGGCAATGGTGTACGATCATCGAGCGCAGGATAGTACATCCAGTCAAAGTGATACATCGTTTCAAATACGTGATCGACTATGGAAGATAGTTCTGCTGCATCACTAACGAAACCTTGTTCCCAATATGGTTTTAAAAATGTTATTCCCTTGAGGAACTTTTCAATGTGGTCATTGAATGTAGTGTCGCTTTCCGTATTCCTCTTTAGGATTTCATTCATCAATGCAGGTGTCCAGTTATGGTTCTCCCATACCTCTATCACGCCGTCATGGAGGTAATGAAGAACGAGCGTTTGATTGTCGTATTCATGCAAGCCGAGTTCGCTTCGATGCTTTTTAAGCACGACACTCCAAGCCTGCTGAATGATAAGGGTCGTGTCGCGCGTGTATTCTTTGATAAACTCAATTCTTTCGCTTGCAGCTGTCTTTAAAATACGGACTACCCCATTGTCTGCATCGACTTCTACTTCATCACCATCTTTAAGAATCTGGGTGGCAAATTTAGTGCCGATAATACAAGGCTTCTGCATTTCTCGAGCAACGATTGCCGCATGACAGGTAATTCCTCCTTCGTCCGTTATGAAAGCAGAAGCCTTTTCAAGCGCCGGAAAGAAATCAGGCGTGGTCATGGCAGTAACAAGAATCTCACCCTTTTGTACTTCTGATATTTGATCATGGCGTGCTAGAACGCGCACCGTGCCACGAACGATTCCTTTATATGCACTCTGTCCTTTTAATTCAGTAGTGTCATTTACTGGTGTGACTTCGAGGACAAAATATCTTTCTTTCAATGCCTTTGGCAATTCTCCGATTAGTCCAAAATGAGTATTGGTCATGTACCAACCACCCAAACGAGCTTCGAGAATCGATTCGGATGGGAAAGTATCACCAAACACTTCCTCAGGAGTTACCACCGAGAAATACTTTGAGAGTTCAGGATGTGCATTCTGCATATATGCATGGAACATCTTGTCTCCACTATCAGAATATTCTTGAGTTTCGGCTCGAAGCATAAATGCTTGATCTTTGATCTCTTGAGAAACTCCCTCAATTTCAGGAATCTGCATCATGAATGCCATTGGCTCCCACCAATTAACCCAATGGTCATAAAATTCTGAGAGTTCTTGGCGTGTGAGAATTTCCTTCTTTTGTATGTACGGAAGTATCTTCTGCCATTCACTTTCAAAATAAGCTGCGAGGGTTGCGAACCAGTGTGCATCGCTCAGAATCTTATCCTTGATTGCCCGATCATAGAGTTTAAATTCGTTTTCTGAATAATAAACATCTACTACCTCCTGACCCTCTGGTCGCACAAATAATACCTCTTCAATATTTGTTCCTATCCACCTCTTCCCCTTCTCAGAATTACTGGTGCGCCAAACGTATGAATAGAAGAGCGAATGATCTCTAGAGAAACATTTAACTAAAACAGCTTCGGTGTTCGCACTTTTGAGAATACGGACCACTCCATTATCAGCGTCCACTTCAACTTCATCACCGTCGTGCAGTACTTGTGTTGCGATCTTGGTACCAATGACACATGGCTTACCGAGCTCACGAGCGACAATGGCTGCGTGACAAGTGATTCCACCCTCATCTGTGATAAAGGCAGCGGCTTTATACATTGCGGGAAGATAATCAGGCGTGGTCATTGCCGTGACCAAAATCTCTCCATCCTGGAGTAAAGAAATATCAGCTTTGCGATGTAGGATGCGAACCTTTCCTTTAGCAATGCCCGTCATGGCTGTCTGACCACTAATATCTGAAACATTCGTGGGAACTACTTCCTCTTCTATGGAGAAATTATTTTCTTTAAGGAGTGAATCGATTGTCGTGTTTGTGTAGAGTTTGAAATCATAATAGATATAATGCTTTTCTCGTTCACGGAGAATCTCGATGGCCGGAATATCTCCTGATCTAACTTCCTCAATACGGAGGTATTTCACTAAATCTCCGAGTGCAGGGTACAAGATGCGAAGCGTATCTTGAATTACGTGATCAGTAAGCTCGAGGAAGTCTGCAGATCGTTCTCGCAACTGCATTCCTAATTCCTGTTCTTCTTTTCTCATTCCTTCCATGCCCGGGAGGAAGTACGAGATAGACAATCCTACCCATGCCCATGAGGCGAGATCAAAAAGCTCATCTAATTCTTTAGCACTCGATAGCGTTCCCTTGTGCCAAATAGCTTCGAGAGTATCTAGTTGTTCTCCATACCATGTCATCAATTCTGGTATGAAGTTTCTGTCTTCTTGAGCTTTGGCAGTGACAATAGAGCTCCACGCATCATCAATATCTTCTCGATAATACACACGTGCTACACCTTGATACGCATCAAAGATTGAAAGCGGCACCGCCACGCCAAACTTCTCCTTTAAACGATGACACTGATGTTCTTCCCAAATCTGAATAGCAATAAGACAATTCTCGCGAGTATACGCCTTACTATACGTATATCCTTTTTGCCTAGAGAGAAGCCTGACAATCCCAGTGTTAGCATCGACTTCCACCAAATCCCCATCTTTGAGAACTTGCGTCGCTATTTTTGTACCAATGATGCATGGCTTGCCCATTTCTCGAGCAATAATTGCAGCATGTGAAGTCACTCCTCCACGATCGGTAACGAACGCTGCTGCCCTACCCATGGCAGGAACGAAATCAGGCGTAGTTTCAGGCGCCACAAGAATCATTCCATCCAAGACTTTCTTATTGTCCGTAGGCACTAAGACAATGGCAACGATTCCTTGCACGAATCCTTTGCAGCCAATATTTCCTGTGATCTCCTGAACATCGCCGTGGTCCACGTTCAGTCCAAACGATTGGAGCTGACTTTCAAGTTCTGTACCTACGGTTACCTGTATGGTTTCACCTTCTTTCCAAAGCCCGTATCCTTTTTGTCGTTCGGAAATGATTGCTCCTATCTCACCAGCAGATTTTTTATCTAGAGCTTGCAGTTCTTCAGTGGTTAAGAAGATTATATCTTCGTAGGCCAGTCCATAGGTGCTCGCAAGATTAGTTAATGCAGACCGAAATACATATGCGAGCTTTGATGAACTCTCCGCGCACTCTATGCGAATCTTAGTAGTATCCGCCAAAAGGCTAAACAATTCTGTAAGATCAATAGGCCCCGCAACTTCTTGTAACTCGCTTGGGACAGCCTCTTTGATTGCCTCCATGAGCTTTTCTTCAGTGCGCGGCTCACCCCAGAAGTGATGTGTCCCAAAGTATTCTGTCTTTTGTTGATAGCTAATTATACCTTCCGCAAGCTTCGAATCTATCTCTTTAATATCCTGAAGATTGTAGTTAGCGTCTAATTTTTCAATCTGCTGTTTGAAATCAAACAACGCTCTTTGATCATCCGTTAATGGATTCGCTAATTGAGGGACTTGTGAACTTAAGGAGTCTACTGATAAACCGTTCTTTTCAGCGTAATTCTTTAGATATATGTCTGCCGCATCACTCACCGCAAAGCATGCTGTCCAGGGGAAGCGAAGTCTTTGTATGAGTGGAAATGTATTAAAAAAGTCTTTCAGTGTTGCTGCCTGGCCGTATGAGTCAGCCGCATTATTCGATTCGTTCGCCAACGCTTCTGCTACTTCATTAATGTGTTGGGCAGTCGCATATTCGCCGCGGTTAAACTCTTCCAAGATCGTATTAGTAAGTTGAGTGTAGGCGCCACCTTCTTCAAGCATGAAATTTCCATCCAGCACATACGTAGTTACTGAATCCGGAACAATGTCCATTTCACGCGATTCGGGAGTATTGCACCATTCCAGCCATGCTTCGTATTCCAGAACAGGAGCAACCCAACGACCGAGATTAAAGAACGCGTCTTTCTTATTCTCTTCTTCGGAGAGAATACTCTTTAGGATTCGTATGATTCCATTGTCAGCGTCGACTTCAACTTCATCACCGTCGTGGAGTATTTGTGTCGCAACGCGAGTACCAATTACACACGGCTTTCCTAATTCACGAGATACGATTGCAGCGTGACTAGTGATACCACCTTCATCAGTTACGATAGCCGCTGCCTTTTTCATAAGCGGCACAAACTCCGGGCGTGTCATTGCAGCAACGAGCACTTCCCCTTCTTTGAACGTATCGAAGTCTTGCTGCTTGATTATGATTCGCACGATACCTCGGACAAAACCACTGGATGCTGTCTCGCCTTTGAGCGACGTGACATCGTGAGGCGTGTGCTGCCTCATATAGGCCGCTTCAACTTCGTCTAGAGTTTCGGTGTCATTTTCCTCATATTCATGCGCGCTTGTAAGGAAGACTGCCGTTTTCCCAAGACGATCATTGAGCACAGGAAGCATGGCCTCTAGATGTTCTTTACCCTTGAGTACGTCCATTACCATCGACACATCCACAAGTTCTTGAGGAACACCCCAGAGCTTGTAAAGGTCCGATACGAGATTGAAAAGCATCACATCGGACTTTGTAATCAACGCTTTTCGGTCGTCGCGCAGTTCTGCAGCGTAATCAATAAAGGTAAGTACTTTTTGTTCAACCTCCGTGAGTTTTGCTGCCTCAGCCCGCTTACGCTCTCCACTTTTTGAGGCTTCAGCTTTATTCTCCGCTACTTCCTTCTTGAGTCGATCGATATCTTCTGCCGCGGCTCTCGTAATAGTTTCTTGGGGTGAAAGAATGTGTACGTAGTTTGAGTATACGTATTGTAGAGATGCGGGAAGTTTTGTGTGCTGTGCAATGATCTCTTCCTTGTTTTTTATATGGAATGAATAGGTATCCAAAATATGAGAAATTCTCCATATGCTTGAAAGATCGACCGGTATGCTTTGTTCTTCTAACGTTTCTCGTATCGTCTTTTGATCAAGCGCATCGAGGAAAAGTGCCACAAGGTCAATCTCTCGCAGAAAGTTATGTGCCGTATCGAGACGCGCAAGCAGGTCTTTTTCATCCTTAGCAGGAGAAACATAATACGAGGTATAGAAGCTATCTATGGCATTCTTGAGAGCATCATATGTTTTCTGATACTCAGGTAAGGTGAGCGAACCCTGTAAATATGCCTGAAAGAATTCTTTGGATACGTGGCGATATTTGGTGAGACTCCAATAGATGTTTACGGTAGAGTCTCTTTTGAAACACATGGCCGGATAGAGATTCTGTATATTTCCTTGCTGGTCACGGTAGTTAAACCAATCAATCAATACGAGTAACGGAATGAAGTCTCCTTCAATTTTGAAGATTTCATCAGTGCCCATAGCGTCCAGAAACTTTTTGGACATGGATCTTTCAGTTGAAGACGCTCGAAGCGTTGTAATTGGACGACTCTGCACAATGTAGAGCTCGCCATTCTCCATTGCCCACTCGGTATCTACGGGAAAACCATAGTGGTTTTCAATAGTGATGAGAACTTCAGAGAGGGAGAGAATCTGTGCGTCTGTGATCACTTGAGAACTACCCTTCTCCTTTGGTAAGTCTTTCCATTCACTACCACCCCCTGCCTTGCGATACAGTCCTTGCGCCTGTTCACTAATATTCTTATCAACGATTGTTCGAGGGCTTTTTGTAACTACGTAGCTGTCCGGAGTAACTTGTCCGGAGACGACTGCTTCACCCAAACCAAAGCCTGCCTCAATGATCATTTGGTTATGGTCTTCGGTAACAGGATGAACGGAAAACGCGATACCTGCGGTATCGCTATTAACCATCTTCTGCACTACGACTGCCACCGAAATCTTCTGGAGATTCATTCCCTTCTCGAAGCGATAGAAGATCGCGCGCGGGGTGAAGAGCGACGCCCAACACTCACGCACTTTCTCAAGCAATGTTTCCTCCGTAGTATTGAGGAAGGTATCAAGCTGTCCTGCCCAGGCTGCTTCCGCTCCGTCTTCCGCCGTTGCGCTCGAGCGAACCGCCACAAACTCTGTATTCAAATCCTTAAATGATTTCTCGATCTCTTCCTTCAGATCGGTTGGCATCTCTACGTTCAAAATCAATCCTTGTATCATCTCCGATGCATGATCAACTGTGTGCATCTCCTGATGATTCACTTTGCCGAGAATCGAATCTATTTCTGTTGTGAGGTCGGTCTCTATGATGAACCGTTCAAACGCATCAGCGAGGATAACGAAACCTGGAGGCACCGGTATGCCAGCCTGGGTCATCTCTCCCAGAGACGCTCCCTTGCCACCAGCAATCGCAGCGTCGTCTTTACCGAGTTGATTGAAGGGTTTAAGTAGCTCCATATCTGCTTTTCATAATTAAAGCACGCAATGTACTGCTAGGTATAGCATATTAGAGGTATTTGACAATAATACTCTAAAGTGTTATATTGTCCATGACCTACGTCGCACGACGGGAGGCAATGAAACTTGAACAAGGGAGCCTGAAATGGCCATCATAACGACAATCGGCTTGCGCCACGGCAATGCGCATCCAGCTCGTCACAAGACACGTCGCGGGGACCTGATTCGGGATCTCAGCAATGAGGGTATCCAGCAAGTCCTTCGGCGTCGGCCGGTCCTCGAATCTTTCACCTTCGACCGCGAGTTCAGCTCGATCGCTCAGCGCGCCATTCAAACGGCGCAACGGGCGACCATGCGTCCGCTCGATCGTTACATTCTTCTGAAGGAACTGTACACACCCGAGGGACCCGACGGTGCGATCATCGATACGATCTTCGACGAGGTCGGCAATGCAGCGCCATCCGCATACCTCACGCATCCGCTGAATCTGCGGCACCAGGTCGGCTGGAACGACAGTCCGGTTGGTCGAATCGGTACGCGAGCTGGCTGCGCACTTGCAGGTTACCTCGCGGGCCGAACCGATCAGACGATTTTCGTCGCGGCGCACGGGCTATACATACAGCTCGCCGTGAAAGGTCTCGGCGAGACTCTCGTGGGCGCAAACGAGGAGCTCGGCGCATTCCTTGACGACCTCGATCTGACGGAAGCCGGGATGTTTCGGGTCACATTCAACACCTGTGACCCGGCGCTGACCACCTTCGAGCTCTATCCATAGACGAATAATCGTCAGGTAGCGTTCGAATCGATCTTTCTACAACCTTGGAGCCTATCGCATTGCGCGGTGGGTTTCTTTTTTTATATATCGCTGCAGATTATTCGAGCTCTAGTGGCTTGGGTATTTCCTTGTCCAAAATCTCGCGCTGAAGATATTTTGCCTTAGTGCGAATGGTCGCCCCTTTTTGGGCAGACCGCTTGTCTTTCGCTGCCTCAACACGTTTCTGCGCAAGCCAATCCTCGAGCCTTCTCTTTTCCTTTTGTTGCTTTTCGTATGCATCGTTAAACCGCGCCTGATTCTTTTCTCGCTCAATTAAATAATCGGTATAGCTACCAGCAAACGAAGTGATTAACTTCGTAGAGATATGTATTTCGAGAACTCGCTTAACCTTTGCCATTTCCATGAGTTGAGGATCTTCTGCCCCCATGAGTACTCCTCCGCGAAATCCAGCGAGTAATGATTTTACCGCTGACGTGACAGCAACGTCCGTAACGTCTGTCATGTTTAAAATGAGGAAGGTTGGTCGTGAATGTAAGACACGCATCACCGTCTCTGCGCCGCCCTGTAATGTTTCAGCTGAAAGATACCCAATACGCTCTCCTTCATAGGTAATAGTACCTTCGTCAGTTTCTGATGTACCGGCAACCGCATCAAGAAAAATAGCTACATCGCTTTTCTTTGTGCACAGTACCCCGACGCGCTCTCCGCTCTGTATAACAAGATTAACCTTCTCAAAGAGAGGTTCACCGAGCACATCTACCCGCAGGTCTTTAATGACAATCATTTGGTTGATACGTTTCCCCTATACTACGCTAATCAACCATTACTTCTACAGCGTCTGGAAATGAGTTGTATCCCTTGGCTCGCATG
>JAQBRJ010000021.1 GCA_028286545.1 Parcubacteria group bacterium | reverse complement strand
TACCCATACCAATAGGCATAAGAAGGAACGCGGGAAGAAGATCGAAGAAATAATTTCCATCAACCGGTATGCGAGCGAGCCAAAGAAGTGCGATACCAACAATAATAGGACCTGCAACCAAGAAGCGGCGATACCCATACCGAGACACGAGCTTTGGAATGCGTGTCGACATAAAGCCAAGCACTATAGGGAACGGTAGGAATGCGAGTCCACTTACCACCGGTGAAAACCCTAGATTACCCTGCACGTAGAGCGTCGCGAGGAAGAACGTGCCGAGCATAGCCGCATAGACCGGGACCATGATGAGATTTGCCCCACTCACATTACGAATCTTAAATATCGAGAGTGGTACAAGTGGATAGCGAACGACTGATTCGTTATAGAGGAACGCAAAGAGCGATATAAAGGCCGCGCCAAAGACTGCAAGAGTATTTATGCCAAGCCAACCCCATGCCGGTGCTTCGGTGAAGCCAAATACCAAGAGCATAAGCGTTGCCGTAATGAACACAGCACCTGATGCATCGAGGCTCGTAGACTTCTCTTCGCGTGCGTGTGCTGGCACAATACGATAAATAAAGTACGACATCACGATGCCGACAGGTACGTTCACAAAGAAGTCCCAGCGCCATCCGAGATATTGCGTGAGTACACCACCAAGCAAAAGGCCTACCGCTGCCCCGCCGGTTGCGACCAAGGTCCAATACCCGAGTGCACGATTTCGTTCTGGTCCATCACGGAATGTCGTCAACACAATGGAGAGTGCTGCGGGAGACATGAACGCTGCAGAAAGTCCCTGGAGTGCACGGAAGACTACGAGCAAAATTGCAGAGTGCGATATACCTATAAAGAAGGAGAACGTAGTAAACGATGCCATGCCGATAAGGAGCATGCGACGGCGACCAAAGAGATCAGCTGCCCTTCCCCCGAAGAGGAGGAATCCACCAAAAGAAAGTGCGTAGGCCGTGATAACCCACTGAAGAGCACTTGTCGTGAAGTGCAAATCACGTTGAATAGTAGGCAGTGCCACGTTTGTAATCGACACATCCAAGACCACCATAAACTGAGCAATGGCCACTAATATAAAGACAAACCAGCGAGAAGGAGTTTTCATAGGTATAGATTAATGATTGATAATGTATAACTAATTGTAATCTATAACAGTTATACTTGTCAAACCATTATGGTAGGTATATCCTATAGACATATGGAATCTAAGCAGCTGCACGATACCTTGAGCCTCCTCATGCTACGCGCTTCAATGAAGGGCAAACATGCCATGAGCGAACTTGCTGAGGAGCATGGCATTACCCTTATGCAGGCCTACGCGCTCTGTATTCTTGAGCCTGGACAGCCAGTGCCTATGAATTCCCTTTCAACCTACCTTTTCTGCGATCCTTCAAATATCACGGGTATTGTTGACCGCCTCGTTGCCGGTTCATTTCTTGAACGTAAAGAGAGTGATAAAGATCGTCGCGTGAAGACTCTTACCCTTACCGAAGGAGGTCTTGCGCTTCGTGCCTCCCTGCTTCGCATTGCAACGGAAACACGCCTTCCAAATCTAGACGATTTGTCTACGAGTGACGTTGAAAAACTTATCAGTTTGCTGGAGAAAGCGACGGGCACGGCGAAGAGTGTGTAGGTATTTTTAAATTTTGAGTCCCAACGATGGCACAATTAATTCCACCCCTCTTTTGACAGCGTGATACAGTAAAATGGTATGCAAACAATAAAAAACATGAGTCAGGAACGCATGGAATGGTTAGAGCGTGTTGGTATCCGTAGTGTTGAGGACATCAAAGCCAATGGTGCGCAAAATACTTACCAACTACTTATTGATGAGGGTCATCCAGAAGATGAACATTTTTATTACGCTTTGTTTGGAGCAATTGAAAATAGAGACACGATTGATATTTGGCGAAGCATGAAAGAACAGAAAGATAGTTTGTTGAAACAGTAATAGATCCAAACAAAGCATAGTAAAAATGTTCTTTCGCGTTCGTTTAAACGAACTGGAAATTCGTTGTAAATGCCACATATCAGAAAAAGCCAGCAATGTATTTGCTGGCTTTTTCTGATGAACATCTTGGCCAGTACAGTACCCGATTTAATGGGCGTCAGTACTGGTTCCTGTGTCACAATCGTGTTGCGGGAGCCGGAATCGAACCGGCGTCTGGAGGTTATGAGCCTCCCGAGGTACCTCTCCTCCATCCCGCTATAGGTATATAATACGCCAATTCACACAGAATGCAAGCTCACCGAGCGGAAAAAAAGTTAAGCAATTTCCTAAATCTCGTGATGCTCACGGAACACCGCCTCATAGTTCGCAATAGTTCGATGCGCAATATGCTCTGAAAGCTGGTACTGCGATCCTTGGTGCGCGATGTCATTACGAACCATGTGTGCGTCCCATGCATTACGGATCGTCTGGAACTGATTCTGGTTCACGGCCTTTAATTTCTCCCCTACCGACTGACCCTGATACCCGAGTCGTGTGAGAAGTTCATCGAGTATAATGTCGCTCTCAATGATGGCGCTACGCCAATCACTTTCTTGACCGCTCTCAATGAGCTGCATGATGTATGCCCAGCGAGAGTGTTCAACTTTGTCGTGTGCTTCGTGCTCGGTGATGGTCTTATATCGTTCCTCTTCATCTTTACGAACCTGGTAGAGACGCATGGTGCAATATACGAAGTATCCGATTGCAGCAAGTGAAAAGAGATACGCGAGAACAGTAAAGGCAAGCCATACGTGAGTCATCCACGTAAGCAATCCACTGAGACCTGATCCACCCGTAAGTGAAACTCTTCCATGCAAACCTGCGTAGAGTAAGCGGAAGAAGTATTCGAGGTTCAGGAAATGTACCGGAGGGTCGGTCGTCTGCATTCCTTTAGTATAACTTCTCGCCGGTGACCTCAGCACCTATTTTAAACAGGAGTTCTTCTGCGCCGTGTGGGGTCGTAAAGTGAATACCAACAGGTAATGTGGTTTCCTCGCGCACAACAGTGCCCATAGGTACTGAGATCGCTGGCATACCGGTAAGATTCGCGGTAACCGTAAACACATCTTCAAGATACATGGCAACAGGATCACTCTTCTCTCCGAATTTAAAGGCTGGCGACGGTGTCGTTGGGAATGCAATAACGTCACAAGTGACAAAGGCTGCACGATATTCTTCACGGAGTACGTCGCGTGCTGCTTCAGCCTTTCGATAATAGGCATCGATGTAACCACTTGAGAGCACAAAGGTCCCAAGAAGTATGCGACGTTTCGTTTCCTCTCCAAATCCTTCTGTCCTGCTTTCAAGGTAATCATCAAGCCCTGTAGCGCCGCGACGAGCGAGACCGTATCGCATACCGTCATACCGAGCGAGGTTTGTAGATGCTTCCGCCGGCATGATGACGTAGTACATGGGAAGCGCGTATGAGCTCGTCGGCAAGCTAATATCGACAAGAGTGTGTCCTTCGTTCACTAGGCGCGTGAGAGTTGATTCAAAGACTTCAAGCGCATCAGCATCAATCCCTTCCTTTATTAGGTGACGAGGAACTCCAATACGAAGCGCGTTCCCTGTTTTGGGAATCGGATACGCGTTTGCAGGAATACTGGTAAGGTCTTTGGGATCCTCGCCTTTAATAGTGTCGAAGAGCGCTTTAACGTCGGCAACGGACTTTCCAAATGGACCAATCTGATCGAGCGATGAACCAAGAGCAATTGCGCCTGAACGCGAGACGGCTCCGTATGTAGGCTTCAATCCCACGAGACCGCAGTGTGCTGCTGGCTGACGAATAGAGCCGCCCGTGTCGGTGCCGAGCGAAGCGATGGCACCGTTGCTTGCGACCGCTGCCGCAGATCCTCCCGATGAACCTCCCGGAACGCGGGAAACGTCGTAAGGATTTTTTACCGTCCCATACGCTGAGTGCTCTGTGGAACTTCCCATGGCGAACTCGTCCATGTTGGTGCGTCCGAGAAATAGCGCTCCGGCTTCTTTAAGTTTTTCTATAACAAATGCATCGTACGGAGCTTCATAGTTTTCAAGAATCTTGCTCGCTGCACTCGCAATGTGTCCCTCAATAAGAATGTTGTCTTTGATGGCGAGTGGGATGCCGCAGAGAAGTGGTGCACTCTCCCCTTCTGTATTAATACGCGTCTGCGCTGCTTCTACAGCAGCAGTGTCAACACCAAATAGTTCAAGGTAGGCATTAAGTTCTGCATTACGTTCTTGTGCAACCGAGTGACAGGCGTCCCACAATTCACGTACGGTAAAATCCTTAGCGCGAAGGCCTTTCGCTGCTTCGGTAATGGTTAGTTCGTTTAAAGGCTTAGTCATTGGAAACAATCTTTTTTACGGAAAGCGTATTGCCCCGCTTGAACGGGAATAGCGCCACAATCCTTTCCGACCAAGTGCCAGGTGTGTACGGAGCAACGTCAGCGCGAAAGACATTGTGATGCGCGGGAACTACTGGTGTACCCGTGGTTGGCAGCGTAAGCTCATCGAGCTGACCAATGTAGGCAAGTACACTCGAAAACTCTGCGTCAAAGGCAACAGCGCGCTCCGGGTCAACAGTAATGCGTGCAAGTGCTGCGAGTCTCTCCACCGTTCCGCTTTCAATACTCATACAAGGCACTGTATCACAGACCAATACGCTTATGGAATTCTTCTTCACTCACGACCTCTACCCCCAATTCCTCGGCTTTCGCGAGCTTGCTACCAGCGTTCTCTCCGGCGAGCACAAAGGCTGTTCGCTTCGACACAGAACTTCCCGGCGTACCGCCATTGTCGCGCACAAGCTTCTCGGCTTCGTCGCGTGAAAGAGTTGGTAATGTACCCGTTACAACAATGGTCATACCGGTGAATGCTGCGTCCTTCGGTGCTTCTTTGACCTGTTGAATTGAAAGGTGCGCAGCAAGACGATCAACGAGCGCTTTATTTTCCTCATCTGCAAACCACTCTGCGACCGAGCCTGCAACAACCTCGCCAATGCCCGGAATTCGTGAGAGCTCATCAAGAGACGCTTTCATTAGTGCTGGTAGCGTTCTGAATTTCTGTGCAAGAAGAAATGCCGTCTCCTCCCCCACCTGCGGAATCGAGAGTCCAACAAGAAGCTTATCGAGCGGCACCTTCTTTGCACGTTCAAGAGATGCTAACAAATTGTCTACGGACTTTTCTTTGAATCCAGGGAGTGCGAGTAGTTCGTCACGCGTAAGGTCAAAGAATTCATCGAAGCTTCCGACCAACTGCTGTTCCATTAAAAGCTGTACGGTCTGCATACCCAGCCCATCAATATCAAAGGCGTGCTTACTCGCGAAGTGTGCGAGGGTACGCGAAAGTTGGCCGAATGATCCGCGCACCGCGCAGCGGTGCGCGGCCTCACCAGGAATGCGTTCAATACTGCCATCTCCTGCACAAAGTGGCGTACGCTTTGGAAATTTCCACGCTTTTTCATTTCCTGTACGAAACTCCGTTAGGACCTGCACAATTTCTGGAATAATATCGCCAGCCTTTTGCAAAATAACGGTATCGCCAATACGAATATCTTTCTCGGTAATAAAGTCCTCATTGTGAAGCGTGGCCCGCGCAACCGTCGTCCCCGCCACCGCAACCGGCTTTAAATGCGCGACGGGAGTGATTTTCCCCGTACGACCTACCTGCAACACAATATCTTCAACAATCGTCGTGACCTGCTCTGCAGGAAACTTTAGTGCCACCGCAAAGCGCGGTCCTTTACCGGTATACCCCAACGCTTCTTGCTGTACGCGATCATTTACCTTTATAACGACCCCGTCAATTTGATAGTCTTCCTTATCTCGCTTCTTTCCATGCCACGATTTCCAGAAGGCAAGAATTTCCTCGACGGTCTTTGCATGAATGCTGTGCGTGTTTACGGGAAAACCGAGTTTCTTCAAATACGCGAGTTCAGCTGTTTGGCTTTCCGGTAATTCATGATCGAGCGCATCAATATCATATAAGAAAGCGCTCAACGGACGTTCAGAGGCTATACTCGAATCTATCTGACGAATAGAGCCTGCAGCAGCGTTACGAGGATTAGCAAAAAGTGCTTCCCCATTCTTCTCACGTGATTTATTAAGTTTTTTAAACCCTGAGCGAGTAAGATACACCTCTCCTTCGAGCGTAATAGACACCGGCTCAGTAAGCGTCTGCGGAATCGCCTTAATCGTGCGAATGTTGTGCGTCACGTCTTCGCCAACGACACCATTGCCGCGTGTAGCCGCAGTCACGAGCTTCCCCTTCTCATACGTAAGCACGATGTGAAGACCATCGATCTTGAGCTCGCAGGAATACGTGGGCACGGCATTGCTTCCAAGAGATTTCTGAAGCATGCGACGCACGCGCTCATCAAAGCTTCGAAGCTCGCTCTCACTAAACGCATCATCGAGAGACCACTGCGGTACGTGGTGCCTTACTTTTTTTAGTCCAGCGCGGACACCTCCAGCAATTGTCTGGGTCGGCGAATTGGCAACAACAAGATCAGGATAGTGGCGCTCGAGCTCGGCAAGCTCGTGCTTGAGTGAGTCGAGTGCTTCGGGCGTTATCGGCGATTCGTCATCCTCATGGTACAGGGTACGGTATTTGGCTATTGAAGCGCGCAGCTGCGCTGCGCGCTTCTGAACCTCTTTGGAGGCTTTGGTTCCGATAGAATCCTTCATTCCCCTATTCTACCCCGTACTTTGGGCTTCTAATAGTGCACCTTGAGTCCGCGTTCAATGCGATTTGACGCAGAGGCGTCACAGGTACTGTATCCGTTCGAGTATATATCCGTGGTACCTGAAGGCTGCTTCAGCACGGTGATAGTCGCAGATATTCCTCCGGTTGAGCAAGGAACCGTATAGGTAGTGGTGCGCACCCCACTTCCTTGAGTAGCAGTATAATTTGTCACGTCAAGCGGACATTTTACATCTAACGTAGTATCGCCCTGGCTTCCGGGAAAATCCCAACGGAACACACTCTTTTTTTGATCAAAATAGAGTGTACACTCCATAGCCGAGTCAGCGTTATAAAATGCAAATTGCGATTGCCGAGCGCTTGAAGTTAGCACCACTTGTTTGTATGCAACATCGAGCAGAGATACACCGAGTGCCAGAATGACCGACACAAAGATGAGTGTGACGAGGAGCGCGAAACCCTGAGAAGCGTGGGGAGAATGAGTTTTCATGATCATAGCCAATTATAGAGATTCTCCGTCACTATCGTCGTATAGGGTTGATGATTCGTAGTCCAGCTTACTTGAGACGTTACCGTTACTTGCTGGGGCTGCGAGGGATTGGGGGTTATTTTCACCGTACGGGTAAAACGCGTGGCAAGTCCACTCGCCTGAGTATAGATACCGTTTCCATTTACATTCATCGTGGAACAACCTCCAGAGGAGCATGCGACAAGCTGGTTAGAACTTGCGCTTGGATCGACCGTACATCCATAGGTATGATTGTACGGACTATCGGTACGACAATTATCCATACCCGTAAGCCACGGTTGCTGTACAGGAGTTGCAAGAAAATTATTATCTCTCAAGAAATAAATATATTCTGCCCCTTCTTGCGCAAGCGATGTTGCAATGAGCTGGTCACGCGTTATATATGACGTAGTTATAGCCTGTTGAATCGAATAAAACGGCGCAACTATAGCAATCATAAGTATTGCTATAGCAACTAGCGTCTCTACGAGCGTAAATCCCTGTGCTGGTACTCGACGAACCTGGTATAGCGGAGTAATCATCATAGTTCAATTAAGCGCTGCGTTGCACTGCTCTCTATCGTAAAGCTTATAGCTGCAGAGTTTGCATCGGGCGTTATAGTGCCTGACATTGTAAACAGAACGCGCGGCTGCATTTGGTCGCCCGACCCGACACCCTGCACGTAGAATTTTAGATTTGTTATCGTTATGCGCGGATCGGTGAGTATATCTGGAGTCCCGAACGCAATGCTTTGATTAATGGCGCCTCCAGCCAACGAAAACGTTACCGGTCTTGTCTGATCGTCTGTAAAAGAAAACGTACTATTTCCGAACGTGGCACAATTAGTACCCCCTAATCCCCCACACTGATAATTAGTCCCCGTTCGTATGGTACGACTCATAGCTTCGACGACATACGAAAGATTGGAAACAAGGTCGTTCGTTGCGCGTGCCTTGCGATTCAAGCTAATGAGCGAAAGGTATGCACTTGCGACAATAGTAAGGACAATAATAAAGAGCCCTATTGAAACAATGAGTTCAACCAAAGTGAATCCTCTCTTTCCTTGTATGCGTAGTGTACTCATGGTGGACAGGTTGCTCCTATGGATATTTCACCGAGTGTCGATACGCGTATGGTTTTATTGGCCACATTCCCTGAATCGGTTATGGTTATTTCTGCACATGAGAATTCCTTGGTAAGACCACCCACATTCCCTGAGATGATTGAAGCCGTATTCGGACGCGTAAAAACCATATCAAGAGTGGAGAGTGGAGAAGAGTTTGTTGAGCAGAATCTATTATTAGGAGACTGAACGCCTGAAATGGTTCCGCAGAATTTCTGTACTTTGAAACCTCGACTGAAAGTAAATGTTTCCTGGATACCATCATTCCCAGAATCATAGGCACAATTGCCGAGTTTTTGATCAGGCGTACCTGCCGTACCAAGCGGACATTTAGAAGGGATCGGAAGCGGTGTCTTAGCAATATCAGCAAAGAGAATATAGGAGTTTGGGAGCGCACGATCAAAGTGCAGTCCATATCCTGCGTTCTGTACATTGCCAAATTTACGACTTGAGAGACCAAATGACTGCGCTTCGCGTGCAGAGAATGCAACTGTGTACGCGGTGTTCGTAAGAAGCAGGTTTTGATTGAATGCTGATTGGCCCGTAACGGCAATCGCCGAAATAACAGCGATGATGCCAAGCACCACAAGCATTTCAATCAAGGTAAATCCTCGTGAGGAGGCAGCGTGAGCTGAGGAGGTATTTAAAACGGTAAAGGGTTCCATTGAGTAAAGTAAGCGAGGAGAAAGCCTGCGGCCAAGAATGGCACGAACGGCACCTCTATACCCATTGTAGGCCCTCCACGACGGCGCGCCAATATGATAATGCCGATAACTGCCCCTATCCAAAAGGAAAACATAATTCCTGCAATAGACTGACTACCGACGATAAGTGACAAAGAGAAAGCTACGGGCACGTCTCCAAGACCCATGGCGCGACCACGTGAAAGCACGTGAAGAAGAAAAAATGCCATACCGATGAGGCCTGCAATCGCGATTCGTAGCCCAAATGCGTGCAGACCACTCGCTGTATCTATTCCTGAAGCAAGAAACGCGTAGATGAGTGCAAAAAGAGCTAATACCAAGGACGCCTGTGGCGGGATGATCATATGGCGCAAATCGTAGAGGACGATAAAGCCGAGAGTAAGGAGAATAAGTACAAACACCGCAAGCACGGGTCCTACCCCAAGAGTGAGGTATGAAATCGCAAACAAGAATCCCATAAGTGCTTCAAATACGCTGTATGCGACAGGCACGCGTGCGCCACACTGCCGGCAGCGGCAACGATACCACAGCATAGAGAGTACCGGCACGAGGTCACGTGCATTAAGTTCCTCCCGGCAGGAATTACACTTAGACCTACCCTTCTTCCATGACTGCCCGGTGTATACGCGTTCAGCGAGCACCCCTATAAAGCTTCCGCATATGGCACCAAGCGAACTAAAACAAATGATGAAAAATAAAACCATTAGTTACAGGCAGCGTCGCTACCGCCAAGCGAAGATCCGTCCGTAGTGGTTGCCTTCCCGGAGCTATCGACACAGTACATGGGGTTTGTGTACGGAGGGTATGAACCTTTTAGAGGTGCTTCAATTGCCCATTTGTTGGCATAGGTAGGCACGCAAAGGCCAGCGCCACTTGCAGGACATGCATGACAGGTTGCAACGGTACCGGTAGTTCCTCCCGTATCGATACGTGTTTCAATGCCTGCACCCGAAGCGCGTGCCGCAGCACTCACAAATTGGTATACACCCTTGGTATTATTCACGGATGCCGTGGCGGAACATACGTCAGTCGTTCCTGTAGGTGTTATAACGTACTGATCACTATTAACGCTAGCAAATAGCTCAGCCTGTGCACGAGCATTCGTAAGGTTTGATTTTACCGCAGCGTCATTTCCCTTATTGCGAGCCGTGTTCAAGCTTGCGAGCACGACGGATGAGAGAATACCGATGATGGCGATCACGACGAGGAGTTCGATGAGGGTGAAACCTGATGGTTTTATTTTCATGGAGAGGTAGTAGGTTGACTATACTATAGGTATTCGAGCTTGGAGTTCAGTGCGTGTGCATAACAAAAGCCGCCCCTTTGCACACGTGGTGCAGCGGGGCGGCTTTTGTAAGACTAGCTAATGAGTCTAATTAGCACTGACCTCCTGATGGTACTACCGTCTTCAAAGTTGAAGTTCCGGTGTTGTCAGCACAGAACCAGGTACTTGCCGTCGCCTTAAGCGGAGACCATAGGTACCAAGTAGTAGCCGTACTTGCACACGTAGCAGCTCCACCCGCTGAGGTAATACCAGACACCATAGGCGCTAGACCGGTAGCTGCCGTACAAATAGCATTTGAAGCACCGTACGACTGACCGTTACTGTCATAGTAGAGTTCAGCCTGTGCACGAGCATTCGTAATGGCTGATTTGATAGCCGCATCAGCACCCTTATTGCGAGCCGTGTTCAAGCTTGCGAGCACGACGGATGAGAGAATACCGATGATGGCGATCACGACGAGGAGTTCGATGAGGGTGAAACCGGCACGCCTGTCTTGAACGTGGCCCTGTCGTGCTGAAGATGATACAAGTTTCATAATGTGGTGTTAAATAAATTGATGCGGGTTATGGATAAGTATCCGCTGTATGTATTGTACGTGAACTTAGTAACAAATCTTCCTGCGCTGTGGATAAAAGCGCTTAATTGATAGAACCTGCGAGGTTGTAAATAGGAATAAGCACGGAGGCAAGGAGGGTACCGACACCAAGACCGAGCATCACAATCATGAGTGGTTCAATAAGGTCGATGAGTGTATCGACGGCGTTGTTTACTTCGCGGCGATAGAACTTTGCGAGCGTCGCAAGAATATTTCCCAACTCTCCGGTCTCTTCACCGACTTTAATCATGGCGGTCATGATGCCAGGAATTTCTGAATGTTTGCCGAGGGCGTCTGAAATAGTGGCACCACCTTTCACTTCCTCCCCTGCTTGCATGAGGATACGCTCGAACGTAGCGCTACCGACTACCGATGCGGTAATTTCTACAGCTTCCACAACAGGAACACCGGAGACGAGCATGGTTGAAAAGTTATCGGCAATGCGCGAAAGATAAAGCTTCTGGTACAGATTTCCAAGATACGGAACGTCGAGTTTGAAGCTATCAAAGAAAAGCTTACCGCTCTCTGTCTGGAGTGATCGATAGATAAAGAAAACACCGATAACCATCGCAATGATGATATAGAAACCGTAGTGGACCAAGAAATTCGAGAGTGCAATAACTACCTGAGTGTAGAGCGGTATCTCAGAACCTGAATCAGTGAGGATGGCACTGATCTTTGGGATAACCATCGTGAGCATCAGCGCCATGACGATAAAGAACACACCGATAACGAACGCAGGATAGATGAGCGCATTCTGTGCTTTGCTCATGACCTCGTACGTGCGATCCAAGTAGTCAGCAAGGTATCCAAACGTTTCGGAAAGCTTTCCTGACTCTTCTCCGGAACGAACCATGTTTACATAGAAATTCGTAAAGACCTTTGGGTGACGCGCCATCGCCTTAGAGATTGGACTTCCCCCTTGCAGATCATCAGCAATCTGCGACATGACCTCTGCAAGCGTTTTGTTATCTACTTCTGCAGCGAGCAAGCGAAAGATACGGAGCGCGGACACCTGTGCTTCGAAGAGCGTGGCAATCTGTCGTGAAAGGATAACAACGTCCTTATTAGACACATGCTTGAAGAGCGAGATATCAACAGTCAGAAGTGATTTCTTCGCCGCCGGTTCTATGGAAGAAACGATAAGGCTACGGCGCTGAAGCGTTGCAACAGCAACATCCATCGAAAGTGCCTCTACGGTACCTTCTCGTTCGTGGCCATCTTGATCAAGCGCGTGGTAGCTAAAGAGCATAAAAAATTATAGATACCGTTCGAAGGTTTTAGGGTCCGTTGCACGTTCATAGGCGTGTTCTATAGTCACTTCCCCACGGCGTACAAGCTCGGCAAGTGAACGATCCATGTCGATCATACCTTCCTGTGAACTGGTCTGAATCACCGTTGCGATTTCATGGGTACGACCTTCACGAATGAGGTTCGAGATTGCGCTGTTGTTTATGAGAAGCTCATAGGCTGGCACAAGACCACCTGCAATACGGGGCACGAGGCGCTGACTGAATATACCGGCGAGCGAACCCGCAAGCTGCACGCGCACCTGGTCCTGTTGATTTGGGGGGAACATATCGATAATACGATCGATAGTCTGCGCAGCGTTATTGGTGTGGAGTGTTGAGAGCACAAGGTGGCCTGTCTCTGCGGCAGTCACAGCGCTCGCGATAGTCTCCTGATCGCGCATCTCCCCCACCATGATCACGTTTACGTCTTCACGAAAGGCTGCTTGTAGTGCGCTTTGGAAGTTCGGTGCGTCTACATGCACTTCACGCTGGTGAATCAGTGACTTCTTTGCATCAAAAATATATTCAACAGGATCTTCGATAGTCACGATGTGCTCAGCGCGCGTTTCGTTGATGCGTTCGATTATGGCCGCCATAGTGGTCGACTTTCCTTGACCCACAGGACCGACGATAAGAAAGAAGCCCTGGGTGCGCTGGGTGAATACTTCAAGAATCGGTGGGAGATTGAGTTTCTCGAATGTGTGCGTCTCGTGTGGAATAAGGCGCATCGCCATAGCAGCAGCGCCTTGTACGGTGAAGCCGTTCACGCGAAAACGCGCGACTTTGGAATGTGCGTATGAAAAGTCTATCGATTGGTCGGTAGCGAAGTGTGCAAATCTGGTTTCGGGCGCCATGGCCTTCAAGATGTCGAGCGTGTCTTCCGGAGTAAGAACCGGTTGCTGAAGAAGTGGTACGAGTGCTCCCGATACACGAATAATTGGATTAGAGCCTGCTGAAAGATGTAGGTCGGAGCCCCCTTCTGTGACGACGGTCTCGAGGAGCGTTGCTATGCGTTCTTTTATTTCTGCGCCACGTTCGCTCATGCAGTCTTTTCAATTATGCGAATAGTCTCAGAAAATACTTCTGATGGAATAGCGGATGCCTTTATGATGTACCCATCAACCTTGAGCTGAGTCGCGCGTTCAATATCTGATGGCTGACCTTGATTCGAAAGAATAATAACCTTCATAGAGGGTCCGCCAAGGTTTTCTTTTCGTATAACATCGAGCACACCGAAACCATCAATTTCTGGCATAACGACATCAAGCAACACAGCATCCGGTGCAGGGCCTTTTCGAAGCGCGTCGAGAACAAGCATGCCGCCCTGAAACGCCGTAACCTGGTGCCCCGCCGCTTTGAATTTCACCGCGTACATATCGAGCAAGAAACGATCGTCGTCTACGAGGTAGATGGTGTATGACTTTCCTGAAGGTGTTGGTGTCGCTGGTGTGCTTGGCATAGCGGACGCGGTGGTTTCCATACGAATGTGTTTTAGGTTTCTGTGGGATTCTTTTCTACGTCTTCTACTTCTTCATCAGCCAATAATGCGCCGCCGAGCGTATCCACCTCCTGGAACGGTATCTGGCCAGCTAATGCTTTCATAATACCATCCTCGCGCATCGTAAACATGCCTTTTGCACGAGCAGCGGCATATACTTTCTCTTCTACAGGGTTCTCGAGAACCACTTTCTCCAGATCCTTATCCATCTTCAATATCTCAAAGACAGCGAGGCGACCACGCGTACCATTTGGGCAGTCAGGCGTGGTCGTAGCGTCATATATAGTCTCAAAGGCGGGGACCGTTGCACGGATATCTTCAGGAAGATCAGAGAAATCCTGTTCAAGATGAAGTTTCATGCTGTCACTTACCGGCGTAGGGTGCCCTGCTCCAGGGCAGAGCTTGCGAACGAGACGCTGTCCAATAGCCGCGATGAGGGTTGGCGCGATGAGATACGGGTCCACGCCCATATCCACCAAACGTGGAATCACACCGGCAGCCGTGTTGGTGTGAATCGTTGAGAATACCAAGTGACCCGTAAGCGCTGCCTGAATAGCAAGCTGCGCTGTCTCTTTATCGCGAATCTCTCCCACCATGATGATGTCAGGATCCTGACGAAGAATAGAACGAAGACCAGAGGCAAAGGTGTAACCGATTTCCGGGTGCACTTGCGACTGCATCACGCCTGGGATTTCATACTCGACCGGGTCTTCAACCGACACGACGTTCGCAGCCTCGCGATTAAGTGCCGAAAGCATGGCGAACAAGGTCGTCGACTTACCAGAACCGGTAGGGCCGGAAATAAGAATGATGCCGTATGGACGGGCGATTATTTGCTGAATAGTTTCAAAATCTCTCGGAGTAAAACCAAGGCTCTCAAGCGTCGCAACCGACTTCGACCTATCCAAGATTCGCATCACGACTTTCTCACCGTACTGCGTTGGGAACGTAGAAACGCGGAAGTCGATGCGACGACCTTCAACCGTTGCAGAAAAGCGACCATCTTGCGGCTTGCGACGTTCATCGAGACGCATTTGTGAAAGAATCTTGATACGCGCAACTACGGCCGGGTGCACCTTTATCGGAAGCTCAAGCGAAGTATGCAGTTCACCGTCCATGCGAAAACGCACCTGCGTTTTCTCCGGCGTTGGTTCAATGTGAATATCGGAAGCACCACCTTCTACGGCATAGCGAAGTATCGTCGCAACGATTTTAGTAACCGGAGCATCTTCTTTGATAACGCGATCTTCTACGGTATCTTTCTTCTTTTCATCGTCATCCGAGACTTCGACAGGTTCAAGCTGTTGAAGCGCTTCCCCAACTTCACCGGTAAGACTGCTGTATTCTTCAAGAACTTTACTAAAATCTGCCTGGCTTATGAGAAAGAGTTTGTACGGCAACCCCACGCGACCAGCAATGAATTGCAATGCATCGAGCGCTTCAATATTATCGGGGTCAACAATACCTACTTCGAGCGCACCGTCCGCAAGACCAATAGGAGCAAAGCCGTAGTGCTTTGCTGATTCTTCAGGGATATATTCCAGAGCCTTCTTTCCGATCGGAGTAGGCGGAAGAATGCGGTACGGCATGCTGTAGCGTTTGCCGGCTTCTTCAAGAATCTTTTCAATCGGAATACCTCGCTTTTCGAGCAAGGTTTCTACCGGAGTCTGCGAAGTACGCGCTTCACTTGCGATTGCCGTCGCCTCATCAGGCTTTAGAGTTCCAATGTCGCTAAGGAGCGTAAGAATGTTCATGAAAAGTATGTGTGAGTGAACAACGTATCGTTCCCTACTCTCGTATCATATACCACGCTCGCATGAAGAGCAGAGGTTTTTCAAATGATGTCTATTTATTTGTCGTAGACACCGTGCCCGCTATCGGCGCAAAAGGGTCTTTGCGTCCTGTCGTTTCAGAGACAACAGTAGTACGAATATCTGTACGCGAGGTAAAGCGAGGGTCTGACAAGATTGCCGTATTAAAGGTAATAGGATCAAGCTTGCTCACCAGTGCAATAAATGAAAGCTCAGCATCGCTTGCTATAGCGGTATCGCCCGAAACTCCTGCACCAGTTCCGGTATTAAAAAAGAAGAAATAATATGCTCCTCCCCCAAGCACAATGAGGGCGCAAACGATGAGGATAAGGGTGTTACGAGTGAGGTTCATAGGTAGGAATTAATGAAGCCAGTAGATACGGATAGTCATGTCATATTTATAGACGCCGGTTGTTGACTCGCTCACGGTTAGTTCTACGACATCGAGCGGCCGTAAGCTTTGTTCTACACCAGCAAGGAAGGCACGGAAGGCCGGGTACGTACCACTTGCTGAAAGAGTGAGGTCGAGTGAATCGACAGGAGTATTCGAAGCGAGACCGGGACCAAGCTGGCCAGGCACTGAGGGAGTTGTCGCTGAGGTGCCCCCCTCGTCCTGATTCTTAATATCAAAATTTGAGAGTGTTACACCAGAGCGAGCAGCTAACGCATCGAGATCAAGAATTAATTGCACGTTATCTACGCCATCAGGCAGGAAGGAGTTCAAGCGGGTGAGGCTATCTGCAGAAATGTTCGCCCGTGCTTGGGTAAGTTCAGCTTCCTTCTGTGAGAATCGATCCGCTGCAGCAAGTGCTGCGGTATAGCTGTCTATCTTTGTCTTCGTTTCTTGAATAGGGCCGGTATACGTTGGCTTAATGTATAGCAAGAAAAGTGCTAGTGAGAGAATGAGCGCACCGATTGGTACTAGGCGAGACATCATAGGGTTGGTGTTGAAGTGCTAGTCTTTGCGCTCGTCGTTGCTGCAGGGGCCTGTGTTGCAGGAGATTGGGTTGGAAGGTTCGGCGTTGCAGTTGCTACAGGAGCGACGGGAGTCTGCACGGGAAGCGTTAAGGGATCAACAGTAGGTTTCGCGCCAGTCCCCGTTCCAGCGACTACCAAGCGCGGATCGATATCGGCCGTAAGACGGAACGTTACTAGTTTTGATTGTGAAAGAGTAATGTTGGCGAATATCGCTCGCTTTATAAGCTTCTCACCCGCAAAGGCATTGGACTGTGCGGCAAGCGCATTGAATGTCTTTGCAGTACCGAGTATATCGATCTTCGCCGTATGATCACCCGCAACAGCAAGTTTCATACTATTGAATCGTACGTTTTGTAGCGTGAGGGATTCAAGCGTATCAAGAAATTGTGAAAGAACGATGTGATTCGTGAGGAGGTCTGTACCGGTATTAAGGCGGTCGCGCAAACGCACGAATTCTTCAATAGTATTTTGGTCTACGCGCTTTTGCGCAGTTGCAAGTTGATCTGCCTTTGTCTGAAGCGAATTAGTGAGGTACTTATCGTACGCAAAAACACCCACAGCCATTAGTACGACAATTCCCAAGATCACCACCGATACAATAAGAAAAATATTATTACTACCGCGCATTGGGTGTTTCGCGGAAGGCTGTACCGGTTGTCGCGGTACAAATGATGTAGGAATGCCGGGAGAAAGTGCCACAAATAGAGTATACGCTATAGATATGAGTGTTTCATTCTATTTATGCACAGAATCATGAAGAACTGTGCGTAGATTACTGAAGTTCTTCGAGCTTGCGTAATGCGAGTCCTACGGCTACGGCAAATTCTGGGCCAATCTCTGCGAGTACGGGCCGCATGAAGGCCGGAGCTTCTACTTTTCCAAACGGATCAGCGAGTTGAATGTCTACTGAAAAGAATTCCTTCGCATACGCTGCGAGTTCCTTGGTAACTCCCCCACCACCGGTAAGTACAATAGCGGCAACACTCTTCTGGCTTCCCATTTCATACTGAGTAAGTACACGTTTAGTTTCTTCAAATATGCGGGAGAATATGAGCTCGATGCTTTTTCGATCGTACGAAAGCTTTCCACCTTCGGCAGCGGAGCTATTCTTGAAACCTTGTTCCTTTTTGAAAATTTCTGCCTGTTTAATGGTGAGACCGTTTGCGGTTGCAATAGTACGCGTAACATCCTGACCTCCCTGTGGAATATTATGTGAAAAAGCTACGACGCCGTGTTCAACCACATATACTTTTGTCGCTGACGCACCTATATCGAGCACAAGCACTGGTCGTACCGGTTCATCCACCACCGAACGAATCGTACTGAATATTTCTATTTCATAGAACGAGGTCTCAAGCTTCGCGCCCTGCACAACACCCTGCAAGAGTGCGAGCTCATCGTTATGCACGGCAACGATAAGAATGCGCATCTTGTCTGAGGGCGGCTGCCCTTCTGAAATAGGCTCTGGTACCACGAACCAATCGAGTTGCACTTCACTCACCGGAACAGGAATGTATTTGCGAGCTTCGAGCTCGACCATGGTGCGTTGCTCGTTTGGATCATCGCGTCGTGGGAGGGTGATGAGGCGGAGCAGCGAACGCGCGAATGGTATTGATATTCCTGCCTCATTAGTGGTCACGTTTGCTTCGCGCAAAAGGTCGGTCAGAGTTTCTGCAATCTTGTCTGCGGGAAGGTTTGTCGCCTGACCAACTTCGTTTCCTGCGTACGGACCAAGCGCAAGCTCGCCGTACGTCTCGAGTACCGCAGTTTCTCCTTCGCGCCTAAGTTGCACAATTTTTAGAGACGAAGAACCGATGTCCACACCAAGAACACTCTTGGTTTTCTTTTTCCCGAACATATTCGACAAAAAGCTCATGCGGCAATTGTATCATGTGAAGATATGCGGTTCATGAAGACGATCATTGATTTGATTTTCCCACCGCGCGAAAGTGAACTTCGGGTACGAGAATATACAAAAAATGATGTCTTGGCTCTGCTCTGCCCTACCGTACTTAACGATACTTCAACAGAACGTAGTGCTTCGAAGCCTCTTATGGCACTCCTTCCCTATAAACATGAGACGGTGCAAGCGTGCGTTATTGAGGCAAAATTTCACAACAATGCGCAAGCAACTGCGTTGCTTGCGCATGTATTACACGAATATCTCTTCGACTTCATCACCGAAACCAAAGAATTCTTTCAGGAAAAAATCATATTCGTTTCCATTCCCCTTTCGCGCTCCCGCAAGCGGGAGCGCGGCTATAATCAAGCAGAACAAATTGCCACACATGCACTTGTAGGGCTTGAGGAATATATAGCCCTCGATCCTGGTCTTCTTGTACGCACACGCGATACGGTGCCTCAAACGACACTCGATGGAGGCGCACGAAGACAGAATATTATAGGAGCCTTTGCCACAACGCGTCCATGCAATCCAGCGCATACCTATATAGTGTTCGACGACGTTGTTACAACAGGCGCCACATTGCATGCTGCCGCAGAAACCCTTACAAAGGCTGGTGCGAAGCACATAATCACCCTCGCACTCGCGCATTAGCGTATGAAATGATAATTTACATATATCAGGTTTGGGCGTGAATTCGCAATACTTGATATATAAAGGAGACGTGGCTGAGTGGTCGAAAGTACCTCACTGCTAACGAGGCGAGCTGTAAAAGGCTCCGAGGGTTCGAATCCCTCCGTCTCCGCCAAACTAAGAAGTTAGCTAAGCTATACTTACTACATGAAAGGTTTTGAAAGAGAGTCACCGCAGCAAAGAAATATTGAGCGAGAAAGGCATTCATTTATTGAAGCCGTCTCTGCTCATTCGATAGTAGAAATACCAACGGAATTTGATGAGATTGCTTCTCATCAGCTCCTTGAAAACATCTCGCGCACAAACCTGTTCATACTAGGTGAAATGCATGGAGTGAAAGAAAATCCCGATATTATCTATACGCTTTTTAAGAAATTTGGCTTTCGAGGACTTTCGCTCGAATGGGAGCCAGATTTAAAGCACGTTGCTGAAAAATATCTAGAGACTGGTGAACTTAATTTTCACGCTATCCAAGATAGTCCTGATGGCCGCGTTACCGGTGGTCATTTTGCTCTCCTAAAGAAGTTGAGGGACGAAGGAATGCTTGAGCAATTTGTTTGTTTCGACGGAGGAGCCACTGGCCCCGCGTGGAATGACCGCGATGAAGCTATGGCGAAAAATATACTCGCGAATCTCTCAGATGTTCCCACACTCGTCGTAGCAGGAAATTTACACGCAAAAACCGAACCACTCACCTTTGATGGTGAAGCCGATGAGCAACATCCTATGGGCGAACGCATACAGAACCAGATTCCGGAAGTAGTTTCAGGAAAGATTGAGTACGACTCAGGACAATTTCATAATTACGGTCCTCGTGATTTTATGAAACTCTCTGATGCTGCCCTTCCCACAACAGCACGATTCTACATTGCTGAAGATGGACTTTATACGTTTGAGCTTCCAGAAGCGCATATGGCTGCAGTTCCAAATCCACACGAACGAATTTAATGTGCACTCTTTAGTCTTTGTACTCCAAGATGTCTCCCGGCTGACATTCCAGAGCTTCACAAATAGCTTCGAGCGTTGATAGTCGGATAGCTTTAGCTTTGCCGTTTTTCAAGATAGAAATGTTTGCCATCGTGATGCCGACTTTCTCCGCGAGCTCGGTAACGCTCATCTTTCGTTTTGCGAGCATCACGTCTATGTTGATGATAATTGCCATAGAGTTATACGGTTAGGTCGTTTTCGGATTTTAGTTCTACGGCACTACGTAAAATTCGTTCAAACATCGCTGCCGCCGTAGCAATCACGATCGAACCAAAGGTTATGAAGACACCCATCATGATCCCACCTGCGGCGTCATCATTGCCATGGGTTAGCATGATATATATTTCTTCCACTACAACAAATCCAATGATGGCTAGTGCGCAATATTTTATAACCCGCAAGGCTTTGACCGCCTCTGGAGAAAATACCTTTCCCCGTCCGACATACCCCAGCACTTTGACCGCTTGATACAGGGCAATGAAAAAAGGGATGGAACCCGCATATACAAGCACTATGAAGGAATTAAAATAAATCTGAGAGTTGGTGGCGTGTGCGTTCACTCCCTCCATGCGAGGTTCTAAAAGCAATAATGCAAGAGCACCAATGCCGATGAGTGCAATGACTGCCTGAAGAAATACTGTTGAGCTTTTTTTCATACCTATTTTGATTACGTGTAGAAATAGCTTAATTCAACGTTTATCGTTTGTCAATACATATTTATCGTATAACGAGTAATTATAGCCAAACCACTTTAACCCGCAGTTCACCCTTTCTCCAGCACACTTCCCTGGTAGACTATTTCTATATCAGACTAGTAGCCATTTTATATGCAAAATAAGACCCCTCTCGTAGCCGGTGCTGTTGTTCTCATTATTCTCGTTGCGCTTGCCGTGTACCTTTCGTCGCATCCAAAAACAGCAATAGCCCCCGTAAGTGATGAAAATGCTTCCACGAGCGCTATGGCAACAGGTAACGCCACGGTTGGCGCCAGTGGTCAGTCACAAGTCATTTCATATACCAACAATGGATTCTCTCCCGCAACCGTAACCATTGCAGAAGGCACGACCGTAACATGGTCCAACAATAGTTCTCGCCAAATGTGGGTTGCGAGTGGCAACCATCCAAGCCATACCGTGTATGACGGCACGTCGACTAATCAACATTGTGTAAGTGGTGCACCGACTTCTGCAACGGTCTTTGACGAATGTGCGGCCATTCCTTCGGGCGGCAGTTATAGCTTTACCTTCACCAAGGTAGGCAGCTGGCCATACCACAACCATATACATGCGTCTGACATGGGAACGGTTGTCGTGACTGCGGGCCAAAGCGTACAAACCAACATCAACGTAAACGCTATTCCTAACTAATCTATATGGACGTTCGCCAGACGAGAAGCGCAGGCGGCATAGTGCTGGGTGATAGCGGGACGGTTGCGATGGTCTTTAGCAAGAACAGTCATTCATGGTTACTTCCGAAAGGTCATGTTGATCCGGGTGAATCAGACGAGGACGCGGCGCGTCGTGAGATTGCTGAAGAGACGGGACTCACGGATTTGGAATTGATTGACGATCTCGGAGAATTTACCCGTCCCGTTCTCACCTTCGGAAACACTGCGAATGAAGAGAAGACAATCAAAATGTTTTTGTTCGCCGCACCTCCTCACGCAGAACTTGCTCCAACACTTGAGATAGCGGTAGCCAAGTGGGTTCCCTTCCGTGAACTTGCTGAGACGCTCGGCAGTCCACATCACGATTGGTTTGTGAAAGATCGGGCATGGCTTGCGACAGTACATGAGCGCGTGAAGCAAGCAATTCAACGCGACTAATAAAGAAAACCGCCGACCTAAAGGTCGGCGGTTTTCTTTTAGAAAATATACACAAACAAATACACTCCCAGCGGAACCACCCAGCTTATCCAGTCAACGACACTCTTTCCAAAGCGTTGGTTGTAGGTGCGCGGCTGCAAATAAAACTCTTGGAACGTAATAGCGAGCATCGCGGCCAAGAACAAAACCGGCAACGCAACATCGCTTCCCCATAGCGTGTGAGAGATAAGGGTCGCGGTCGCAATGAACAGACCACTACCCAGCACATGGCAGACTTCACGATAGGTGGTGAGTTTAAGCCCATAGTGCCCATCGCCAAGTTTGCTTTGAATCTCTGCTAAGCGATGCTCATACGAACGTCGCCATCGCACTTTCTTCCCTTCAATAAGGGAAGCAAAGGGATAGATACGGTCTGGGAACGTTATGCAAAAATGGTAGGGGTCGTGATAGACCTTTTTGGGGTCCCGGTGACTTGGAAGATTCATTGCTCTGGTGTATTAGATTACCGAACGGCTTTTGCAACCGTTGGAACGACCCGCTTATCGAAGATATCAGGAAGAAGTTTGCCTGCCGTGGGTGCGGGCACGAGCGCAGCGAGTGCCTTGGCTGCTCGTACTTTTGTTTCTTCGGTAATCGCTCGCACACCCTTATCAAGCGCACCACGGAATATACCTGGAAACACGAGTGCATTATTAATCTGGTTAGCAAAGTCAGAACGACCTGTTGCTGTCACTGCAGCGCCTCCTGCCTTCGCCTCGTCAGGAAGTATTTCCGGGACAGGATTAGAGAGCGCAAAGACGATTGCGCCAGTATTCATCGTACGAATATCTTCGCGCGTAAGGAGATTCGGTCCTGAAACTCCAATAAACACATCAGCTGCTGCGAGCACTTCTTTAAGGCTTCCACTCGCCTTGCGAGGATTAGTACGCACCGCAAGTTCTTGTTTGTGATGATTCAGGTCCGGTCTGCCGTCAAAGATAGCGCCGCCACGATCCAAAACAACAACGTCCGTAACGCCAGACACTACCAAGAGTTTTGCAACGGCAGTGCCTGCTGCGCCTGCGCCAGAAATCACTACGCGCAACTTCTTCATATTCTTCTTCACGACTTTCGCAGCATTGATGAGTCCTGCGAGCGCAACAATGGCCGTGCCATGTTGATCATCATGCATAACAGGAATGTCGAGGGCTTCGATGAGTCGTCGTTCGATATCAAAACACTCCGGAGCTTTTATATCCTCGAGATTGATACCACCAAAGTTAGGTGCGACAGCAAGCACCGTGCGCACGATTTCATCTGGGTCATGCGTATCGAGCACCAAAGGCCACGCATCGACACCCGCCATCTCGCGGAAAATAAGTGCCTTCCCTTCCATAACAGGAAGTGCGCCGTACGGACCAATATTTCCAAGACCAAGTACTGCTGAACCATCAGAAACTACTGCCACTGAGTTTCGCTTTACAGAAAGCTCACGCGCTTTCTCGGGGTGCTCTGCAAGATAGGTTGAAGCAACGCCAACGCCAGGAGTATAGAAAAGAGCCAGGTCTTCTTTTGTCTTGAGCTTCACGCGGCTTCTAGTCTCGATGCGCGCGCCTGCCTTTTTAAATGCTGCGAGTATCTTCTTTGATTTAGCGTCCATAAGAAGTTCAGTATACGCCTGTGCCTGCAGAGTTGACCTGTGTACAAAGAAAGAACCGCCCTTACGGGCGGTTCTTTCAGTTCATGAAACGAATTTTTTACGGCCTAGTTGTAAAAATACCTTCAGCACGTGAGCACCAAAAGTGAGTAAGCCGTAAAAAGCTTGTCTCATGAACGTATCGATACAATACCACTATCTATTGCAATTTGCAAGCCCTGTGGGGATAACCCCTATATAAAGGACGCTATCGTCTTTCGCAAGCCATTTTCCAAAGACACTTCTGCTCTCCAGCCCAACAATTTACTCGCTTTTGAGACATCAGCCTGCGAATACACAATATCTCCTAGCCGAGGTGCCTCATGTCGAATATTCGAAGATGAGCCCGTGAGTGTAATGATTTCCTGAGCTAGTTCCGTAATCGACGTCTTGGTGCCACTTCCAATATTGAAGACCTCTGCCCCGCCAATATCTGACTCCATTGCAGCGATATTTGCACGAGCCACGTCATCAACATACACAAAGTCACGCACTTGCTCGCCATCACCAAACAAAACCAGATCTTCATTCTTGAGCGCTGCTGATATAAACGCAGTTATCACTCCGGCATATGCTGCTGATTGCCCTGGACCATATACATTAAAGTACCGAAGTATTACGTTCGGCACGTTTGAGTCCTTGAGCAACATTTCTCCGTCTGCCTTGTTCTGCGCGTAGGGCGACATCGGATGCAAGGAATCCGTCTCTTTGGCTTCGTGATCTGATTCTCCGTACACTGCAGCACTACTCGAGAAAACAATCTTATTTCTGCCATTCTCTGCTACCTCGATAACGCTCTTAGTTCCTTCCACGTTATGAAGCTGATACTCATCAGGCTTCTTAATACTTTCAGGAACGCTTATCTTTGCTGCACAGTGAAATATTCCCTCCATATTTTCACAAGCATCCGTGAGCTTCTGCGTATCTAAAATATCGCTTCCCGATTTTAAATCATATGATTGAGCTTCCGTTAGCCCAACAATTCGTGAGCCAATGAATCCTTCGCCGCCGGTAACCAGAAAATTCTTCATGAAACTTATTTCTCATCGAACTCTGAGAAAGCTTCTCCAGCGAGTGCGTACTGGAGCCCCGCCTTAGACTTTGGAATCATATTTGACGGTAGTTCATCAAGTGCAAACCATTGCAGATCATCGCATTCTTCAGATTCCATGACTGCTGGTTCTCCTTCCCATTCAGAGGCAGTCAGGAAGAACTCTATACGTTCATATTTTTCTCCAAAGCGATGCATTACATGCGCAACCTCCAAATCTTCTTCTTTAATAGTTACCCCTGTCTCTTCTAACGCTTCGCGAACTGCAGCTGCTCGAACGGTTTCGTGACCATCCATATGCCCTGAAGGCATCTCGTAATCACCATCAAAATATCCTGTATTAAAACGACGTGCTAGCAGAACCTTGTCGTCTTTAATTAAAATAATATTGACGACTACTAAATACGTAAATTTTTCCATGCCTTATTCTAGCCTATTAGCCGTAGTTCCTGCGTAAGTATTTTCGCTGAATATTCGGGAGTTGAGGGCCGATCAAAATGGAACGTTCCTTCAAACTGCGTGCCGGCAAGCAAAAGCGGGAGCCATTGCTCGTCGTCCGTCCACATTTTTTCATAGGGGATTTCATCGAAATCAAACCACTGGGACTTCATTTCATTACTTTCAATAATCTCTCCCATGAATTCAGTGGTCTTGAATACATGAACTTCGAGCTGTGCTGGATCTTCATTGAACGAAAGATTGAGCACACCCATTTTCTGCATATTGAGCGCCACGATTCCCGCTTCCTCTTCTAGCTCCCGATAAGCTGCGCTTTCGAGGCTTTCACCCTCTTCTACCTTTCCTCCAAAGCCATTCCACATCCCTGCCCCGAAACGTATCTTCTTCATGCCCAGCAGTATCTTGCCGTCTTTGCAGACCATGCAGAGCGTGAATACCTTCATATAGTTGAACTATATCAGGATGTAACCAAGACATACGTCGCGACGTTATACTAGATATATGAAGTGGAATCCTTTTATCAATGCACTCGCCGCGGTTGCCTATATTGGTGCCGTAGCGCTCTTTATGCATTTTATTGAATCTCTTCGTCACGACACGCCAGACACCCTGCTTGATAGCCTGGGATTCATCTCCTTGTTTGTATGTTCTGCCGCAATCATGGCTTTTCTGTTTTTCTATCAACCGTTGGTGAGACTCATAGAAGGCAAGAAAGCAGCGGCTGTCTCCTATTTTCTCAAGACCATTGGAATATTTGGTGCGATAACTGTGGCGGTGTTGGCGCTGGTTAGTCTGCAGTAGTGTTATTTGCAAAGCACCTGTAACGCAGCCAATGTCTTCGGGCCCACGAGACCAAACGCAGCCGTTCCTGGAGTTGCAATTTTGTTTGCTGTTTGGAAACGCTGTACGGCTTTCTGTGTGGCAGGACCGAACGTTCCCGTTACAAGTTTTTCTGGATATATCTTTGAATCAGTTGCGAGCAGTCGCTGTAAACGTGAGACGTCACCTTTTGTATTTGAATCTTTCGTGTTTAGTGAAAGACTGCTCGTTGGCACATCGCATGCCGTTGATGTATTCGTCGCGGGTATTGTAGGTACCTTACTAAAGCGCGCGTTCAATGCAGCTATGGTTTGTGGCCCAAGCTTCCCTGTCGGTTTCCAGCCATGACTCTTCTGGAAAGCATTTATCGCGTCTACCGTGCAGCCGTCCATGAGTCCGGAGATTCCACACAGATTAAAGAGTGTAGGAGTTGAGGATGAGTTGTTCGTTACTTGTGCAAGCGCCGCTGAGAGAGTGCTGCTTGCTGTTGGATAGAAGCCAAGGATGTGCAGCCCTGTTTGAAGCGAATATGCGGCCGGGCTTGAACTTCCCATGGTTGATGTGCCGGTAAAGACAAATGGTAGCGACGCTGTTGGGTACGCAGTCCTGACTGAGTCTTTGAAAAAATCCTGCACCCCAAGATAGGTTTCGTATGCAAAATCCTTCGCAACCGTAGCCAATACTTCTGTATGCGTGAGCTTTGGTTCGGTTATATATGAGTATTCAATCAAAACGCTCGGCACACTGAGGGTATCGTATGCACCAATAGCAATAAGGTCTTGGTCGGGGACGACACCTTTATTCTCTACCGGCAGCGACGAGGTCGCATTCATAGCAGCTAAGCGTGCAGCAATCGCCTTCCCTATCGGCAGTGATGTGGATGCATTTCCATATTGAGAGTCCGGAACGTACACCGCAAAACCAGAATTAGCACTTGGACTATCCGGTCCGTGATCAGTCGTGTCATTTATATGGAGATGAATAACAAGATCAATATTGTTTTCGTCTGCCCATTTATTTATGCCATAGAGACGAAGAGCAACGTCCGTTGGTGCAGCAGAATGATCGACTTGGTCGTCGATACTTCGTTGCTGCACCGAACCATTCATGATGCTGTTCTGCATTGCCTGCTTTTTGGCTTCAACAAAACTTTGTATGTCTACCCAATCATTGAAGAAATAGTTGGTGAGGTCTAAGTTCCATCCGGTGTTTGAGCGCGCAACAATGACTTGAAGCTTTGGATTCTGTCCTAAGTACGTGGCGAGCTGATCTGCAATTTGCACCGTAATCTCGCGCTCGTATATACCCTGGTATTCTGCACCGCCGAAGTTAGGCTCATGGCCGGGAACGATAAGAATACGAACTTTCTGTCCGTTTACTGCGGTTGCGGCATATTTCTGCTGAAGTTCCGCTACTGTTCGGGTAGGAGTTGAGGACGATGCAAAGGAGGGCTTGGAGAAGAAAAAGACTGCTGATAATGCCGTACTTACTATCGCGACTATAAGAATTAAAAGAATAGAAGTACGCTTCATGCTTTCCTTAGTATAGCGGGAAAATATGAAATAAATATGAGGAGCGCGCTGGAATGCGAACCGGTATACTGGAGGTAATGGCTGAAGGAACTGTCGAAAAGAAAAGTGTAACGGGCATGAAGGAAGGTGATTTGCTGACCATGCATTTCACGCGGCTTCGTGCCGATCAAAAGAGCGCACTGAAGCGACTCGGCATCGCGACGATTCGTGATCTCCTGTATCACTTCCCCGCTCGCTACGAAGCAGCGGGTCCCACAGGTACGGTCGCAGCCGTACAGCCAGGTAGCGAAGTCACGCTCTATGGAACTATCCGTAAGCCTGAGACACGCAAAGCATGGAAAAGTCGCAGACCAATGGCCGAAGCGTGGCTCGAAGACGCGAGCGGACGAATAAAGCTAATGTGGTTCTCACAGCCATACATGGCGAAGATGGTTGCGGACGGCATGGTCGTAAAAGCGAGCGGGAAGATTGCGGGTACTGCCGAGAAAATGTACTTGGCTAATCCAGAGATTGATAAGTCGCCCGTAAACCCTGAAGACGTGCATGACACGCTGTTTACCAAGAGTGAAACAGCGACGTCTATCATTGAAGATGCTTTGTATGCGATATATCCCGAGAGTCGCGGCGTGTCGTCACTATGGTTTTTGCATGCAGTTAAGAAGATATTTGAATCGCACGTACACGAAACATTACCTGACCCAATACCAGCTGAGATTTTGGAGCGATACAATCTGCCGTCGCTTGCGACGGCACTGGTGTGGATTCATGCCCCGCGCAAAAAGACCGATGCCGATGCAGCCCGCAAACGCTTTGCTTTTGAGGAAGTATTTTCAATACAGCTCGCACTGAAGCAAGAGAAGATGAATGCCGTGCGAGAGAAAGCGTTGCCAGTGGCCGTCGATCGAAAGACTCTAGCAGCCTTTGTAAAATCATTTCCCTTCCCACCAACCGAAGCCCAGACACGAACGATTGAAAGTATTGTTGCTGATTTTGAACTGGCACATCCTATGCGCAGATTGCTTGAGGGTGATGTGGGCAGCGGGAAGACGGCGGTTGCTGCCGCAACCGCCTACATGGTCGCTACGTCACGCCCACCTGGCCGCAAAAGCGGTACGCTCCAAGTTGCCTATATGTGCCCTACAGAAATCCTCGCAAAGCAGCATTTCTCTACGTTTGTTTCGTATTTCAAAGACCATCCGATTCCAATCGGACTCATTACGGGTAGCGAGTGTCGTAAGTTCCCTTCCAAAGTTCCGTACGAAGAATCTGCAAAAGTATCACGCGCACAGTTTGCGAAGTGGGTTGCCGCTGGCGAGATACCGATTGTTATTGGCACCCACGCACTGGTATATAAATCACTCGAGTTCCAGAATCTTGCATACGCAATCATCGACGAGCAACATCGCTTTGGTAAGGCGCATCGTCAGAAGCTCACGAAGAAGGGTACGATCTCTCCGCACCTGCTCTCAATGACCGCGACCCCTATTCCCCGCACCCTCGCACTTACTTTATATGGCGACCTCGATCTTTCATTGCTCGATCAAATGCCAGTCGGTCGCAAGCCCATCATCACCGAAGTGCTTGGTCCCGAGAAACGTCAGCTTGGGTATGAGCGCGTGCGCAAAGAACTCGCCGAAGGACGCCAAGCGTACGTAATATGCCCGCGTATTAATGAACCCGATCCAACGAAAGAATTGGCGGTGCAGGCGAAGTCGGTGAAAGCGGAAGCGGAACGATTGAAGCGGGAGGTCTTCCGCGAAGCAACTATTGGCATATTGCACAGCAAGATGACACCTGCTGAAAAAGAAAAGAGTATGCAGCTTTTTGAAAAAGGCTCTGTCGACATCCTGGTAGCAACGTCGGTGGTTGAGGTGGGTGTGAACGTACCAAATGCCACCGTCATCCTCATTGAAGGCGCTGAACGCTTCGGTCTCTCGCAACTCCATCAGCTCCGTGGACGTGTTATCCGTTCAAACAACCAAGCGTATTGCTTCGTGCTTCCTGAGTCATATGGCCCTGCAACAAAAGACCGCCTCAAAGCGCTCACGACAGCAAAAGACGGCTTCGAGCTTGCAGAATATGACCTCGCACTCCGTGGCGCAGGAGAGCTTGCGGGCAATCGCCAATGGGGTGTCTCCGACATTGCCATGGAAGCCATAAAGAACATGAGATTGGTGGAGGCAGCTCGTACTGAAGCGGGAAAACTCGTTGAAAGCGATCCCGAGCTCAACAATCATCCGATTCTCAAGCAGATTGTGGCCGAAAAGATGCAGAAATTGTATATGGAATAGCCAGCAGGAGTGCGCTCTGCTAGAGTGCTTTCAACCATTCCAAACCTATAGGAGGCACAGATGGACTGGAGTTCTTTCTCTATCGGAAATGCGGCGGGGTTCATCAAGGGACCTGGGCAGCAATTCAATGATGCACTGCGTTCAGCAGCAACGTACATTACTATTGGCTCGCTGACCATCAATCAACGAGACGGGAATCCTGGATCGGTGTATCAATTCTTTGACGACGGCACGAGCGTGAACGCGCTTGGACTTCCAAATCCCGGTATCGACGCGATTCGGCATGAAGCTGAGAATATGGCCGAACAAGCCCAGGGTGCAGGCAAACATATTCGCTGGTCCCTGGCAGGGTTCTCGGTAGACGAGTATGTTCAACTCTCTGAAGCGCTCTTCGAGCATGGGCGTCTCGAGCTCAACCTCGGATGCCCAAACGTCTGGGGTGATAGTGGTCAAAAGCCTATTGCTGCATTCGATCTTGATTTGATGAAAGCGATCATCACGGAAGTGTCGCGTCGAATGCCTGGACTATTCTTCGACATTAAGGTATCGCCGTATAGCGATCCATCGATGATTCAACGAATCGCAGATCTGGTGCGGGATACGCAGGTGCTGAATATCGTAACCTGCAACACATTCCCGAACGCAATTGCCTACAAGGACTGCAAACGAGCGTTGCAGACCCCGAATGGGTACGGTGGGATGGCCGGAAACGGGCTCTTCCCTATCGCGCTCGGACAGGTCGCTCAATTTGCCGAAGCACTTGGTGACGAAGGCCCCGGCATAATCGGTGTCGGAGGTATCAATTCTGGCGAACGAGTGCGGGCCATGAATGATGCCGGTGCTACCGGGATTCAGATTGGCACGGCATTTGGCGAGCACGGTGCCGGGATTTTCTCGGATGTTCTCCAAGAACTTGCTGCAGTCACCTAGCTGAGCGAATGTATCTTCCCCAATACTTATAGTGCTCTTATGCGGCAACCTCCGGTTGCCGCATTTTCTTTATCAAGCCAGGAATGCTACAGTCCTTTCGGACGACCCTTTCAACCACCCCAAATGATGGGAGATAGACATGAATACGTTCACGTTCCAAAGACCTTTCGAGTCACACGTACATGGCCGCGATGGTCATTTGCTCCAAGCTGTTGCGCCGCTCACGGCACGGCAATTCTGGGGAGCGATCTTCGAACCAAATCTGAAACCACCGATTACGACGGGCAAGCAAGCTCGCGTGTATATCGAACGAATTAAGGCTGCGACAGCAGAATATCCTGATTTCCAAGCGTTTGTGCTTGGCTATCTGACGGATAGTCTCGACGTGGAAGATTTGTACGAATCGCTTTTGGACGGATCGCTTTTGGGCGTGAAGTTCTACCCACGCGGCGCGACGACCAATTCGGACTCAGGCATTGAGGACGTTCGTTCGCTCTACACATCAGGTACAAAGCAATTCGACTGCATCAATGCAGTCGTAGCCGCGGACAAGGTAATCCAACTTCACTGCGAGCTTAACTTCAGGCTTGATGGTAGCGAACTGGATCCGTACGACAAGGAAGGATACTTCTTCGCGGAGATCATGCCGCGACTGCAAGAAGCGCATCCGAACGCAAAGTTCAGTTGCGAGCACCTGACGACCGCTGAAGCTGTTCACTACATGTTGAAAAACGGTGGACCGAATCTCGGCTGCAGTATAACGGCACATCACTTGCTGCATGATCGTCGCGACATGTTTCGTGGCGGCCTTCGGCCGGATCTTTTCTGCTTGCCGGTGCTTAAGCGGTACGAACATTGGGAAGCATTGATTGCTCTCGTTTCGGGCAATCATTCCTTCGTGTATGCAGGTACCGATTCCGCGCCGCATGATCGACGTACCAAAGAGAGTGATTGTTGCTCGGGCGGAGTCTTTACCGCTCATGCAGCAATCGAGTTCTATGCGGAAGTATTTTATCGTCATCTCCATCTCGGTCCTGGATTCGAAAACTTCGTATCCGTACATGGACCGAAATTCTACGGCTTCGAACCGAGTGACGAGAGCTGCACGCTCGTCCGGAATCCGTGGACGGTGGACGATGAACTTCATTATTCGATCAATTCGGATGGCGTGGACAGTATCCGCCCACACGGGTACAGCAAGAATCCAGAAGAGCGAATGAAGCTTACCTGGAAACTCGTTTGAGTTCATAAGGCCCGCGCTACGCGCGGGCCTCTTTATTTACCTATCCCTCCGAATGCCGTACACTCGAGAAAACTATGAACAAGAAGCTTATTTCAAAAATATTCCACATTCTCGTCTATATCTTCGCGGCCATAGGCTTCTTCCTCGTTGTTGGGTATTTTGCTATTCGATTTGGCTTCACGAATCAAAAAGGCATTATCGATATGCAACGCGAAGCCTTCTTTGGCGCATCGAATTCTGCGGCCGTAGAACAGGCAGCAAGCGCTCCTGCATACAAGGGTCCGTGGCAGAACTCTGAGGAGTGGGCCGTCATGAACGACGCCATTACACGCGACCAGACAGTTATTAATCGCGCAGCTGCAGACAGTGGCGTTCCCGGGCGCATCATCGTTGCAAACCTTGTTGCAGAACAATTGCGTCTTTTCTTTACCGATCGTGAAGACTACAAAAAGTTTTTTTACCCTCTTAAGATTCTCGGTCCTCAGTCACAATTCTCATGGGGCGTTATGGGCATGAAGGAAGCGACTGCTGTGGAGGTTGAGAATAATCTTAAGAACCCGTTGTCTCCGTACTACCTTGGTCCCGCATACGAGCATCTTCTTGATTTCAAAACGACTGACATTGCAGGCGAACGCTTCACGCGCATGACCGATCAGCACGACCACTACTGGAGCTACCTCTACGCCGGTCTGTATATAAAGGAAGTGGAAGCACAGTGGGCAAAAGCCGGATTCCCTATCGATAACAATCCCGCCGTCATTTCTACGCTCTACAACATCGGCTTCACGCACTCAACGCCAAACGCCAACCCTCAGGTTGGCGGTGCAGCGATCACTCTTTCTGACGGAACGCGCAGCTTCGGCGCACTTGCCGCTGAGTTCTACAACTCGAATTTACTTCCTGGTTTTCCGCAGTAGCAAGCAATAGTGCGCCCTCTTGGACTCGAACCAAGGACCGCAGAGGTATAAGCTCTGTGCTCTAACCAACTGAGCTAAGGGCGCCCAATTACTATACCCTAGACCGTCGGTGCGACAACCAGCGGAGTCTCGTCCTCCTCTTTCTTCTTCGGTTCAATACCGTTAAGGATCAAGAGCTTCTCGAATTCATCGCGTTCAAGTGTCTCCACTTCAACAAGTCGCTCAGAAATCATATTGAGCGCTTCGCGATGCGTAACAAGAACGCCACGTGCCTTTTCTTTAGCCTCTTCAATAATGCGCCTCACTTCGTCGTCTATCGTACTCGCCATATTTTGTGAATACGTTTCATTGCGATAGTTCTGGTCAGTTGCAAAGGCTACCGGACCAACGAGATCGCTCATACCGTAACGAGAGACCATATCGCGTGCGAGTGCGGTGATAACTGCAAGATCGTTAGACGGTCCTGTAGTGACGTCACCGAAGACGAGTTCTTCTGCAACGTAGCCGCCAAGAGTCCCAGCGATATCATCGAGGAATTCCTTTTTCGACTGCATCTTACTGTCTTCGAATGGAAGCTTGAGCGTGTAGCCTGCAGCGCGACCGCGACTAATAATTGAAATCTTATGAACAGGGTCTGCATTCGGAAGTACCGACGATACAAGCGCGTGGCCAACTTCGTGATACGCGGTAAGACGCTTCTGCTTCTTGCTCATAAGGTGGCTCTTACGTTCGGGGCCGAGAATAACCTTTTCAATAGAACGAATGAGGTCGTACTGCGTAATTTCTTTGCGGTTCTCGCGTGCGGCAAGGATTGCACCTTCATTCATAAGTGAGTAAAGTTCTGCACCTGAGAATCCTGGGGTACGCTCTGCAATAACGTCGAGCACTACGTCTGGGCCAAGCGGCTTCTTGCGGGCGTGCACCTTGAGAATTTCAAGACGATCCTTTCGGTCTGGAAGATCGATAGTCACACGACGGTCAAAGCGTCCTGGGCGAAGAAGTGCCGGGTCGAGAACGTCAGGGCGGTTGGTTGCAGCCATGACGATAACCTTCTCCGTTGGCTCGAAACCATCCATCTCAACGAGTATCTGGTTGAGTGTTTGTTCGCGTTCGTCATTTCCCCCACCAACACCTGAACCACGTACACGACCAACCGCATCGATTTCATCGACGAAGATAATCGCTGGGCTTGAACGCTTTGCGAGCTGGAACAAATCGCGTACACGAGATGCACCGACACCCACGAACATCTCAACGAACTCTGATCCACTGATAGAAAGGAATGGCACGCCGGCTTCGCCGGCGACCGCGCGCGCAAGCAATGTCTTACCTGTTCCTGGCGCTCCCATGAGCATGATGCCCTTCGGGATGCGTGCACCAATGTCGAGGAACTTCTTTGGATTCTTAAGGAAGTCCACGATTTCCATAAGCTCTTCCTTGGCTTCCTTTGCTCCAGCAACATCGGCAAATGTTACGCGTGTGCTTTGATCAGAAGGATCGGTAAGACGCGCCTTTGATTGTCCAAAGGTAAATGCCTGCATGCCCGCACCCTTTACCTGGCGAACCAAGAAGAGGAAAAGTATGCCGAGTAAAATAACCGGCAATATAATAGGAGCGAGTGCTGAGAAGTAGTAGCGGAACCCCGATTCGTTTGCAATGGTAATAGCTACATGCGAAAGCTGCTCTGGCGTTGCGCCGTACGATACAAGCGTTTCCGGAAGTCCCTGGCTCGGGTCCTTCATCGCCTCCTTCTTTGTGCCATCCCCATACACAAGCGCGACATCGTTACCCGAAATCGTAATAGTTGAAACGCTTCCCGCACGTACGTCCGTTGCAAGTTGCGTAAGTGAAATGGTTTCAGTTTTCTTCGAGTGAGAGGTGACAAACGAATACGCCGTCATCAATAGCAAGAAGATAACGAATATTGAAATAAGATTTGCAAAGAAACCAGAGCCGCCAGGTATCATTCCGCCAAGACCACCCTTTGGAGCCTTGCCATCCTTACCTCCCTGCTTTCCTTTCCCTTTCGAACCCTTTTTATCTCCTTTCTGTGGTGGATTTTCTTTAGTTGGTGCCATAGTGCCTAACTATACCATTCTGCTTATTTTGAAGTAATAACCACAATACCTTGTTTGCAACTTAAAAAATGCTCTAATTGAGGCATACAAGTTTATATCTATCTATGAGCGCAGAATCCCAAGAACAGCCAAAAGCAGCCGACAGCCTCGAAGGTTTGGATGAGGCAATTCAACAGAAGCGTCAGGAACTCATGGATGCTCCAGCCGATAAGATGGCAGGAATTGTTGCCGAGATTCAGCAGCTTGAATCCGAAATGCTTGCTGCGACCGAATCAGCTCCGAAAGCGGATAATTTACTCGAACATACTACTGCCCAAGAACCTGAAATAGATGCAGAGACCGTAGCTGCAGAGCGTGCACATGAAATTGAACAGATGGATGCCGTTCGCCAAAGACTTGGTTTGTCCGAAAACGTAGAGAGCGCTGTGGAAGTTCCCGCTGAGCTAGAAGCAGATCTCATGCGTCTGTATGCCGACTTAGACACTGATTTTGGGCAACCTAGACAGCTGGGACAAGAATCGCGAACCATTATGGAATCTATTTCTGCTGCTGATCCTTCAGTACAAGAAGCGCTTGCTGAAAAATTCCACCAAGAAACTATCATGAATAATTTCAGTGGAAGTACTATGACCAAATTCCTTGGGATGTATCGTTCATCTCCTCCTGGCCCATTTCGCGAAAAGTTGCGACAAATTGAATCAGCTCGTCTAGAGGCAGCTGGCTTTGCACCGTTGAAGTAGTCTTCCCTGTTTCTTATTGAGTGCTGGCGCATATCTAGTAGAGCCTGCACTCTCATGCCGCCTGGTATACAATTGAGCCATGGCACTCATTGAGTATAAAAAGGCCGGACTGCGCTATACCGTTATCAGCACGATGCAGGCAGGCATTGAGCTTTCCGGTGCTGAAGCAAAGGCAGTCCGCAAGAAACAAGGCAAACTCGACGGCGCTCGCGTGATTATTCGTGGCGGTGAGGCTTTTGTCGTCGGGATGAGCATTCCTCCCTACCAAGTCGGCAATACTCCAGCCGGCTATGACCCTGAGCGCACCCGCAGACTCCTCCTCAAAAAGTCAGAAATCGTTGAATTAGCTGAGGAAGAGGCGAAAAAGGGTTTGACAGTAGTGCCACTTGAAGTGTATAATGCGGGCAGGTATTTGAAGGTGCGTGTGGCCGTTGTCCGCGGTAAAAACAAGTCCGACAAGCGAGAATCTCTCAAGCTAAAGGATGCGAAACGCGAAATGGATCGCGCTATGCGCACCAAATAAAGGAGTATACTCTCCTTTAGAACGAACCTTGTGATGAACGTTTGGAAGTGATTAATCAAGGGAGAAGTCTAATGCCGTGGAATGTACGCAAGGACTATCGCGCTTATGTGGCTGAAGAGCATCGGGATGCACCTGACGGTCCTCGACTAAGTGACGAGGACTATGTATCAGGCCAGGGCGATCGCGCTCGATACGAATCGGTCAGGCCAATTACCCATGACAAATGGGATCCGGTTGATGATGTACTTCGATAAGCCACCTCTCTCCTTGGGCGAGCTTGCTCGCCCTCACTTTCAAGCATTTATCTGCGGGCCAGTCCCGGGCGCGACACTATCTCCTGGTTGTGTCGCGCCCGGGGGTGACCGGCTTTGACGGCTTGAACCTTGAGAAACGTGCGACGCGGCGGAAGTATGCTGACCGCCATACCAGCGCATACACCAATACTTGCAAACAAAACTGTTGCAAGCGCAAAGGGTCTTCTCTCGCCGTTTTATGCGTCGA
>JAQBRJ010000014.1 GCA_028286545.1 Parcubacteria group bacterium | reverse complement strand
GACGTATACGGTTGAAGAGAAGGTCGGGGTTGGGGCGGTTCCTCCGTTGTGAAGCGTTGCGGTGAAGGTGCTCTGGGTACCAGCGACCACGGTGTGAGGGGTGAGGGAGAGTGGGGTGAGGTCTGGTGACGTGAGATTTGTTACGTCCAGCGTGTTGGTACACGATACGGTATTTGCAGTAGCACCACCGCCACCGTCAACGCCACCACCATTACACCCACCGCCCCCACCACTCATGAAGAACGCAAACCCTCCTCCGTCACAACTAATCATCATGGCGTGCGCAGTCTGAATCGGCTTTATAAGTGAAGCAACTGCATCTCGTATATCAGCAAGTAATCCAGAATCGTGTACCTCAGGCCGTAACGTGTTGAAACCCTGAGTACCTAAGGAGGTAACCGTTACGGTCCCTGTTTTAGTACCCGCAGTTGTATATTGTTTCGAAACCGATGTTCCAGAACCTGAAAGACCATCAGTTCCACTCCATGCGTAGGTGTACGAGCCCGTTCCTCCTGAGGCAGTGACGGACCATGCTGCAGTTCCATTTGCGCTTAGTGCCGTAGGATTTACCGAGCATGATACCAAAAGTGCAGGATTTTGCGTTACGGTTACGGTTACCTCTGCGTTGGTCCCTCTAACGCCGTTAACGAAACAATTAGTATTTCCACAAAGAACACTATATTGAGTGTGCTGAAGACACTCAATATTGTAGGTAGTGGTAGTGCTGGGCGCCACCGTAACTGATCCTGTCGTTGAAAACGTTCCTACACCATGGTCAATCGTACAACTCTCGTAAGGATATGAGTGTCCTGAATTATCAGGACCCCAGGAAAGGAGCGAGGAGCTGCCTTGCTGTATAGTTGCAGGATTTGCCGTGAACACGACTTGTGCGGGATCACTCTGGCTATTATCAACATCAGTACACGAACCTGGATTGTCACTTCCTACATAAGAATCATTGCCGTTACATGCATTGGCATACTGAGCATTAAAGTAGAGGGTACTTGCAAGAACACAAGCCGTGAAAGCAAGTGCCGCGAGGAGGAAGCGATTCTTAGCAGTGAGATGGGTGACGTACGACATATGGCTATGGTATTACTTTGAAAACGATGTCGCCAGGCTCAGTACGCGCCTGAAGGATAGTGCTCGGATTCGAGGTGTTTGAGAACCTAAAGAGGGCATTGCCAATACGATATGAGATGCTAAGTATCTCTTTCCCATCAAAGACCGCTACGCTTGTACCTGTCGGCATTCCTCCAATGGCAGCAAGAGTTGCAAGAGATCCAGAATATTTGAGTGCGTACAGGGCATATCCAGTCCCGATGTCGGGAAGGATTACATAGGAACCGTCGCTTGAAATAGTGGCTGCGCGGAATCCAGGATTTACGCCAAAGGATACGGGAATGTCTTGATGTGAATTCCCCACTACATCTACGAGGTGAATGTTTGCGTCACTCGTTATGAGCAGATAGGTCTTTCCGTCTCGCACATAGAACTGCGGTCCGTAGCCGATACCTATAGCTTGCGTTTTCATGTCACTCACCGTAACCATATTGACCGTCCAATTGTGTGCTACATAAAAATCGTTTGGATTTGTTGAGGTTGCTACGGCATTACGCACGGCGTACGCAACCATTGAACCATCAGCAGAAACTGATAGACCAGACTTTACTGCTCCGTCTTGCGTGAGCGCAGTCGCCTTTCCGTTTTTGATACTGTACACGTCTTCTGTTCCCGTATCAGAAACAGTGATCGCTGCTTCTGTTCCTCCATCGCGTGCGTAATCAATGATACGGCCAGTGACAGGGAGAGTAACTTTATGCTGAGCACCAAACCCAACTTGGTAGAGCGTGCGACTTTCAAATGAGCCCGCGAGGTAACGCACGCCATAGAACGCTACGTATGAACTTTTTGTAAACCAATAAGCTCCTGCTACGAGTGCGGCAGCAACGAGCACCACTATAGCGGCAAGTACATAGTGCATGAAAGCTACTTTCGATGGAGCGGGAGCAGGTGTCGGCATATCCATACTTATATACTACGCTATTCCTCAATTTCTAACGGATAGTATCCCCACTGTCGGTATATTCTCCTTTTGGGTGCTCTAGTGAGTAGGTTTTCAAACCATAGAGTATCGTAGTAGTGCTCCCTGCAAGTCGTATTGTCTCGCGTATCACATCATTTGGCCGGGAAATGCAGGGATTAAAACTAATAACGGCGCTGTATCGGTACCAACCAGGTGGTGCAGAGCCTGCGGAAAGGAATGAAGTGTGAACGAGAGGCTGATCAGGCACGCCGTGAAGCGGCGTGCGGGTCAAGAGGAAGAATTTCTCCTCAGTCTCATACACAGGATTTGCGCACGTAATATCACCCGTCGACAGCGGACGATACCAGTACGGAAGCGTATATTCATCCGTTATCTTCCCTATCGTATCCCCTGCAAATGATGCAGTCTCAAAAATATTTAACGCTCCGATAGTTCCAACAAGAGGCACGTCGGGGGTCGCTTCAAAATCATACACTGCCAGATACGTTGCTGTGGGCACGATACGTTTTGCCAAGTAGGCACGGTCAGATTGTCCGTCGATAGAGGCGTAGATTCCAATGACAATAACAACGAGCAGAACGAGTATCTTTTTAATTCGTTTATTATTCCCAAACGCTCCATAGTGTAGTGCGTACACAGCCAACACAAATATAGCGGTGTGCACGAGTGCGTATGTCAGATACAGTTGCGGCCAATAGAATCCGCTGAAATACAACGTACATAAGACCCACACATACCCAAGCACGATGTATATGAATGCGCGTGGAAACCGCTTTGCTGAAAAATATATGAGCACTATGTATGCGCCATATGCACTCGCGGCGCCATCGCTTACAAAACCTCCATCGAGAGATTTTTCAAGTACCAAAAACCCAATCAACGAAAAGAGTGCACCGAGCCATATCTTTTTTCTGCGGTTCGGCATGCCCGCAATAGCGTTTGCTGCGATGTATAGCGAAGAGAATAAAGCGATTATAAAAAGTGCGAGCTCGAGAGGCGGGACCCACACTGGCACATACGGAAGCAGTGCTGCGCCCGTGTCCGATGATTGAATAAAGCCTGCATCATTATTGCCAAGAAATTCTGCTATCGCTGTCTTTCCAAAGTGATTATGCGCTATGCGTGTGTTAGTGATTTCACCGCCTGTAAAGAAAATAGCGAGGTCGCGCTGCGGAATACCGAATGAATGGAAGACTGTTAGTTCGCAAACAATTGGAATGATGAATAAAAGCGCGAGCGCAGCGAGCGCGATAATGCGCACAACACGCTCATAATGCTTCCTCATTCTCTCTGGCAGCGCGAGCTTTCTACTCGCATGCGGATATGCCCAAACTGTAAGAAATACAAACATTGCATATCCAATCAACAAAAACGGACGCACCGGATACGTGCCGAGCGTAAAGGCATTAATGATGCTATTGAGAAGTTCCAGAGTAGAAGCCATACGTTACAGTGGTGAGCGCCTTACACGAAAATAAAATGCTGCGGTTGTTATGAACGGTGTTGCGATCATGGTGACGAATATCCAAAAGAGTACTGCCCATCCTGATATCGCATCAAGCGCATATAAGACTATTCCGGCAAGAATTAAATAATCCACATGATCAACAAGCGGCAAGTACGAGCCACGACCTAAGCCAAGACGACGCTTTATGAAACTTCCGAGTGCGTGGCCGGCATATACCAAAAGCGCCAGAACGAAAAGATAGTGCGCCGGCCACAGGAGCGCCCCAACCACGCCGAGCACAAGCGCAACAACCAATCCTCCCCACGTTGTTGAGTCTCCGAATACTCGCCTGCTATCAAAAAAAGTTGTGGTCCCATCAAAGGGCTTATCGAGTGATTGGAGAGTTTTGGAACGAAACGTCGCGTACCCGAGCGCGTTTAAACTCAAATTGATTGTCCAGCACCAGCCAGCAAACCAGAGAGTAGGGAGAAGCCAAGATTCCATATCGACATCATACCAGGAGCGACTACGTAGCATTTCTTGGCCTAAAGAATGTCTTCGTAAGTACTGCATTTCCCGCACTCATTACCGCCACAATACCTACGAGTGCACCAAACGGTGGAAATCGAAGTCCTTCAACAAGCGTGACGAGCAAGAGCGAACTCGCCGCCAAGCTCGAGAGTTCAAGAATAATAAAATATGCACTGTGTGTGCGCAGGCTTTTGGGCGCGTGCGGATCGAGAAAAAGCCACGTACGGATACTGGCGAATTTAAAAAGAAAGCGAAGAACAAATGCTCCTATAGCCGCAAACAAATACCACACGCCGAGTGCATGGTAGAGAATCCAAAACGTACCAAAGTTTATACAAACACCAACGAGTGCCATTACGTAGTAGCGCGCGAGGTACGAACGTCGTGTAGTTTCAAGTGCGCGGTGCATACTATGCGACACTCCTCTGCACTAATTTCCCCCAAGCGTCTGAATATCAGACTGGAACTGATCGGCAAAGCCCATCACACTGTCGCCATAGAAGGAGTACGCAGGGTTCGATGCGCCACCCCAACCAGCGAAGTAGCGGAGTGCAGCCAGACGCTCCGCGTCTGGCGTCTGTGCCGTCGCGCCATTGTCAGCCATAAGAATCGCCGTTGCCGTAAATGCATCGAGGTTATTCCAAGGATTGGCAATGGTTCCCGTATGTCCCGCAGCTGCGGCAATACGCGTTGCATAGAGTTGCCATGTGGATGGAATGAACTGCGCAGGACCCATTGCTCCACCATAGCCACCAGCCTGTGGACAAGAAATAACCTGGCTGTAGGGATCAATGCCGAGTGCCGCTGTAATAGCCATGAATGGATCAACGTCGCGGGTTGGCTTCATCACACCATCAAAGAACGTGCCGGTATTCTTTCCCTTTCCGTCACCCTTGTTTGGAGAGTTGGTGAGCAAACACTGCCCTACGTTACGACCAAGGTCGGTCTCTTGTTTCAAAATGCCGAGGATAAGTGCGGGACGTACACCGGTCGAAGCTCCCGCAGCTTTCGCAAGTGAGATAGCGGCCGGGAGAGAAATCTGTCCGCTACCACCAGCGAGCGCGAAGAGTTCAGCGCGAATCTGTGAAGCGGTTTTTTGTTGTGTGTCGAAAATACTTTGGTACGTTGCAGCCGTGCTTTGGTTTGCAGCGAGCAACTTTTTCTTTTGTGCCTGCTGGTCAAGAATTTTTGCTTCTTCGCTTGCCTGTATTTGTCGCAGCTTTTCTTGTTGAGTTTTTTGATCTACGAGCGCGTCTTTTTCGGTCTCAGTATTGTTACGAGTCTTGGTGAGCTGATCCGACGAATTACCAAGCGCTTCTTTCAACGTCGTGAAGGAATCAAGGTCACCAAAGAATGTCGAGACGTCATCGGCAGAGAACACTACTTCAATGAGTGATGAATCGTCTATCTCGCGCGTTTTGCGAATAATTTGTGCCAATGATTCGCGTTCGCTATCAAGCTGACCAGAGAGTTGGCCAATGGTCGACGCATGGATAGTAATGTTCTGAGCGAGCGCTTGAATTTGCACCTGCGTTGCTTTTATTTGGAGCTGCGACTTCTTGATACCTGCATCCAGAATGCTTATGTCGCGTTTAATAGATTGGCCTTCGGTATTGAGTCCAGTGAGCGTCGTTTGAGTCGCTGCAATCTGCGCTTCCAAGTCATCGAGTTGCTTCTGAAGGGCTGCGCGTTTAGCAGCAACATCAGCGGTAGTCGTCTGTGCGCTTGTCGGATGCACTACGACAGCAAAGGCTGCCGTTATGGCGAGCAAAAGGCCAAGCCCGATGAGCGAGCGACGTAAAAAAGTACCAGTCATATCAAAGCAAAAGTATACCATTGTAGACGGCAGTGCTGATACAAACATACCGAAGAATGGAAAGGACGAAGAAAAAGAGCAGGGCCTATAGGCCCTGCTCTTTTTCTTCGTCCAAAACTTCCCTATTCTGCAGCTGGTGCTTCTGCTTCAGGCTCGTCCTCAGACTCACCTTTGCCCTTCTGCTCAACTTCGATAGCGTCCATATCAGGACCGGCAGTTTCCTCCTCTTCCTCAGCAGGTGCCTGGATGAGCGCGACAACTTCCTCAGCCTCAAGCGCTGTAGTAACGCCTGCGGGAAGCTTTATGTCCTTCACATGAATCTGATCACCAATTTCATTGAGTCCTGAAATATCAACTTCAAGGTCGTGCGGGAGCTTTGAAGGATCAGATTCAACCTCGAGTTCGTGCAATACCTTAATAAGGTTAGCGCCAGCCTTAACAGCAGCTGATTCACCCACGAACGTAAGTGGTACGGCAACATTCACCTTTGCACCCTTCTGGATTGCATACAGGTCAACGTGACGAGGGGTATCGAGCATAGGGTCACGATCAATAGCATGGATGAGTACCTGGAATGGTGTACCGAGACCAGCTATTTCAACAACCGAAGATGATCCACCTTCGCGGAGAAGCTTCTTAAATTCAGGAAGCGAAAGCGATATAGATTCTGCTTCATGCTTTGGTCCGTATACAACGGCAGGAAGCACATCCTGAGCAAGAAGACGCTTTGCCTGGCGGCCGGTTTCGGTGCGCTTGGTGGCATTCAATGTAATAGTCATAGTGAAAAGACTGTACCAGATTCGGAACCTTGGCGCAACGAAGAAAATTACGCAGCCCCTAAAGCGTCAGCTTCCTTCTGGAGGCGAGCAATGAAGGCAGCCTGGGCTGCTGGTACATTTTCCTCTTTCCCCGCCCATATCGTGAGGGCCTCGTCTTGGAGGGCTCGAGCATATGAAAAGGTTAGGGGCCAGGGTGAATTCTGTGCTTTTGCCTCTTTTTCTATGGCTGCGAGATTTGCTGTTGCTTGCTCAGTAGTCTGTCCACCGGAAAGGAAGACGATGCCCGCAAGAGTCTTCGGCACCGTTTCAAGCAAGACACCGACGGTGTCTTGCGCCACTTCTTCCGGCGTATCCATACGTCCGCTTGTACTTCCAGAAAGCACCATGGAGGTTTTCAAAATAACTCCCGACATATCCGCAGCCTGGTCTTCAAGCGCACTCATAAGAGTTGAAATGGTATCAACGAGCACTTCGCGACAACGAAGTCTGCTGTGCGCACCCTCAAGCAATACCTCAGGCTCGACGAGCGGCACCATGCCTGCGCGCTGCGCTTCGCATGCGTAGCTCGCGAGACGCTTTGCATTCTCATGTATCGCTTGGTTCGTCGGTAGTCTCGTACCGTCGATCTTTATCGCTGCGCGCCATTTCGTGAAGCCTGTGTTGTACGTCGTCTTGAATGCCATGAGTCGTTCAGGCAATCCGAGTAACCCTTTTGTAATTGTCTCATCGCCGCCTTCGGGAAAGGGCTCGAGTCCTTGATCGACTTTTATGCCGGGGATAATTCCCTTCTTCTGCAAAAGTTCTGCAAACGGCGTACCATCATTAGCTTTTTGCGTGAGAGTTTCTTCGTACAGAATTACGCCTGAAATATATTTCTCAACACCGGGAGCAGTTAGGAATAAATTGCGATACTGACGTCGCATCTCCTCGCCGGTCGCGATACCATACAGCGCAAGGCGCTTGTCTGCGGTCGTATTGCTTTCATCGGCAGCAAGTATGCCTTTGCCGTGAGCGAGTAGTCGTTGTGCTTCTCCCATAAGATCAACCATATATAGGAGTAGTATAGCAGCCCCATCGGCAGTGCTACACTAGTGTGCATATGGAACCATTAGATTTTCTCGCCATTGGCGACATCGTTACTGAGCCTTTTATACGATTGACTGAAGCACATGTAATTCCTGGCGAGCACGGCGGCGAAGAACTTGCTATGCGTTTTGGCGATAAGATTCCGTATGAATATGCGGTGGATGTATCCGCAGTGGGTAACGCATCTAACGCCGCCGTTGCGGCGGCGCGCCTTGGAATTTCTTCTGCCCTTCGCGCATACGTTGGCGATGATGTGCAAGGACGCGAATGCCTCGCCGTCCTCACGGCCGAAAAAGTGCAGACGGAATATATGGTTACCGAAGCCGGCAAGCGCACGAATCATCACTATGTATTGTGGTTCGGCAACGAGCGCACCATCCTCGTGAAGCACGAAGCGTTCAACTACGATGTTCCGACGCTCGCCCACGCCCCAAAATGGCTCTATCTTTCGTCGCTTTCTGCTACCTCCCTGCCGTACCATCATGCAATTACAGAAATGCTTGAACTACATCCAGAAATAAAGCTCGCCTTTCAGCCTGGCACCTTTCAGATGTCGCTTGGTGTCGAAGCGCTGAAGCCACTATACGAGCGGAGCGAATTCTTTGTCTGCAATGTCGAAGAAGCCGGCCGCATACTCGGAACGCCCGATGAGCGCGATATCAAAACGCTTCTGACTGCGGTGCGCACACTTGGTCCGTCCATCGTCGTCATTACTGACGGTACGAACGGCGCCTACGGATATGACGGTACGCGCTACATGAAAGTACCGATGTACCCTGACTCACGCGGACCATTCGAGCGCACCGGCGCAGGCGATGCATTTGCCTCTACCGTTGTTGTTGCTCTTTCGCTTGGCGAGCCACTCGAGAAAGCACTGTTGTGGGGACCCATCAATGCTATGGCTGTCGTGCAAGAAGTCGGTGCACAGAAAGGGCTGCTTACGCGCGCTCAAGTCGAAGACTATATCGCAAAAGCACCTGCGAGCTACGTTGTTACGGATCTGTAGTAAAAGTCGTGAGGGGAGTAGATGTATTTCGATATCCACAATGCCAGCAGCAAAAGAATAGAAAAACCTCACGATAGAAGTCTTGTTTCTATCGTGAGGTTTTGGCCCTACCTGAGGAAATTAGCGAGCCAAATGATTAAGATCAACTGCCACACTTTCAGGGTGCTTACGGGAGTACCCAGCAAGTGGCCCGCCCAATCTCCGAATCCTGAGAAAATGAGCGAGACGACATAAAAGATTGCGCAGACTGCCAAGGCAGTCCCAACCCCAACCAGCCCTCGCCGCAAGCCTTTGCGCTCAGATGAAGAGGTTTGGGATCCCCACATGTTACTCATTGCAATTCTCCGCCCGTTGAAACCAATCCGTACAATATATTTAAATTGTGATTTGTCAAGAGTAACGGGGTTCCCCCATCATCTTTACGAGCCTGCAAATTTTCTAGCGACTTCGGCAATGTGCGCAGCAGAAAGTCCGTAGTGTTCGAGGAGTTCTTCTGGTGTGCCGGATTGTCCGAAGACGTCTTGAATGCCGAGGCGTGTAATGGGAACGGGATAGTATTCGGAAAGACATTCTGCCACAGCGCTTCCAAAGCCGCCTGCAATTTGATGCTCTTCAATGGTGATTACTTTTCCGGTGCGCTTTGCTGCTGCAACGACGGCGTCAGTATCGAGTGGTTTAATAGTTGCGACATGGAGCACGATAGAACCTATGCCGTCTGCTTCGAGTGCACGCGCTGCCTGAAGCGCAGTGGAACTCATCGAACCTGTGGAGAGAAGTGCGATCTTCGGTTTTTCTGACTCCCAAAGCACTTGCGCCTTCCCTATTTCAAATGGTGTCTCAGTAGTCGTAACGAGCGGTACGGACGAGCGTCCGAAGCGAATGTATGTGGGGTCTGAAGTTTTCGCCGCAGCGACCACTGCTTTGCGAGCTTCTTCAGCGTCCATGGGGTTTATGACGACCATGCGCGGAAGCATGCGCATGAGACCAATGTCTTCGAGCATTTGATGGGTCGCACCGTCAGGACCAACTGACACACCAGCATGCATACCGCCAATCTTTACCGGCATGTTGTTGATTGCTATGGTCGTGCGAATTTGCTCATAGTTACGGCCCGGCGAAAAAGCAGCGTACGAAGCTATAAAAGGAATCTTTCCTGCAAGAGCAAAGCCCGCAGCTGTTGCGGCCATATTCTGTTCTGCAATACCCATTTCAATAAATCGGTCAGGAAATTCTTTTTGGAACCATTCGGCACGCGTGCTTTCTGCGAGATCTGCGCAGAGCACCACGACATTCGGATTCGCCTTACCTGCTTCTACCGTGCCCGTACCAAATCCATCACGCGTCGGCTTTTGTTCGATTTTTTTATCGAACACATTCTCTACGAGTTTTGCTTCAGACTTAATCATTACTTTCTATTATTGCACGGTGATGATGAGTTTGAGACCCAGTCCACGTGCGAGCTTCTGCATGAATTCGAGCGTAGGATTACTATCTCCTCTTTCAAAGCGTGCAATGGCAGATTGCTTTGTACCAATCTTTTCCGCAAGCGCTTTCTGGGTGACTCCATCTTGAATACGCGCTCGAATTATTTCATGAATGAGATCGTATTCGGGTGTAAGTTCATCATAGGCTTCTTTAAAACCCGGCTTACTGAAAAGTACTCTATCGAGTTCTTTCTTGGTCACAACCTCTATACCATTTATCATCGTTGTCTTCATATTTCTAGTATTACGTATACGTGATATTTATGCAACCCACATCTTCCGTATTATAAGAGCGTATTGGATGTCTTTACGCGGAATCTTATTCTGTTTCTTGATAAAAGCGTGAGCAATTATGACTCTATTTTCGTAAAAGAAATACAGAAGCCGTATATGCAGATATCCTATTACACGTAGCTCGAATAAGCCCTGGGTTACCGGCTTGGAATGAGGATAGCGAAGTTCACTTCCATACATTTCTAGCAACGTAAGATTTTTTCTGATTCTTCGATTTACTGGCGTTGAAAATGAAGCTATAAATTCGGCTACTTTCGGCATATAAATCAGTTCCATTCACCCATAGTAGAAATCTGGTGATGAGCATTCGCTCGAGGAGATCTAAAGTATTACTGAATGTATTTTCAGATTCTGATGCGGGAGAATATGAAGCTTGGTGCGGACTATGCAATAAACAAATAGAGTTGGGACCAGAGCAGCCATAGGAGTGCGGGCATGCATGCATAAAAGAATATTGTAGAAATGAGTGTCTTCTGTGTTCGTTCAAATGCTACGATGACAGCTGCGAGTAATACAAAGAGAGCCGCTTCCAGGCCGATTCCTAGAATGAGGGTGCGAACGATTTCTGCATGGAAGGTGTGACTGGGGTCCACTTTCGGTGCCCGTAAAAGCTGTGCCAGAAGAACAGGGTTATGTTTAAGTTCGATGAATGGAAGTGCGAGCGTCGTAGCGCTGACTTTTAGCAGCACTGAGATACCGAGCAAATGTTTAGCATGCGCAGCAAAGAGAAACAGGTAGGCACTAAAGATTACAAAATATCCTATAACGGCTGCAGCAAGCCGTAGCGCGACTTCGCGCACGAGCAGTGGTGTATTCATATATATGGTTATGCGTATTCGTGCGGCACCTTCCCTGCTGCGGTGCGCAATTCTTTTAAAAACTTCTGTGCCTCTTCTGGTGACTTCGTGTATCCATGATAGTGATAGTCGAATTCGATTTCTGGGATACCCTTGCCCGCAATGGTATGCGCAATGATGACCGTTGGCTTTTCAAAAATTGCATGAGCTTCCTCAATTGCCGCAACAAACGCACGGATGTCGTGACCGTTCACTTCAAGCACATGCCAACCGAACGATTCGTATTTTCCGCGCAAATCACCAAGCGGCATGATGTCTTCGGTCATGCCGTCGATCTGAATATTATTGCGGTCGATAATGGCCGTCATGTTCGAGAGCTTATTCTTTGCCGCAAACATTGCCGCTTCCCACACGTTACCTTCGTCTTGCTCGCCGTCGCCCATACATACATAGGTATGATTCTTTTTGCCATCCATACGAAGTGCATACGCGATACCGCAGGCTTGAGAAAGACCTTCGCCGAGCGGTCCGGAGGTTGTTTCGAGTCCTTCCAGGCGCTCGCGCTCGGGATGTCCCTGCAACCGTGACCCGAACTTGCGCAGTGTTTGACACTCTTCCACAGGGAAATATCCTGCATGCGCCATGGCAGCGTAGCGAACGGGCACAATGTGGCCATTACTTAGAATCAAACGATCACGATCTTCCCAGTCAGGGTTTTTCGGATCGTGTTTAAGAATATGAAAATAAAATGCCGCGAAGATGTCCGTCATGTCGAGCGGACCTGCGGTGTGGCCGCTTCCCGCGGCCACGAGCATTGAGAGAATCGTTTCGCGAATCGCTTCCGCTTTTCCTTCAAGTACTGCTACGTCTTTGTCAGTAAGAGCCATTGGATACAGTATACCGCGCTGCTGCACGCCCACTTACCACGCGGCAGCTCCCGCCGTGTATACCGCGCACGAAGACGTGCGTGCCGGATCCACGAAACGACTTCCTGCCGTCGTGTTGTAGCACGCAAGCGACTTGGTGCAGTTGTATAACATCAACTTATAGTCAGTTGTTCCTCCCCCAGAGTTGTACATATAGCAGCAGAGGTTGCTAGCCCTAGTAACTTCTGGGTCCTCCGGGAGCGTGGCAATGTATTTCCCGGCCACGAGTCCCGGTACGGCGTTATCTTTAGTAGTAACAGTCCAGCCTCCGCACGTACTACTCCAGGTATTCGATACGGGATATTGGCCGCTATGATCATTCGCGTACGCTTCAATCGCTGAACGTATCTGCACCAGATTACTGATACGTTCAGAGTCACGAGCCTTTACACGTGCAGCATTGAGCGACGCTAAAACAACGCTCGATAAGAGGCCTATAATAGCGATGACGACAAGAAGTTCTATGAGCGTGAATCCGCGCTGTGTATTCATAGTTATCGTGGCCAGCCTTTACTTTGTGGCGTCTGCGGTGCTGGTGCTGCGCGCAGCTTAGAAAAATAAATGGTTCCAGCGGCAAGTAGTGCGACTACGGCAATGATGAGTAATACGACTTCCCCTTGGCGAGCCGTCTTTACCACGCCCCAATTCACCATACGGTCGGCAAAGCCGGGGCTCTTTTTTGATGGCCCGAATGATTGGCGGGCAACTATCTTTTCTTCTTCAAATGAAACCCCTTCCATAATGGTATTAGTATATCAGATCAAGAATATAGGCCGTAGTGCTGAGCAAGTTCTGTGAACTCAGTAAATGCTTGAGCAAGGTTCGGCGCTTTCCAAAGCGCCGAACCTACAACCAAGCGCGAAACACCTGCGCGAAGCAAATCAGGCGCTGTAGTAAGCGAGACGCCACCATCTACCTGTATCGACATGTCAGGGTACTTGCGATGGAATGCTGCTATTTTCGGAAGTACCGCACGATTGAACGGTTCGCCTTGCTTGCCGATAGAGGAGATGTCCATAAATTGGACGTAATCGATGCGATCAAGGAATGGTTCGATGAGCGTGGTGTCCGTAGCGACATTGATCGCAAGACCAAGAGAAAGAAGGTTCGGGGTGAATCCTTTATCGTGCCCATAGGTAGTTTGAAAATCTTGAATGAGCTTCGGGAGATTGAGCGCAGTTTCTGCATGAACAGTAATACGATTAGCACCTGCACGCACAAAGCTCGCGATGGCCGCTTCCGGGTGTTCAACCATGAGGTCTACTTCACAATTGATGCTGCCTAAATATGAAAACGCATCATCTTCGAGCGACGCAAGCGCTTCGGTTGGCGAATGCCCGAGGTACGGCCACGACGCAGGGCTCACGTAGCGTCCGTCCACGCTGTCTATTTGTACATCAGTTGTTATTCCTTGCAGTTGCAAGAGCTTCTGGTCGAGGTCTTCGCGTGACGTTGGGAGGATAGCGGGAATAATGACGCTCATACCTATATAGTATAGCGGACGTTGGGAGCGAAAATGCAAGACTGCTAGAATTTTTCCAAACGCCTCACATGGCGCTCATCGCCCGTAAAATCAGTCTTGATGAATTCTTCCGCCGCTTCGCTTGCTTCTGTTATGGAAACAAAGCGTGCACCAATGGAGAGAATGTTCGCATTATTGTGACGACGTGGGAGGCGCACTGCATCGAGACCATTCTCAGAGTGACCTCCTTCACGGTCGAGTGTTTCGGTAACGCGCATGGGGCCATAGAAGACCGCAGCGCGTACGCCGGGAATGCGGTTCGCACACATCGCCTCTCCTTGTCCGCTGCCGCCACAAATGATACCGAAGGCGCCGGTGTCAGCGGCAACCTTATGCGCCATAGGCGTTACGAAATCTGGATAGTCGTCGTCTGGGTTAAGCTCATACGCGCCGCAGTCTTCTACCTCGTGACCAAGGAGCGGCAAGTGCTCAAGCAATGCGCTCTTGAGCCTAAAGCCTGCATGGTCGCACGAAAGGTAAATTTTCATAAGATAAAGATAGACTGCAGGACGTGAAGATTTGAGTAACGAGGTTACGCGTTTCCTGCCTTAATGGCGTGTTCGACGAGCGTGTGGGTATACCCTGCTTCGTTGTCGTACCAGGCGAGCACCTTCACAAGATTGCCGTCGACGACGCGCGTACTGCCGAGGTCAGCGATAGAGGCAAAACGTTCGCCGATGATATCGCTTGAAACGAGGTCTTCGTCGGTTGCGTTGAAGATGCCCGTCCAGCGCGGCTGCTGTGCAGCCGCGCGAAGAATGTCATTCACCTCTTCTACGGTCGTAGCGCGCTTTGCAATGAAAGTGATGTCAGCAATAGAGCCTGCAGGAACAGGCACGCGAAGACTGATGCCGTCGAACTTCCCTGCAAGGCTTGGGTAGGCTTTGGTTACTGCGATAGCAGCACCGGTTGAAGTAGGTACGATGTTCTGGGCCGCTGCGCGGCCCTCTTTCATATCCTTCTTCGATGGTCCGTCCACAATAGCTTGGCTCGCCGTGTACGCATGGGTCGTCGACAGAATCGCCTTCTCAATACCAATAGCTTCATCAAGAATGGCAATCACGGGCGACGCAGAGTTCGTCGTACACGACGCATTGCTGGTGATCGCACACGTTGCGAGTTTGCTTTCATCGAGACCCATAAGGATAGTTGCGCCGAGTGGATTCTCGTCTTTAACGGGTGCAGAAATTACTACGCGACGTGCGCCTGCTGTAATGTGCGCATTTGCTTTTTCGTAGTCGGTAAAGAATCCCGTTGATTCAATGACCACATCGACGTTCAAGGACTTCCATGGAAGCAGTGTTGGTTCTTTTTCAGAAACAAATGCTACTTCCTTATTATTTATAAAAAGCTTTCCGTCTTTCGCTTCAACTGGAAATGGTGCGCGTTTGTAGACGGTGTCGTATTTCAGCAAATAGGCGAGGTTCTCAAGAGAGCCGAGATCGTTCACTGCAACAATCTCGATTTCAGGACGATCGTATGCCTGGCGCACAAATGCGCGACCAATACGACCGAATCCATTAATAGCAACGCGTACAGGTTTCATAGAAAAAAGAAGAATGTTTGATATGAGTAAATCTTAGCATGCACGACCGTAACGCCAGATTATGGGTTCGAGTAGCAACCGGCATTGGCCCAACCAGACCCATTGGGAGCAGGTTCTACGTCAGAACTAGCCCCTGAACTACCGCTACAGAAATAGGTGCCTTTGCCAGGAAGTGATGCCATTATAGAAAACTTTCCTATAGGATCTACCGCGTTACCCGTGAATAATCTGTCTGTATTTGAAAGTATTGCTACGCACATATTTTTTGCACTGACTGCGTAGTTACCAGAAAAACCGCTATTACAATCTGCTGCCGTGTAACGCCATGTCCCACTTTCGAGATTGGTATAGGTACCTGTCTCGCTGTATTCGAGAGCCATAACCGTTACCAGCTGTCGGACCTGACTTTTGATAGCAGCGTCTTTTGCTTTTACGCGTGCAGCATTAACGGAAGCAAGTACGACGCTGGAAAGGAGCCCAATGATTGCTATAACTACGAGAAGCTCAATAAGGGTGAAGCCTTTTTTTGATTCCTCGCGTGAATACATACCATGCATCATTATTATCGATGAATTAATGGAGACAGAGGTGTAGAAGCTTCAAGTCGTGCTCGATCTGCAGCGCTATTTGGCGTTACCTTCTCCTTTGGCGCAAAAAGAAACAGTCCCATCGCAATCACGATTGAGGCAATAGAGAATCCTATTAAAAGCTTATTCGCGCCAGATTCTGTCTTTGCGAAACCCTTAGCTACCAGCCATTTGGTTATACTCTTTGCCCCCGACGGGGCAGCGTACGCGTGTGAGGGTGAGGATACTTCTTCTTCAAACGTTACTCCAGCCATATTCTGTATAGTATATCAGAGCTAATTACGACGCAGGAGTCGGGTCTGGCGCAGCCGCTGAAGGTGCGGAATCGCTTGGCGAAGCAGTTCCAGCGCCTCCACCAGAGTCTGCAGGGCCTGCCGTTACCGTGGGTGTTGTGGGTGGTGTTCCGGAATCAGGAGTTGACGAGCCCGTTGGCGCACCAATCACCGTGACAATGCGCGAAGCTTCCCCGAACTTCCCTGCTGCGTCGGTAGCGCGGTAGGTGACGGTATAGAGCCCTGGTGTATTAGTGTCGACGCCACCTGAAACCGCGATGCTGCTTGTGAGATCTGTGCCGTCAGCAGCTGTTGCTGTTGCGCCTGGATCAGTCCACGATGCTCCCTGAGGAATCTGGACTGCTGCAGCGCCGCTGAGACTCACGGTTGGCCCGCCGTCCTGTGACACAGGTGCTGGATTCGGTGTTGTTCCATTTGAACCATCTGTTGGTGCAGGTATCGCAGGTGGCGGTGTAGAGCCAAGCGGCGCGGCAACGCTCGCAATCTGTCCTTCAGTCTGCACGAGGAAGTAGTCGAAGGTAACATCTGCAGACTGTGCACTTGCGAGGGTTACGGTGAAGCTTCCTGCTTCCTTCTTCGAGATGTACCACGAACCATTTACTGAACTGGTGAAGGTTAGGAAGATCTTAGACGTTGGGAGGATGAGTGTGTTGTTTACCTTGAATTCAGTTTGTCCTGAAGGAATTACGACTGATGCTGCAGATGATGTGCCGTTGGTATCTGAACTGAACACAAGCTGATGCGTTACGAGCGTGGTGAACTGTGCGATTCCCTCGCGAATGAAGATGCCGAATGATTCAAAGATGTGCTGAATGCTTGCAGCAGCGAGGCCCAGTACACCCTGCGCATCCTGGCTTACGCTTGAGGTCGCTGTCGATGCAGATTCGAGTGCACTCACGCGCGAATCGATTTCATCGATTCGCGTCGCGAGCAAATCAGTACGAGTTGCAAGAACCTGTACGCTCGCTACTGCGTAGCTCGCGAGCTTGAAGACATCGACATTCATGCCGTCCTCCGTAAGTGCTTCCGCAGGAAGCACAGCTGCCATAGTTGTTGAGCCTGTCGTAAACACCTGCGCAGCTGCCGGTACAATGTAGCGCGCAGCAGAAACCGTACCGTCAGCGTTTACGCTATGGGTCGTGAGTGTTCCTGCAGAAACCCCTTCAGCGATAGTAAGCGACTGCGCGGTGATTTCTGTTGCCGTAAGCGCGTGCGGAAGTGTTGCATCTTGCTGTGCTGAAGCCGCTGCAACATTCGCCGCCTCGACGCTTGCAAGGCGTCCCGCCAAGCTCGCCGTGGTCGTCGACAACGCACCTGTCTGTCCTGCGAGCTCCTTAATAGCATTCACTGACGCTGCGATTATTGGACGATCAGCGAGCGTCAAATATCCACGATTGTCCGTAGCGACGGCTTCAGGAATCGCACTCTGCACGTTCTGCGCGCTGAAACCAGCGTACTGTCCGTTCTGGTCAAGTCCGCTTACCGCGTTCCAATGGTAGAGAATCGGCGATAGCTTCTCAATATCTGCGAGGCCGCGCGAGAAGCTGCCATTGATATTCTTCAAGCGCTCGTCAGACGAGACTGAAATATTTCCGTTTGCATCCGTCGTGACAGTTGCACCAGCACTGCCATAGTTTGCAAACTGCACGGTGCCGGTCGTAGTGAGCTGTGAGCCTGGTGTGGTAGTGCCAATTCCTACGTTGCCGTCGTTACGCACGAGCAAGAGCGGTGTGCCGCTTGCATTGCGGAAGTCCGCTGCCGACGTGCTTGCAGTGATACCGCCACCGAGCACGCTAAGCGCGCCATCAGATTTAATGCCACCGCCCACGTTCAACGATCCGTTTGCAAAGATGCTGCCGCCAATCTGTGCGTCATACGTGGCAACGAGAGTCTGTGCACTTACGTTGCCGAAACTTCCGCCCGGAGAGTCGATACCATCGACGCTCATAACCGACACACCTGTGTTCATCGCAATAACCGCATACTTGCCCGTTACAAAGATACCGCGAGCCTGTACGAGATTCGTTCCGTCAGCTATCGACCCCACAACAACAGGAGCCGCGGCATTACTGATGTCAATCGTGGTAAGACGGCTGTTGCCGTTATCCGTTACGTACGCATAGCGACCCGCCACATACACGTGCTTAGGGGAAGCGAGATTAGTGCCGTCGATAAGGGTTGTAATGCGTGTTGGTGAAGTTGGGTCTGATATGTCGAAAATCGTGAATGAATGCGAGCTCTGTGCAACCACGTACGCATATTTCCCCACCACGTACACATCATGAGGGTTGTTGGTATTGGTTGCGTCGTTAGTACTATGGCCCACAAGCACCGGCGTAGCAGGATTACTAATGTCCACGATACTCATCATGTTTCCGTCCTTCGGTGTTGTGTACAAATATTTTCCTTGTATAAAGACACCGTCCGTTCCTGCGAGGTTCGTTGCATCTTGAATGGTACCAACGACTTTGAGCGCGTACGGATTACTGATGTCGACTACGGTTATGCGGTTATTTGCCGTTGCTCCGACATATGCGTACTTGCCCGAAACGACAATGCCGCGCGGCTGCGAGAGGTTCGTGGAATCGCTCAGGTTACTTACGACAACCGGCGCCTTTGGATTACTGATATCGACAACCGTTACGCGCTGGTTATTGTTGGCAGTAACGTACGCGTACTTGCCCGACACCGCGATACCAAAGACACCGGCAAGGTTGGTAGCGTCAACAACGCTACCAACGAGTGTCGGTGCTGTAGGGTTTGAAATATCGACGATACTCACGGCGCTCGCGCTACTCGCAGCGATGTACGCGTACTTGCCCGACACTACCACGCCAATACCACCCGCAAACGCGCTATTGATGAGCGTGCCCTTTACAGAGGCTCCCGTACTTACGGTCTGAACAATATTGCCGCCCGTGACTGCAAGACGATCAGCTGGCGTTGATGTTGCAATGCCCACGTTGCCATTATCAAGAATAGTGAAGAGCGGTGAGTTAGAAGAGTTCGTGGTCTGGAAGTTCGTGGTCGCTGCAGTAGTACCACTTCCTGCAACGGTAAGGCGCGCGAAGGGTGATGATGAACCAACACCGAGATTACCTGAACTCGTAACCGTCAGAAGTCGTGAGTTGCTCGACGACGAAATGGTAAAGATGTCCGCGGTGCCTCCAACGCCATAGACATCGAGTCGTGCGGCCGGTGTCGATGTACCGATACCAAGATTCGTACCTGTACTCAAATACGTGGAAGCTCCCGAGTTCGTAAAGTAGTTAGTGCCTGAGATGCCGAGAGTAGAGGTGGCGACCCACAGAGTACTTGTCCCCGTTGACTGAAGAACCATGCCGAGCGTTCCCGCTGAGAATGTGCTATCAAAGAACCCGCCCGTGAGATATTCATCTCCCGAAACAGTAAGTTTCTTAGACGGAGTAGAGGTGCCGATACCAAGGTTCCCCGAGCTCGTAACCGTAAGGAGTCGTGAATTACTCGACGACGAGATAGCAAAGATGTCGGCAGTACCAGCGGCTCCGTATACATCAAGTTTTGCTGCAGGCGAGGTGGTACCAACACCCGTACTACCCATGAAGTAGTTGAGGTCTGTGGCACCGTCAGTACCAATACCATAGCCCGTTACTACACCAGTTACTTTCTTTGAAACAACCCTAACTCCATACGCACTTGTTATTACGCCTCCGCTTGTCGCTGCAGTTGCGCTGAAATCAATAGTCGTACTCGCTGCTGTGCCTGCGGGGGTGCGAACCTGGGAACGATACCCTTCCATAGTAATCGCAGTCGCAGTACCCGTAAGACGCGGGCTTGCTTGTATCGCAATCAAAGCCGTTACACTTCCTGATGTACTCTTAACCGCCAAGCCATTAAGACCTTGCATGGTATTCACATTATTTCCTCCACTGTCCGTAACGTTGAATTGAAGTGATTGGAACGAACCGGCAGCATTGATTGAGCCTGTAGATTGAAAACTACTGCCAAGCGAGAAGGTATTCAAGTCAGTAGTGTAGGTGTTGAATGTTGCGCCTAATGACCCCGTAGGGAAACCTGCGGATCCGATAAGTGTTTGCCCTGCAACAGAGAGCAGATAGTTTGGGGTTGAACTTCCAATACCAACATTTCCATTCGACAGCACAGTAAGGAGTGAGTTACCACTCGACGATGCAACCGTAAATGGGTTCGTGGTACCGGTGCCGCTTACGCTCAGTGTTGAGAGCGGGGTGCTGCTGCCGATACCAAAGTTCCCTGCTGAATCAAAGCGGCCACGTTCGGTACCGTTAGTACTAAACGCAAGAGTGTTTGCAGCAGGATGGAAGATACCCGTGGTGAGATCTCCGGTGAAGCTGTACGACGGTGTGCCTGGAACACCGGTGCCACCAATGCCGATGTACTGGCCGGTTGCAGTGATAGTGCCTCCGACGCTTAGGTTGGTTCCATCAAACGTAAACCCTGAGGTACCGACTAATGAGCTTGCGCCATTGAAGTACGCAACTTGGCCACTGGTACCTGCCGCAGTAGCGCCACCTCCAGAGCTAAAGCCGAGAGTGCTCGTAGCGACCCATTTAGTGGCGCTGCCCGTTGACTGCAAAACAAAACCATTACTTCCCGAGGAAGAAAGTGAGTCAAAGAAGCCGCCGGAAAGCGAAAGATCACCCGTAATGGAGAGAGTCTTTGATGGTGTTGAACTGCCGATGCCAACAAAACCGGCGCTTGAGATGGTGAGAAGCCGTGAATTGCTCGATGACGAAATCGCGAAGATGTCTGCAGTTCCTGCGGTACCGTATACATCGAGCTTCGCAACGGGTGAAGAGGTGCCGACACCGATATTTGCGCGTACGGTTCCGCTCGGATTCAAACCGAGCACCACATTACCTGCTGAACTTGCGAAGCCTGGGCCTCCACCGAAGACGTAGACATTGCCACCGTTAAGACCCGATCCTCCGCCCGCTCCACCGCTAATAGAAACGTATCCGCCACCTGTGCCTGCACCACCAACACCTGACGCTGATACGCCGCCCGTAATGTTGACGTTACCTGCGATACCATCCGCAGTAAAACCTTGGCCTCCACCACCGGCAGTGAGATTGATGCTACCGCCGGCTCCGCCCGTGCCGCTCGTTGGCAGTCCTGTTATTTGACCTCCGGCACCGGCCGATACTATAAAGTCTCCTCCTGTCCCAGCGAAACCAGTAGTAGGATTACCCGTTACACTTCCACCGGTTCCCGTTACAAGGGTAATTGTCGCGCCATTGCCGGCAAATACCGACGAACCGCTTGAAGATGTGTCGCCACCGAAACCGCCGTTGATGGTGAGTAACGACGTCGCCGAAGTTCCAGTCGTGGTGGTAGAAACAGTCGGTGTAGCTTCAAATACGCTAAGGATAGACGTTGGAATTGTAATTCCTATACCAACACGACCTGTGTTCGTGATACGCATGACTTCTGAAAGGACTCCCGAGTTTAGGGTCTGGAAAGCCAGTGCTCCAGATGCCCTACCCGCTGTGTGTGAAGTGTTAATTCCGAGAATCTGTGCGGTCGAAGTCGCTGAATTATTAGTCAGATCCTGGGTTCGAAATGCAAGTGCTGCGAATGTATTGTTCGTTGTGCTGCGGTTGACTATTGATAGTGCTACCGCAGGATCGAATGTCGTAAGTGCTGTACTTGTATCAGAACCTGAAACTTCAAGGAGCGAGTTAGGGGTTGTTGTGCCGATACCAAAGTTCCCACTCGTATCAAATCGTGCACGCTCAGTACCACCCGTAATGAATCGAAGGGCATTGCTGTCGGTCGTGCCGAGCGTAGCGAGGCCTGCGAAGGCATTGCCGTTTTGTTTGAAATACGTGGTATCAAAACCAAGAGCGTTTGAAGTAGTTGAGACCGTGAGTGTGCCGCCAGTATTCACAAGTCCAGTGCCGAGCAAGCTTGTGAAGGTAGACCCGCCGAGGATGAAGTTGGTTGTCGTGAGTGAAGTGGTCGTTGCAAGTGCTGCAGTGAGATTTCCAAGAGTAGTAGCACCTGAGACGGTCAAGGCGGTAAGTGTACCGACTGAGGTAAGAGATGACGACACTACGTTGCTAGCAAGCGTTGTGCCGGTGAGCGTACCTGCAGGAGCAATCACCGCGCTTGAACCTGCGGCGGTGATGAGTCCCTTTCCGTTCACCGTGAAGTTTGGAATGGCTGTCGAGGAACCAAATGAACCAGTGTTTGAGTTCACTGTTGCGAGTGTTGCTGCAACGGAACCAGGGCCAGTTGCGGTTATGTCTCCGGTGAGAGCGGTGATGTAGTTTCCTGCCGGTTGAAGCCCAAGTGTGCTCGTACCTACCCACTGCACGCCGGTGCCAGTGGTCTGAAGGATTTGTCCTGACGTACCACGCGTTGCGCTACGGTCGTAGATACCGCCACTGATTGAGAGATCTCCACCAAGTGTGAGTGCAGCAAATGCAGAAGTAGTACCGATACTGAGACCCAGTGACGTGAAGCGAAGTGTTTCGACGTTGTTTATTCCTACAATTATTGGTGTTGAGGTTGAGGTGCGAATAACGGCGTTGCTTGCGGTACCAAAGTCGAGTACGCCCGTATTGTGCGTCGTAACACCAGCCCAGTTACCAAGAGCGTTCGGGAATGAGTTACCGAAGTAACGGATGGCAATTGAGTTTGTATTGCCCAAAGCGCCGAGTCCCCAGTCTGCACCTTCAGCTTCGACCTGTGACTGGTCACCGATGCCGCCGGAGAGACTTGGATCGCCCATCATGTCAATGTTTGCACCATTGGCTCCCCCATACACAAAGAGGCGGCTGTTGTTACCTGGAGCCGAGTTGCTCGACGTTCCGATCATAACCTGCCCGGCATTACCATCATTACGATCAATGGTGAGCATTGAGATATTATTCTTCGCGTCGAAGATATCGAACCTGGTGTTGCCGATACTGCCGTTTCGAATTAGGAATGCGCTTCCGCCGCTCGTCGTGTTATTGAGAGTGATTGATGGCGCAGCTGCTTGAATGCTGAGCTTTGTCGCGGGCGACGATGTGCCAATACCGACATTGCCACCGCTTGTAACCGTGAATAGCCGCGCGTTACTCGATGACGAGATAGCGAAAATATCAGCTGTGCCAGCGGTGCCGTAGACATCGAGCTTTGCGAGAGGCGACGTGGTGGCGATGCCGAAGTTTCCATTCCCATCAATCACTGCACGCTGTATGCCGCCGGTTGAGAAGCCGATATTGTTGGAGGCAGGATGGAATATGCCGGTTGTTAGGTCAGACGCAAAGGTATATGAGGGCGTGCCAGCAGCACCCGTGCCGCCGATGCCGATATGCTGGCCAGTTGCGGTGATAGTGCCTCCGACAGAGAGGTTTGTGCCGTCAAAGATGAAGCCTGCGGTGCCGCCAAGTACGCCGGAGGAGTTGTAGTACGCGACTTGATTTGCGGAGCCAAGCGAAGTGCCGGAGGCGAAGCCGAGGGTTGAGGTAGAAACCCACTGAGGTGCTGCGCCTGCACCGAATGACTGCAGCACCGTTCCGATTGAGCCTGCTTGATTATTAAAGAGCGCAGCTCCGGAAGGATTGATACTAAATAGTGACAAGCCACTCGATGACGCGATGGTGAAGGGGTTTGTGATTCCCGTGCCGGTGACGCTCAAGGTTGAGAGTGGTGTTGTTGAACCAATACCAACGTTACCTGCAGCATCAATGCGCAAACGTTCATTTGAAAAAGCGGTTCCTCCGGTAGCAAAACGAATCACGCCGGAAGCACCGCCTGCATTAATTGTCACACCCCCTGTTCCTGCTCCGTTAAGGTAAAGCTGATCTGGAATACTAAAGATAGCCGTATTAGCATTTGCAGAACCTGTATAAGCAACCGACGCGGTAGTGCCGAGATCGTTTAAAAACTGAATTCGTGCAAGACCAGTATTTTGACCGCTTTCAATTCGTAGTTGTGTGCTTGCAGTGCTGCTGGCCAAGTGTAGGGCTACAACAGGAGATGTGGTGCCAATTCCTACATTTCCATTATCAAGAATCGTAAAAAGTGCTGCGTTGTTTGAGTTCGTTGTCTGGAAGTTTATCCCTGTGGTTGTGCCTACACCTTTAACCGTAAGTCGTGCACTTGGTGACGAAGTACCAACCCCAAGGTTTCCATTGCCATCAATCACCGCACGTTGAATGCCACCTGTTGTGAAGCCGATGTTGTTGGAAGCGGGGTGGAAGATACCCGTGGTGAGGTCACTAGTCCATGTAAATGCTGGCGTACCTGCTGCTGAAGCAATGTTTGAAACGAGCTGGCCTGAGGTGTTAATACGAAGACGCTCAACGTTATTTGTTTGGAAGACAAGATCGTTATTGTCGATGGTACCGAGCTGAGCTGTAGCGCCAAATGAATTGCCTCCTTGTTTGAAATAATTAGTATCAAGCGCGAGAGACGAGGTTGAAATAGAAAGTACTCCTGCGGTATTAACGAGTCCTGTACCAAGAAGCGACGTGAAGGTTGAGCCTCCGAGTATAAAGTTCGTTGTTGTAAGGGACGTCGTTGTTGCAAGCGCTGCGGTCAGGTTCCCAAGCGCGCTCGTGCCTGACACGGTGAGGCTGCTTAATGTGCCCACCGAAGTCAGAGAGGACGCAAGGACATTGCTTGCAAGTGTCGTTCCTGTAAGTGTGCCAGCAGGAGCAATCACCACAACCGTTCCTGCAGCAGTAATCAAACCTTTTCCGTTAACCGTGAAGGTTGGTATCGCTGTGGAAGAACCAAATGAACCAGTGTTTGAGTTCACTGTTGCGAGTGTTGCCGCTGCCGAGCCAGGACCAGTTGCGCTGATGTCACCAGTAAGTGCGGTGATGTAGTTTCCAGAAGGCTGAAGTCCAAGAGTCGAGGTTGAGGTCCATTGAATTCCAGTCCCTGTAGTCTGAAGAATCTGCCCGGCTGTTCCTGCAGAGGTATTGCCCGCATAGAGTGCACCGGTGAGGCCAATGTCGCCTGCGACCGTAAGCGTTCGAGATGCCGTCGTTGTTCCGACACCAATGAATCCGTTACCATCAACACGCAAACGTTCAATACCGCCCGTGCTGATAGCAACGTTGTTGTTCGCTGGGTGGAAGATACCCGTGGTGAGGTCACTAGTCCATGTAAATGCTGGTGTACCTGCTGCTGAAGCAATGTTTGAAACGAGCTGGCCAGAGGTGTTTACGCGTAGACGTTCAAGACTATTGGTTTTAAAGACGAGATCATTATTATCGTTTGTGCCAAGCGAAGCGGTTGCGCCGAATGAATTTCCGTTTTGCTTAAAGTACGTGGTGTCGAGCGCAAGTGATGATGTAGAGACACTGAGCGTACCACCGACATTTGAGAGGCCGCTGCCCAAAAGGCTTGTGAAGGTAGATCCACCCAATATAAAGTTGGTTGTCGTGAGTGAAGTGGTCGTTGCAAGTGCTGCAGTGAGATTTCCAAGAGTAGTAGCACCTGAGACGGTCAAGGCGGTGAGCGTACCTACGCTCGTGAGTGAAGAAGACACAACATTACTTGCGAGCGTCGTGCCTGTGAGCGTTCCTGCGGGAGCGATGACCGCTACAGACCCAGCAGCAGTAATCAGACCTTTCCCATTAACGGTGAATGTTGGAATAGCCGTTGAAGAGCCAAACGAGCCGGTATTCGAGTTAACCGTTGCGAGTGTAGCAGCCGCTGAGCCAGGGCCACTCGCTGATACATCGCCCGTGAGTGCCGTGATGTAGTTTCCTGCTGGTTGAAGTCCAAGGGTGCTCGTACCTACCCACTGCACGCCGGTGCCGGTGGTCTGAAGGATTTGACCAAGCGTTCCGCGAGTCAGGTTGTTATCGTAAATGCCGCCGCTGAGGGAGAGATCGCCTATGATGGTGAGCTTTGCGAATGGCGTGGTGGTTCCAAGGCCAAGATTTCCATTTCCATCAATCACTGCACGCTGTATACCACCAGTGCTAAAGCCAATCTGGTTTATCGCAGGATGAAAGAGACCCGTGGTGAGGTCACTGCTCCATGTAAACGCTGGTGTGCCAGCAGATGAAGCAATGTTTGAAACGAGCTGGCCTGAGGTGTTTATTCGTATTCGCTCAAGACTATTGGTTTCAAAGATTAGTGCGTTGTTGTCGGTGGTGCCAAGTGTAGCAAGGGCACCAAAGGCATTGCCTCCCTGTTTAAAGTACTGAGAATCAAGGGCAAGCGTACTGGTTGACGTTGTAGCAGTAAGTACACCACCAACGTTTGCAAGACCACTGCCAAGGAGTGAGGTGAATGTTGAACCACCAACCGTGAGATTGGTTGCGGTTAGATTCGTGATTGCAGTGTTTGTTGAAGCGAAGTTTGTGCTCGTCGCACTCGTTGCCGTAACGTTATTGAAGATTGCAGTGCCGCCAAAGGTTGGTGATGTGGCAAATACGAGAGCGCCCGTGCCTGTTTCGTCGCTTATTTGCGATGCAATGCCCGAAGAAAGGGTCGTGGCGGTGAAGGCACCGGTGCCGTTACCTACCAAAAGACCCGTGAGAGACGTCGCGCCGGTGCCGCCGTTACCAACAGGAAGTGTGCTCGTTACGTCCGTAGAAAGGTCTACCAGTGCGGTACTTACGGCACCGGCTGTTGCTTTGAGGAAACCTGAGAGCGAGCCAATGGTGAGCGAGTTAACATTTGCATTCCCTGTGGTGATGAGTGAAGCAGCCTTAAGGCTTCCGGAAATAAGGGCATTCCCTGCCACAGAGAGGCGCTCTACAGGCGACGTTGTGCCGAGTCCAAGGAATCCATTGGCGAGGAATGTGCCCGCCACCGAGTTATTCGTGAGTATATTGAGAGAATTGTTGTCGGTTGTACCCAGAATTGCCGTAGAACCAAAGCTATTTCCTCCCTGCTTGAAGTACGAGGAATCAAGAGCAAGCGATGTTGTTGAGACCGTAACCGTAAGCGCACCACCGACATTCGAAAGGCCCGCGCCGAGCAATGAACTAAACGTTGATGTTCCAAGCGTAAAGGTTGTAGAGGCCGTGAGGCTTGGTGCCTGAACCGGCATATTAAATTCGAAGCGATCGAGGGTTGAATTCCAAGTGAGCAGTGCATTCGGTGAGATGCTTCCACGATCAAAGGAGATCGATGAATCTTCAGTATCGGCGGTCGCATTATCAGAGTTAATACTGAATACGTTTGAGGCTGTTCCGTCGATTGACGTTGAGGCCACAAAGAAATTAGCAACATGGATGCTGTCGAAGTATCCATTACTCCACGTAGCACCTGGCGAACCAATGTCGTACTGGTTGTTCAGCGAAGGAATGAGATTTGATCCGACGGTACCGGTAACAGCGAAGTCTGACGTGGTTGCATGAGTGAATTGCGCACTGGTACCGGTGAGGTTCGAAGTAACCAGGTTTGTCGTGGTTGCGTTCGTTGCAAAGAGATTCGTAGTCGTGGCATTGGTCGTTGTTGCATTTACGAATACTGAGTTGGTGCCACTTAGGTTTGTGATTGTTGCCGTTGTGATGTTTGCAAGTGTTGCAACAAATGAACCGAAGATAGCATTGGTGAAGCTGCCCAGCGTGCTAAAGAAATTAGTGCTCGTTGCATTCGTGAACTGTGCGTTGGTACCGGTAAGATTTGTCGCAGCAAAATTTGTTGAAGTACCGTTCGTAATGAGCGCATTTGTGAGCGAAGCATTTGTTGCAGTGAGATTCGTAGTCGTTGCATTAGTTGCAACGGAATTAGTCGTTGTGCTGTTTACGAACTGCGAGTTGGTGCCGGTGAGGTTTGTGATGACGGCGCTTGCGATGTTTGCAACTGCGGACGCAAGCGTATTGATGAAACCATTCGTCGCGAAGAAGTTGGTCGTCGTCGCATTCGTCGTGGTGGAATTTACGAACTGAGCATTTGTTGCAAAGAGGTTGTCAAAGAAACCAGTCACCGCGCTTGCAATCGTTGCGAAGAGATTCGTAGTTGTTGCGTTACCGAATGTTGCATTCGTACCGGAAACATTTGTTGCAAAAAGATTAGTAGATGTTGCGTTGTTGATAACGCCATTCGTTGCGAAGAGATTTGTGGTTGTTGCATTCGTCGTCGTGCTGTTTACGAACTGTGAGTTGGTGCCGGTGAGATTCGTAATAGTTGCACTCGTGATGTTCGCAAGGTTTGCGACGAATGAACCGAAGACGGCATTCGTAATATTTGCTGCGGCTGCTGAAAGATTTGTCGTAAAGAAATTGGTAGATGTTGCGTTGCCGAGTGTTGCATTTGTTATGTCAGCATTCGTTGCAGCAAGATTTGGGAATGTTGAAGTTGCGACAGTAGACGTTGCTGTGAAGTACGGCGCGATAACCGGACCGTTTGAGGTGATGGAAGATACTGCGAGTGAGCCTGCAGAAATGGTGCCGGTGATATTCAAGTCACCGTTTACGGTTGTTGTTGCGAGCGTTGTCACTCCTGTCGTCGTAAGAGTATTGAGTGTTGTTGAACCGCTGACATCAAGTGATGCGAGTGATGCCGATCCCCCTTGGACCACGACGTTTGCGGGTGTTGATCCCGTTACGACGGTCGTTCCGCCTCCTCCATTGCTACGAACACTTCCGATTGCGGAGTCGATGCTGTGCTGCACGTAGGGTCCAACGATTGCGAGCACAGCGTCGTTGAACGATGTACCAAATGCATCTTTGCTGAAGTTGTTGATGATGTTCTGAATGTACGTTGTGGGTCCTGTTGCACCGCCCGTGTATGAACCGCTTGCCGATGAACTGTCATTTCCGAGCGCAACGCCATTTGCTCCGCCGAGGTTTGTTGGCTGAGGAAGTGCGATGGTCTGCGTCGGACCAAACGGCACAACAGCGAGCTCAGGCGAGAACGCTCCCGGAAGTGAGAAGGTATCAGCGATAGCGCGAACGCTTGCGTGTACGAGTGCCTGTGCGATTTCGCCGCCTGCAACAAAGATACGCTGAATGGTGCGCTGCCATGAGATTGGGGCGAATGAAATCACGCTTGCACTCTGTGTGTTGCCGCTGTTGGTGTCTGCCCACGCCATAACCTTCCCCGCCATGCCGAGCATGGTGTCCTGGGTGAGGTCACTAATAGTTGAGAACGATACGTGCTCTGGCATGGCAGGCACTGCAGCAGCAAGGGTGTGTCCTGCATTTTGTGCAGTAGCTACGGCCTGCTGTGCAGGAGCCGATATCACGGGCGAGACTTCTGATGCATTTGGTAGTGCCGCTACTGCGCTTGCAAGTGCTCCTCCGACGACGTTGCCAGAAGTGTCAACTGCACCGAGATAGCTACTACCGATGCTATCTGCAACGGCAAGTGCTTTGGTTCCTGCAGCAGTCTGTGAATCAGCTGCAGCATTCGCGAGCGCGAGCGAGCGATCTACCCATGCATTCGCAAGTGCTTCGCGCGCATGCACGATTGCTCCTGGCGCTGCCGTTGCGAGCCCGCCGATTGTGCCACCGGTGTTGTATATGGTTCCTGCAGACACTTCTGCAACGGTGTGTGACGCATCAACCCATGCGTATGTGCCGCGCTCGTAGAGCGCGAGAAGTGCGTTCGTATTTGTTGGAGCGTTAGCGACAACGTCGCGTGCGACTGCAGCTGTTGCAAGTGATGAGTCAGCGACCCCGTACACCATCGCGAGGTATGTGTCGCCGATAGTGTGTGCAGTCGCAAAAATGTTCGCACCCGTCTGCACGTATCCCTGTACGAGTGAGACAGCCATGTGCGAAGGATGTGCGATAGCATCAGTGACCAGCGCAATGCGCGTGTGTGCCACGCGCGCATTTTCTTCAGTACTAAAGTGCGATGCGAACGTTGCGTCAGAGTTATTCGAATCACCTACAGAAGCAGCAGCAAATGTTTGTGCGTACGTGTTCGACTTAGCTCCCGTTGCGTATGCAAATCCGCGTGAAATATTTTTTGCATTCGGAACAGCGAATTCTGCTGCAACTATTTTTTGCGCGGGCGTTGCATCAGTAATGCGGAATGAATCATCAATAACACGCGGACGCATTACGGCATCTGCAACATGCTGAATATTTTCTGGCATGCGCGCGAGCATTTCTTGAAGCTGTGGTGCGGTAGACGCGTATGCCGTTCCAGCAGTGAACACGAGAGCGACTGCTGCGGCAACAAGTGGCCGGTTTACGCGTGTCGCATGTGCACGTTGCACTCCTCGCGCAGATCCTGAAAAATGTGAGCGTTGTATTGGTGAAATAACGGCACGCGCTGCTTCAGTGGCTTTCTGTGTAGCTTTTTGCGTCGCATTTTTTACGCCATCAAAAACCGGCGTTGTCTTATTTGCCGTCTTATATTCTTGCTCACGAACTTTTGCGGTTTGTTGTGCAAGTTCACGCTTTCGCTCCTGTTGAGATTCTACAAACTGTAAGAGAGATTCTTTATCGATGAGCCATGCGCGCCCAACTTGTGTGCCTTTAATTTTTCCTTCACGACACACACGACCGAGATAGTCAGAATTATATCCGGAAAGTTCCGAAGCTATTTTCGTTGAGACTAACGAAGTGGAGATTTGGTTTTTAGAAAGATCAGGCATGTCGGATATCCGAATTACCTAAATAATACCAAGCTATATCGTAATACCTCGCATAGTGTTTGGGGATAAAACGTATTATTTTTTCATGTGCATTTCTAAAATATTTTTCTCGTACGTACTTAGCAATAAATTTTCACCAGTACAAACTTTTTGTGATGGATGTGCGCAAACAAAGACGCATCTATGCTCACAAAGATCGCGTACAGAGCATCGTAGCGCCTCGAAAAAGCTCTTTGGGGCCTCTAAAAATGAAATTTCTATCGTGCTCGCGAAAATTTTATGCTGATACAGGCCCAAATAGTTGCCGTGAAACATATCGAAAAGCCTAGTATTTACTAGCTATATCGTTCAAAGTAGTGATACTGAAATATTTTTAATTATTCGCGCATTCGGTCACAGGTTTTCTATTTCCTACTTTGTGCATTTTCTACCAGTAAATATTCAGTGGGTTAAGATCCTCTTAGCAACAACTTTTAATGAACTTTGCTGATACTTTGAGCCACTTTGTTGCAAACATAAACAAAAATCGCCATTCTGTCGTTATTTATCAATGTGTAGGCTACCTTGAGAGCATCTGAAATTATGTCTAGCCGATAAATGCGAATCATTTGCATTTATTAGTACCTAGATAAAACAATAACGCCCGCAGCACCGCGAGCGTTATTGTATAACTATATAAAAGATTTCTTGTTTCAACGAGACAAGAAATCTTTTATTTGTTTACTATATATTTATCGCTTGAACTCCGTGTCTCCAACGAGAAAATTAACAACGGGATTATTTACAACGTGACCACTCAAATATCGTTCTACATATCCTGTTCCAACTGCTGCAATTGCGAGCGAGATCATTGCTACCGCCACTAAGCCGGCAATGATTGGAGCATTGGTGCGGGCGCCTCGCTTCCCTGCCTTTGTACGCTTTGTTTTGCGCTTAATGATCTTCTCCTTACGTATCGTTCCCATGGGACGCTCAGGAGCTACGTATGCCTCTGAACGTACTGCCTGTACGGGTGCTTGTGCAATGCGTTGTATAGGAACGACATATTCTGACTCGTAATCACTGTCAGGAGTCGTCTCGGGGGCCTGATAATCATCATTTTCTTCCTCTTCACGGAATGAATCCTCTTCTGCGGTCTGCATTTTATGAATTGGTATCGAAAATTCGTCCTCGTTTACAGCTTCCAATGCTTCGCCTGCCTCATATTCAAAAGCTTTTGGTGCCTCAATGAGCAGTTCGGTATCATCGTACGCACTTGGAAGCGATAACTCAGGCTCAGGAGCTTCGATTCGGGCTTCTTGCTTCCGATCAAACCACTCGCGCCACGCTGATTGCATGTCAGTAAGAGTAGCGTGCGTGTCTTCTGAGATGCTTTGAGAGGTTTGAGCGACTGTTTCTAGCTCCGGGATCATGTCTACCGCTTCTGACTTGTATACAGAAGGCTCCCACACAGGTGTTTCTGCTTCAACAGACGCACTATCTTCCTGTATCTCAGACTCAGACTGGGCCACCTCTTCTACTACAGCCTCTTCACCAAAGCGATGCTTGCGAATGGAGGGCTCGAAGACGTACCAACTACGACCGACCATCTTTGCATCTACGTGCCCTTCGCGGCACAACTGCCCTACGTAATCCTTTGCATATCCAGTAATTTCTGCTGCACGCTTTGACGAGATGTACGTCTTGTCGAGAATAGTTATTTCATCCATATAGATAGTATATAGGTTTCTTGTCTCGACTAACACTGCTATCAACAGGGTTGCAAACGACTCTTCGTATCCCTCGATTGCGGTAATAGAAAACACAAAAGAGCGACTCAGTCGCTCTTTTGTGACTAACGTTTTCGGTTTTCTCTACGCCAACTCCTTTAAAAGAAGCTCCTTCAACAGTGCTGGGTTGCCGGCTCCCTTGGTTGCCTTCATGGACTGCCCAACAAGGAACTGAAGACCCGCCTCCTTGCCTGCCTTGTACTCCTCTACGACGCCTGGGTTGGCCTCAATGACCCCACGCACTGCAGCCTCAAGTGCTGCTGGATCACTCACCTGCATGAGACCTTCCGCTTGTGCAATCGCTTCAGGGTCGCCTCCTTTCTCAAACATGAGAGCGAGCACATCTTTTGCGCCACGTGACGATAGTTTATTTTCTTTCACCATGCGAATAAGTGCTGCAAAAGATTCTGACGTTACACCACCATATGTCGCAGTACTTCTCTCTGTGTCAGTTGTTACATTTGCAGCAAGCCCACTCAAATCAGAAATAAAATAATTTATTGCGAGCGTGTGTGTACTTGTATCGTCACCAAGTTCCGCAATCACTCCATCAAAGAATTCACGCCGTGTCGTGTCGTACGCAACGAAAATCGCATCGTCGTCTTTCATGCCAAGTGCTAGGTAACGTGCGCGTACTGAAGCAGGAAGTTCTGGCAATGATGCTTTGAGCGCCTCATCGCTCCATTCAGGAATGTCGCTGCGAAGAATCTTCGGGAGATCTGGCTCGGGGAAATAACGGTAGTCTGCACTACCCTCCTTTGAGCGCTGACGGAAGGTTTCCTGTTTTACTTCGTCCCAACCCCACGTCTCCTGCAACACCTTCCCTCCCTCATCGAGAAGCTTCGACTGACGTGCGATTTCAAACTCGATGGCACGCTCCACTGAACGGAATGAGTTCAAATTTTTCACTTCAACTTTTGTACCAAACGTGTCATCTTTCGAAACACTGATGTTTGCCTCGATGCGCATTTCGCCTTTCTCGAGATTTGCATGCGATGCTCCAAGCGTACGCAAAAGCTGCTGAAGTTCACGTGCAAAATTTCCTGCAGTCTTTGCATCGTGAATGACCGGTTCGGTCACAAGCTCCATGAGTGGAACACCGGCACGATTGAAATCTACTTCACTGGTATTACCGGCACCTTCGTGAGACGAACGGGCGGTGTCTTCTTCCAAGTGCACGCGAGTGATAGCGACTCCTGCGAGTTCACCTCCGGCGACGAATGGATATTCGTACTGGGTGATCTGATATCCTTTCGGAATGTCCGGGTAAAAATATGACTTACGATCGAACTCGCTGTAGTCGGCGAGTTTGGAACCGAGTGCTGCGCCAACGCGAAGTACGCGATGGATGGCATCGCGATTTGCAGCAGGAAGTGTGCCCGGGTGTGCGAGGCAGACTGGGCAGACGTTTGTATTCGGCTCTGAAGCTTCGGGATCGTTCTTGCAACGACAGAACATCTTGGTCTCCGTAGCCAATTCTGCGTGTACTTCGAGGCCGATAGTTGGGCGATAGGTCATGTGTTAAAGCAGTATGCGACCAAAATCCCTTGCGAGCAATCCCTTGCGAGTTAGGGATTTGAAGTGCCCTTGTGGTGCGCTATGGGGTAGCCATAGCGCAACTGTTACTAACTGGGGGTCGAGTGGTGGCAACTTAGCTTGCCTCGGTGATCGTAGGCTCTTTGGTCGCACGAAGCTCCTGGACCAGGTTGTCTGAAAACGCTTTGAGGAGGTCCTCATCGATTATGGAAAGTGCGTAGACTGGCTTGCCGCTGACTTCTTTGAGCAGTGCCATTTTCTCGGCTAGTTCTTCTGGCGTGAGAAGGTCTACTTTTGAAAGCACGACAATCTCTCTCTTCCCTGCCAAGTCCTTACCGAAGGATTCTAGCTCCGTTCGTATCTCACCATAGCTTTTGGCGAGGTCTTCTTGCTCAGCCGAGACAAGATGTGCAATAAGTACGGTACGTTCAATGTGGCGTAGGAACTTTGAACCCAAACCTCGGCCACTCGAGGCTCCCGAGATAAGTCCTGGGATGTCCGCGATAAGGTAACCGTATAAATCACCGAGATGGGGGTCGAGCGTAGTAAAAGGATAGGCACCCACCTTTGAACGAGCTCGGGTAAGCGAGTTTAGGAGAGATGATTTACCTGCATTCGGGAATCCAACGAGCCCAACATCAGCAATAATCTTGAGCGTGAAGTGAATCTCGCCTGAACCACCTATCTTGCCTGGCGTAGATTGTTCAGGATTTTGGTTGGTTGCACCCTTAAAGTAAGGGTTACCGAGACCGCCATTACCACCCTTAAAGACCACAATGCGCTGCCCTTCCTCCAGAACTTCAAAGACTTCCTTGGTCGTGCCGTTCTTTACGAGGGTACCCACAGGCACCTTGAGCGTTACGCTCTTGCCATCTGCACCATGCTTATTGTTGTTCTCGCCTGGGAATCCGTTCTCAGCATTAAACTTCTTCGAGAACTGGTAGGTAGCAAGTGCCCCGAGGTCGCGAACACCTTCAACCACGACGTCGCCGCCGCGACCTCCATCGCCACCCGCAGGGCCTCCCTTTTCGAGGCCTTTCATGTGGAGCCAGCGCACGACGCCATCACCACCCTTGCCGGCTTTAGCGTGAATAGTTACTTCGTCGATGAATGCCATAAAAATAGAAAAGTAGTCAGCTATGACTACGTTCTATGCATTCTACTATACAAAAATGCCTTTGTCTAACTCACGATCGTCCAACCTTGCTCAAGAAGATTCTCAGCTTTCTTGTATTTGAGGGTTTGAGTTTCCTCTCCCTTCTTGATGGTGACGGTATCATTGCGCTCGTATTGAGGACCTTCTTTTACCATGGGTGCCTGGGGTGCAGCGTCAGAACCATCTTCAGCGCCAGTGAGTACGAGTTGCGCACGGGTCTTTGCTTCTTCAGCGAGGATGCGAGATTCGTCGGCAGGCGCTAGACGCGGTAGCGCCTCGCGCACTTGTGCTGCGATACCAGCCTGCATGTCCTGGAATTTGTGCAGACCTTCACGACGATATTCAATTAACGGGTCTCGCTGACCGTATGCACGGAGCGATACGCTACGACGGAGATAATCCATGTATTCCAAATGCTCGAGCCAGAAGGCGTCAGTGATCTGGAGAATGAGGCGACGAAGGAGGCCAGTCCATAGCTGCGGACCAAATTCTGCGAGCTTTGCGTCGTACGCAGCCTTCGCATCTTCATTCTCACCAGCCATTTCAAGCACAAGATTTGCGATCTCTTCATCCGTACCAAGAAGCGCAATCATGCGGGAGCGATAGATAGAAAGACGCTGCGTGTTGAGTACGTCATCGTATGCGAGCACTTGCTTACGGGAGTCGAAGTTAAAGCCTTCAATACGCTTCTGTGCGGTCTCGAGCGACTTGCTAATCATGCCGCTGCCAATTGGCTCGTCTTCTGCAATCTTAAAGGTGCCCATCACGCGTTTAAGCATGTCGTTGGCAAAGACACGCATGAGCTTGTCTTCGAGAGATACATAGAACTGCGTCTCACCCGGGTCGCCTTGGCGACCCGAACGACCACGCAACTGGTTATCGATGCGGCGTGCTTCGTGACGCTCCGTACCAACCACAAACAAACCGCCTGCAGCAAGAACCTGTTCATGCTCTTCTTTACTTTCTGGCACGCCGCCAAGTTTAATGTCGACACCGCGACCTGCAAGGTTCGTTGCAACCGTTACGCGGCCGAGACGTCCTGCCTGTGCGATGAGCTCGCCTTCGCGTTCATGATTCTTTGCGTTCAATACTTCATGAGGAATCTTACTGTCTGTGAGGTACTGACTCACCACTTCATTGTCTTCGATAGAGACCGTACCAACGAGCACAGGCTGACCCTTTTCATGCAATCGCTTTACTTCACGTGCGAGCGCTGTGTACTTCCCGTGGTTAGTCTGGAAGATAAGATCGTTATGATCGATACGAGCCGTAGCGCGATGCGTTGGGATTACGATCACGTCGAGCTTGTAGACGGTATAAAATTCTTCTTCCGAAGAAAGGCCTGTACCGGTCATACCGGCAAGCGCTTCGTACATACGGAAATAGTTCTGGAACGTCACGGACGCATACGTGCGAGTTTCCTTTTGAATTGGCACGCCTTCCTTTGCTTCAACAGCCTGGTGAAGACCTTCTGACCAACGACGACCCGCCTGGAGACGGCCTGTGAATTCATCGACGATAACAACTTCGCCGTCCTTCACGACATATTCTTTGTCTTTATTAAATAGTGCTTTGGCTTTTACCGCAGTCTCCAAATGGTGCGCGAGCTTCATGCCGCCTTCGGTGTAGAGGTTTTCAATATTGAGCGCGCGCTCAGCCTTTGCGATACCTTCGTCAGTAAGCTGTATAGCGCGTTGCTTCTCGTCTATAGAATAGTCTTCGCCTTCGTTGAAGGACGTTACAATTGCAGCAAAGCGTTCGTAGAGTTGTTCAGCGTCGCCTGATGGGCCTGAAATAATAAGCGGAGTGCGTGCTTCATCGATAAGAATAGAGTCGACCTCATCGACAATAGCGAAATGGTGACCGCGCTGCACAATCTGTAAGGCATCGTATGCCGTATTGTCACGAAGGTAGTCGAAGCCCAGCTCGTTGTTCGTAGCGTAGGTAATGTCCGCTGCGTAGGCTTCACGCTTTGTGGCTGGACGTAAGAAGTCATAAATAACACGGAATGAACCTTCTTGGTCTTGTGCCACATCGTCTTCAGGGGTTACGTGCGTTGCGTCATACATAAATGCGCCACCTGACGTTACAACACCAACCGTAAGGCCGAGGTAGTCATAGACTTGTCCCATCCACGCCGCGTCGCGGCGTGCGAGGTAATCGTTCACGGTGACCAGGTGCACGCCTTGGCCTGCGAGTGCACGAAGTGTTGCCGGAAGCGTTGCAACGAGTGTCTTTCCTTCTCCCGTGCGCATTTCTGCAATCTTTCCTTTAGCGAGCGCGAGGCCACCTAGCAACTGCACATCGTAGTGACGCTGGTTAAGGGTGCGGCGAGCAGATTCGCGTACGAGCGCAAATACGGTGGCGATATCAGTATCCTCTGTTGGCACACCGTTTGTTCGCTCGCGTACTTCGGCGAGCGTATCCTTCAATTCCCGCTGGGTGAGCGATTCAAGCTTGCCTGAGAGTGCCTGAGCAGCGTCTACAACGCTTTTGCCGCTTCGGACAAAAGAAGCAGACTGATTTGCACTAAACATGCGTCCGAGAAAAGTAGCCATATAGGCCGTAGTATACCTTTTTGAGGGCTATTTTCCAGTTCCAAAGCAGCTCATACCTATATAAGGTATGCAAAAGAAAAGAGCCGCTCCTTTAGGAGCGGCTCTTTTCTAAGAGAACTACTTGCGCTTAGCTGTCTTGCGCTTTGCGGTCTTCTTAACTGCTTTCTTGACAGTCTTCTTAGCTGCCTTCTTTACAGTTTTCTTTGCGGCCTTCTTGACGGTCTTCTTAACAGTCTTTTTGACTGCCTTCTTTACCGTCTTGCGAGCCTTCTTTTTTGCTGCCATAGGTCAATGAGTGAAAATAACTTCTACTAATATTCGACCCACACGCGCACAAAATATTTTTCAAAGCCTGTTAAAAAATATTTTGTGCGCGAATGTGTTCTGTATCTATTATTACGCGCAAAAAATATTTTAGTACGCAAAAAATAAATTGTGTGGATAACTTTTACAGAAATATTTTAGAAAATTTATGCGTAAATTTTATTACTACCTGTGTATCGTGTGCACATGAAAAGATTTTTAGAATGGATTCGAATTAAAAGCGCGTTAGATGCAAAGCTGCATAGAGCGCCGCATGTCTCTGAAGGTGATGTGTGGTGGATAAATTTAGGAGAAAATGTTGGTCATGAATTAAACGGTAAAAGTAAAATCTTTAGTCGCCCAACAATTATTTATATAAAACTCTCACACAACTTCTATTTTGTGATTCCGGCAACAACCAAGCTACATGATGGAAATTGGTACGTGCACTATGTCCATCAAGGCCAAAAGGCTGCAGCATGTCTGCATCAAGCACGCTCCATTGATTACAGGAGGCTACACAGGAAAATGGGTAGACTAGACGACACCGACTTTGCCCGTATTAAACAGGGTTTTAAATCTCTTTACGGCACGTAAGTATAAAAATTTTCCGCCGCCCTTTCGGGCGGCGGTCGCGAGAAAATCTCGAAAGGCCTCGAAGCTCAAGGCTTACTACTAGAATATCGAATGTGCTATTCCCCGTCAAGATATTACGCCAACCATTGCACCTCCCTACTAATAGATATGCCCGTCGCTTCTTTCATGCGTTCAATCACGAGCGTGGCGAGTGCCTGTACGTCTGCTGCGGTTGCTCCCGGCTCGCTAGCGAGCACAAGCGGTTGGATTGGCCAGACCAATGCCTTGCCCACGCGCACCTCTCGCATGTCGAGTACGTTGTGTCGATAATCAAGGAACCACGCAATAGGAACCTTTACCCCGCCCTCGGGCATTGGAAAGAGTGGCATGCCCGGATACTTTGCAGCAATGCGTACAGCCTCTTCTTCAGGCAATACAGGATTCAAGAAAAACGATCCTGCCGTACCGTAGGTAGTAAGATCGGGGAATTTCTTTGCTCGTATTGAACGCACCGCATTCCGTATCTCAACAAGCGTTGGCGCAGGAGTATCAGCAAAGTAGTCTTCGATATCGCGATATCCAAGTCTTGGTTTTGGTGTGTCAGAAAGTTCGAGTGTCGCATGAGTAACAATAAGGCTCCCAGCGCGTTGTTTGAATAGACTTGTACGGTATCCAAACAAACACTCTTCGCGTGAAAGATTTCGCAGGCTATTAGTCGCAAGATCGTATACCTCTATAGAAATGACCGAATCCTCAAAGACGGCGCCGTAGGCGCCGATATTTTGCACAACCGCTCCCCCAATCGTTCCCGGAATTCCTGCAAGATTCTCCAGTCCCCACAAACCCTTATCGGTAACATCATCCACGAGCGTATCCCACGTAACCCCAGCACCAACGGTGACACGCGTCTGTGCTCCAGCTTTTTCATACGTAATGCCTGGGATACTAATGCGCAATACTGCTTTCTCAATTGCTTCATCGCTTGCAAGCACATTACTTCCCTCACCTAGCGGATAGACTGCAAGGTCGCGCTCGCGAGCGAGCGCGACTGCATTCTCCACATCTTCCACCGATTCACACGTAATAAAGAGCTTTGCAGGCCCTCCAATCTTAAAGGTTGTGTGCTCAGCAAGAACTACATTTTCTTCAATCTTCATAGCTTAATTCAGATACCCCAAACGCTTAAAGAGCATTATTGAAGGCGGAGTTAGCTTAAGTGTTTTCAAATCTTCCAGCTTCGTCCATTGATACGTAACCAAGTCGTCATCAAGCGAGACCACTACGTCATCAGCATCTATATCTAAGGTCACTTTATAGACATTAAATGTCATGTGACATAGAACTCGCTCGCCAGTGTCTTTTAGAGTTTTCTCTGCCTCTCCTTTCCCTTGGTCATCGATCAACTCAATTAGACACGAAGAAATATCAATACCGACTTCTTCTTTTACTTCTCGCACAAGCGCTGTAATTTTTTCTTCTCCTTCATCAATACCTCCTCCAGGAATATGCCAACAATCGGAATACACTCCACCATCAGTAGGGTTCTTCATTCCTTGAAATAACTTCCCGTCTTTCGAGAAAATTAATGCTGAGACAATATCTCGATTAATGCTACGCATACCGGGAGGTACTCCTCGTCACTCTAGGGTTAACTCGCACCCAACTGTCCAAGCAATGACTGACCCTGTGCCGCGGTCTCTGGATGCGCAAGCATCGTTGCGCGTACCTGTGCGATGGCGGCCTTCATGTCACCTGACTGCGCATATACAGCAGCAAGCTGGTAGCCGGTCGTTGCATCTTTCTGTTCGAGCAACCGTTGCTTCACGATCTCTTCCAAATCTTTCCAGTCCTTGATCTGGTAATACGCGAGGAGGAGAATTGGATGATTAACGCTCGTCGTGCCATATGTTTGCATAAGCTGTGCTTTAGCAGCGGTAACGTTGCCCTCCATAATGAGTGACCCCGCGACATAGGTTTCAGCGTCCTTATTACCGGGATACAGTTTCGCTGCCTCTGTGAAGTATTCTCGCGCAGCCGCGTACTTCCCAAGCTGGAACGCTTCGATTCCCTGTTCAATAATAACCGTCTGCTTATTAGGCGAGAGTTCACGTGCTTTCGCACTTTCTGTTTGTGCGGCGTCAATGCTACCGATACCGCGAAGCAAGAGCGCGTATTGTAAGTACAAACGCGTGTCGCGTGGAGCTGCTGCAACGACAGCACCGATCTGATTGACACTATATTGTGCGATTTCAGAACGAAGCGCATCCGGAACCTGACTTGAGCTTACAACCTGCGGTGCAAACTGTACGAGCTGCTCTGCTATCTCCTGATTAGCAAAGGAGCCATCAGCGTATGCCTGCTTGAAGTAATTGAAGCGGGTCTGGACATCATTGCTTGGCGTGAGAGCACCAATAAGGTCGTAGCTTGCCCGTACACTTGGTACGTTGACGAACCATACGATTACGAGCGTCGCAACGAGTGCAACAGGTGCCACCACCGTGTTGAGTGCTGTTTCTCCAACCTGCGGAAGAGTCTCGAACATGCGCAACGGACGCGAGCTCACGGAATGCGCATACGCGAGAATGGCAATAAGCGGAATATACGTGAACAGGTTGTCGAATACTGCGAGGCCTTGAATGATATACGCGATAAGCGCAGACATGAGCATAATGCGACCAGGACGCGATATCGGTGCGCGATAGAGCGCATACAGCGATGTGCCGAGAACGCTCAAGAGTAGAAGTAGCGCAGGGATACCGCCGGCAACAAGCCAATCGAGGAACACATCGTGGGCACGATCAAACCACGGCTCTTGTCCGTACAACGACGGTTCGTAGTAAGTGTTGAAGACATAGTTATAGCCTTCCTGACCCCAGCCATGGACTGGCTCTGCCTTGATACCCTCGACAGCCATGTGCCAAATCGTAATACGAGTACCCAGCGCGCTCTTAAGCGAGAAGGTTGAGGCAAGACGATTTAGATTTGGGCTGTTCTGAATGAATGACGTATTGCGAAGTGCAAAGAGTCCGCCAATAACGAGCACGAGTGCCACAAGCACCGCAAGCGCTCCTTTCCTTCCCTGCTTACCTGACTCAAGCATCCACAACACGCTGCCAACCATGCCAGCGCCGATGATTGCGAAGAGTGTTGCGCGCGTACCTGTTGCAAAGAGCACGATGAACTCAAGTGCCGTAAGTACAAAGAGTCCGTACTTGAGCCACGCATATTCGCGATCACGTGTTTCAAATGCTTGCCAGAGAGTAATAGCAATAGCAAAGAGAAGGTAGCCAGCGAGGTACTCAGCATTGCCGAGCGTTGCGTCGATGCGGTCTGCACTCTGATGAATAGGTGCGAAGTGCATAAGCTGTAACAAACCATAGCCTGTTACAAGACCTGCACCGGTAATCAAAGCAAGCCACCATTTGCGCCACAAGTTGTTTACCGTAAGTATTGACGAAAGCACAACGAAGAATACGAGAAGATGAATGAGCGTAACCCAACCGTCCATGCGTTCAAAGTTGCTCCAGAACGCTTTCTGAGAGTTTACGGCGAGGAGGTCCGCAACGATCATCCAAAGCACAAGGAGTTTATAAGAGAGAATCGGCCACGAGAAGCGTGGGCGATAGCGGCGGTCAACAAGTGCAAGAACTATCCATCCGCCAAACGCTATTTCAACTAACGCCCTGAATGCGAAGTTTTTCCCGGTTATAAAGGGGAAATACCCGTCTGAGACGTAGAGTGATAGGAACGGAATAACAAAGAGTGCGACAACCGCTACCCAATAAGCAACTTTTTTCATATGCGAGTAGTATACTACCTATATATGAAAGAACAGAAACGGGCTCTTATTACTGGTATAACCGGCCAGGACGGGTCATATCTCGCAGAATTGCTACTTGAAAAGGGGTATGAGGTACACGGCATAGTCCGTCGCTCGAGCTCTTTTAACACCAAACGCATAGATTCTATCTATCAAAAGCCCCAGAGCCTCCACCCTTCCCTTATTCTCCATTACGGCGATTTGCTCGATGGCAGCAGCCTCCGCTCTATTGTAGACGCCGTTATGCCGCACGAAGTGTACAACCTCGGTGCACAGAGCCACGTGCGTGTGTCATTTGAAATGCCTGAGTACACCAGTGAGTCTGCCGGTATGGGCGCTGTTCGTTTGCTTGAAGCCCTACGCTTGTCTGAGTGCAATGCGAAGTTCTACCAAGCATCGTCGTCAGAAATGTTTGGTTTGGTGCAGCAGGTTCCTCAGACTGAAAATACTCCCTTCTACCCTCGTTCACCGTACGGAGCTGCGAAGTTGTACGCTCACTGGCTCACAAAAAACTATCGCGAGAGCTACGGCATGTTCGCTGCAAGCGGCATTCTTTTTAATCATGAGTCACCGCGACGTGGTGAAACATTCGTGACACGCAAAATCACGCGCGCACTTGCAGCTATTGCACAGGGCTCTTCGGAGATTTTGTATCTCGGAAATCTCGATGCGCGTCGCGACTGGGGCTACGCAAAAGATTATGTCGAAGGCATGTGGATGATGTTGCAGCACACTGAGCCTGACGACTTTGTACTTGCAACGGGTGAAACGCATTCGGTGCGTGAGTTCGTTGAGGAAACGGCAAGCGTTCTTGGGATTCCCTTCGCATGGCAAGGAAAAGACGAGGCAGAGAAAGGCGTTCGTACCGACACGGGAGCTGTCATTGTTGAGATAGATCCACGCTACTACCGCCCAGCAGAAGTTGAGCTCCTCATTGGTGACCCTACAAAAGCTAAAGAGAAGCTGGGCTGGGTACCAAAGACTGCCTTCAAAGAACTTGTGCGCATAATGGCTGAAGCTGATCTCGCATTGGCAGCAGAGAATGCATCATAACCACCATATGGAAAAAGACGCGAAGATATTTGTCGCAGGACACCGCGGGCTCGTAGGATCGAGCATCGTGCGAAATCTTGAAGCTGCAGGGTACACAAACCTCGTGTTGCGTACGCATGCCGAACTTGATCTCATGGACGCTTCGGCGACGCTGGCATTTTTCCAATCAGAAAAGCCCGCATACGTATTTATGGCCGCTGCACGCGTTGGCGGTATTGCAGCGAATGCTTCACACCCTGCAGATTTTATTCACGAGAATCTTGCCGTGCAGGATTCAATCATTACTGCCGCGCACGCTAACGGTGTAACAAAGATGGTATTCCTCGGCAGCTCCTGCATTTATCCGCGTATGGCGCCACAACCTATAAAGGAAGAATATCTTTTGTCGGGCCCACTTGAGCCTACCAACCGCGCATATGCTATCGCAAAGATTGCTGGCATTGTTCAGTGCCAGTCATATAACGAGCAATACGGAACAAACTACGTTTCTGTAATGCCTACGAACCTCTACGGTCCCGGTGATAACTTCGATTTGCAATCCTCGCACGTCCTCCCTGCTCTCATGGCAAAGTTCCACACTGCAAAGGTATCCGGTGCGCCGAGCGTATCGGTATGGGGTACGGGTTCAGCAAAGCGGGAATTCTTACACGTCGATGACTTGGCGTCCGCCGTTATATTCCTCATGAATACGTATGATGGAAGCGAAATCGTAAACATCGGCACCGGTGAAGATGTGTCGATAAAAGAACTCGCAGAACTTGTGCGTGGGACAGTAGGCTTCGAAGGCGAAATTGACTGGGACACAACCAAGCCTGACGGCACACCGCGCAAGTTGCTTGATGTATCAAAACTTCACGGACTAGGCTGGAAGCATTCCATTGAACTTTCTGACGGGCTCGCAAAGACATACGAATGGTACAAGAGTTCTCTTACCTAGGGCAGCTGCCTCAACGACTACAATGCACCCTGATTCTCTCACCTTCAGAACACTAAAGAATTTAAGTTATAACGTTCTGGGATATGGACTGCCTGTTATCTTTGCGTTTTTTGTAACGCCTATTATTGTGTTCCATCTTGGCACGCGCGATTACGGCGTATATATATTTATAAACACGATCGCGAGTCTCTTAGGGCTTTTAGACTTGGGCATCTCTACAGCCACGCAAAAATATATTGCTGAGTATTCCGTAACTGCCGTGCGAGATGATTTGAAGGACATGCTTGGTTCAGTAAATACGTTGTTCTTGGGCATGGGTACGGTGGGACTCGCCATTATGGCGACCATGGGATTGGTGGGCTGCCAGTATTTCAATTGCACCGCTGATACGACCTTTTCATACCCTCTTCTCTTCGTAATTGCTGGCGGTATATTTTTTGTAGAAAGTTTGAATTCACTCTACGGCTTGGTGCCGTTTGCCCTCCAACGTTTTGATGTAAGTACAAAAATAGGCATTGCGAAGATGACCTTTCAACAGCTCACGATAGTCGCACTCGTTCTTGGTGGTTTTTCACTCTATGCGATCTTACTCTCTACCCTTGCCTACAGCGTCATCTTTTCGTTTGTACAGCGTTCTGCGGCACGCCGTATTCTTCCTGAAGCCCGGCTATTCTTTAGATTCAAACTCGGGCAAGTTAAGAAGTTGTACGCATTTGGACTCAGTATTGTTATTAATAATTTGAGCACGAGTTCGCTCGTGCACTTCGATCGATTCCTTATCCCGCTTATGCTGGGACCTTCAAAACTCACGTACTACAGTCTTCCCGGTACCATTTCGTCTAAGGTTCCGGGATTGGTGGGAAGTGTTACGGCGGTGATATTCCCTGTCGCTACCCACATACAAAACATCGGCACCCGTGAACAACTTGAAACTCTGTATTTGAGATCGTTACGCTTGGTAACCATTGCTGCCGCAGCGTTCTCGGTGCCGATATGTATCTTTGCCTATCCATTCTTGCGCTACTGGCTTGATGAAACATTTGCTCATGAATCGAGCATGATCTTAATGATCTTTGCTGGAACGGCCTTTCTTCTCTCTCTGCAATCTCATGCAACGAATTTCCTCTATGGTCTTGGAAAACTCAAAGCCATAACGACTATTTCAGCAGTCATGGCAATCATAAATATTCTCTTGCTCGCACTGCTTCTTCCTATATACGGCATTACGGGAGCTGCATGGGCCTATGTGATCTCCCTTCTCCCTGTTTTCTATCTCTCTTATTATATTGAGAAAAAGTATCTCACGCTTCGAGGCGTCCGGGCCCGCTACGCACTCTTGTATGGAAAACTTGCTATCACTTCTCTCGTGCTCTTCTCAATTGCTCACATTCTCCTTATGCCGTTAGCGACCAGTCTGTACCGCGTCATGATCATCTTACCGGGCTCCGTTCTTTTGTATGTAGGGCTCTACTGGGTATTTGGTTTCTTCATGCGCGAAGACGTAGAGATGCTTCGCTCCTTTGGCTCAGTTATTATTCGACGAATAATACCATCGCGACCGCAGGCTGATTAAAGCCACTCTCCTGCCGCTTGTTTCTTGAAGTGCGAAATGAATTCTTCTTTCGATTGCACGTCCGTCCACCAGTCTTTGTTTTCGATATACCACGCAACGATAGCGGGAATACTGTCGTCGAAAGAGAATGAGCGTGACCATCCAAGATTCTTTTGTAACTTATCCGAAGAAGGCGCATAGCGAAGATCAGCTCCCGGCCTATCAGGAACATGTACGATGCGATCGGTAAGGGGCAGCTCAAGTACGTCTGCAATAGCTTGAATAACCTGGAGGTTTGTTCGACTATCGCCCGAAACATTCCATATGGTTCCACCTTCTGCGGTATCCATAATCAAAAGAATTGCGGCACAGAAATCTTGTACGTGGAGCCATGAACGCTGATGTCCTCCATTACCATGGACCGAAATCTTTCTGTCACCGAGAAGGCTCGTTATGGTCATCGGAATTAACTTCTCCGGATATTGATGGGTTCCGTAGTTATTTGAACCGCGAACGATTATCGCAGGAAATGTATGGGTTCGCGTAAACGCTTGTACAAGTTGATCAGCGCCGGCCTTTGAGGCTGCATATAGATTTGACGGCTTCATAGGATGTACTTCCACTGAATGCTCACCCTCTTCCACATCACCATAAATTTCATCCGTTGATATATGAATGAAACGAGTGCGAGGATTATGTTTGCGTACCGCCTCAAGAATCACCCGAGTTCCTTCTATGTTTGTCTTTATGAAATCGTACGCATCGAAATAAGAACGATCTACATGACTTTCTGCAGCGAAGTGAATAACTACCTCCGGATCAAAGGTGGCTACAAGATTCTCTATTTCAGAGACATTACAAATGTTCTCAACCACATGAGTATATCGATCGCCCCACGCATCCGTATGCGTGCTGAGATTCCCGGTATTGCCGGCATAGGTTAGGACATCAATATTCAAGACCGACACGTGCTCTCGCTCGAGTATTTTTTTGATGAAGTGAGATCCGATGAATCCACACCCACCCGTTACCAGTACACGCGAATAGTGGCTCATGAGTATTACCCTTTCTTAGATGCTATGAAGCTCGTGATTCGCTCCTCTAGATAGTCGAGCTGCTCGGGTACAAGTCCGTGATGGCATCCCACAACAAAGCCATTCGCCATGATGTCATCGGCAACCGGGAAATCTTTTGTCTTTTGTACTTCCACCAGATAGCTATACGCAGGCTGACGCAATATATTTCCGGTGAATATTGGGCGCGTTTGAATGTTGTTTTCTTCGAGGTACTTAGTGATCTCAAGGCGTGTGAACGGTGCTCCAGGCTTGATGGTAAGCGGGAATGCCAACCAGTTTGTTTCAACGTCAGGGTGCTGAACCGGTAGCGTGAAGTACTCTTCGTAGGTTGCGAAGAATGCGAGAAGTCGCGCGTGGTGTTCCTTTCGGCGTGCAGCAAATGTCTCAAGTTTCTTAAGCTGTTCTAGACCAAAGGCTGCATTTAGTTCTGTTGACTGCATGTTGTAGCCAACCTCTGAGAAGACAAATTTAGCGTCGTACGGAATGTCACCGACAGTTCCTGAGAAGCGCTTCGCAATATCTTCCGACTGTTCATGCGAACCAAAGAGCGTTGAAGAGCGACCCCATGAAGCGAGTACGCGAGTGCGGTCTGCGAGTGCGTCGTCATGGAGCGCGATCAAGCCGCCGGAGGCGGCTGCAGTAATGATGTGAGACGCGTAGAAGCTGGTAGTCGAAATATCTGAGTAGTCTCCCGTTGGCTTACCTTTAAAAGTTGCTCCGAGTGTGTCGCATGAATCTTCGACAAAAAAGAGCTTGTGCTTCTTTGCAATCTCCTGAAGACGTTCCATATCAGGAATGTTTCCGAGCAACGAAGGAATCATGATCGCCTTTGTGTTTGGCGTTATGGCAGCCTCAATTTTCTCCGGATCAATTTGATACGTACCCGGCACAACGTCAACGAAGATAGGTGTGGCTCCCTTTTGGAGAATTGGTGCAACGGTCGTACCGAAGGTAAGAACAGGAGTAATGACTTCGTCCCCTGCCCCAAGCCGCATTATCTCAACAGCCAAAAGGTTTGCTGCGGAACCAGAGTTCACCATCACGCCGTGCTTCTTTCCAAAGATAGTTGCGATCTGCGTCTCAAATTCTTTTACCTTCAGGCCAGGAGAGATTTTGAACGGATCGCTTAGGACCTGATTCACTGCCTGAATCTCCTCTTCGCCATATACTGCCTGTGCGTACGGCACTCTCATCCCTACCGGTCCGTTTTGTTCCATATGGTTTTCAGTATACTATACGCCCTACTTATTGAGGAATCTGCTCCAAAATCTTCCTGATTCCAGCATCCAAATCAGTCTGAGGTCGCCATGCTACTGCTCCC
>JAQBRJ010000023.1 GCA_028286545.1 Parcubacteria group bacterium | reverse complement strand
AACAACTACCAGACTCCTTCGGTCTTCCTCCACGCTTAATTCGTAAGCTAGGAATTAGATCAACTGACTCTATAGTTAGCTGAGAAACAAAAAGCCACCCCGCAAGGGGTGGCTTTTTGTTTTGCTTCATTTCTGGACTACTATAGAGACATGAACGGGAATATTACAGAACAGATTATCTGGCGTCGATGTGCCCCGGCCGTAATCGTTGTTGGCATATTTGTCATAGGTATTCTGCTCGGCTATGTGGGCAAAGATCTGCTGACCAAACCTGTCACGGTAACGGCGATACGTGATCCTCAGGATAATTATTCCTTGATTAACCCTGTGCTCTATACGGAAGTATCAGAAAGCTTGTCGTATCCAAAGTATTCTCCACTAAAGAATGCTCTTACCAAATATGTAGCGAGCGCACAGCAGCAGGGAACTGCCAGTCAGATATCAATCTACTACCGTGATATGGATGCAGGGCAGTGGGTCGGTATTAATGCCGCAGCAACCTATAATCCTGCGAGTATGCTCAAGGTCGTCACCCTTATCGGGCTTCTTCAAGCAAACGAATCAAATCCAAAGATTCTCTCGGACCATATCGCCGTTCCTGCATCTACGCCTATTCCAACCGCAGCCGATGCGACGTTCTATCCTCCAAGAGACCCTGTGAAAAGCGGGGTAGCGTACTCAATCGCTGATCTTATGAAGCGTATGATTGTGCAATCCGATAATGGTGCAAATGCACTCCTCACAACCTTTTTGGGTGATTCAATTACCTCGGCGAACTACGCAAATTTGCACATACCAATTCCGTCCCAAGGAACAACAACTGGCATCAGTCCTCAACAATATTCTCACTTGTTCCGAATTCTCTACAATGGTAGCTACCTTAATGCGGCCGATTCTGAGAAAGCATTGCAACTACTAACCACAACAGATTTTACTAATGGCCTTGTGGCTGGAGTCCCTGAGGGTACTACCGTTGCACATAAATTTGGAGAGAGTATATATCCGCCCCAAACAGCTTCGGACCCAGCCTCGGGGACTCCCGGCCTCAATGACTGTGGAATCATATATTATCCTGATCATCCTTATTTTCTTTGTGTAATGACCAAAGGCAAAGATTTTCCTACGTTGGCTAACGTAATAAAGGACATTTCGGCTATAACCTGGCAACAAGTTCAGTTGGCGTATCCCCAACAGGGTGCCTAAATATCTCATCATTGCGAAACAACTCTCCATATCGTATAGTGCTGGGGTACGGACCGAAGACAGCCAGCGGCTCATTTCGAAAGAGACGAGCAGAAGCCTGGCCGAGGAACGACCCTTGGAATAAGAACCTTACGGTTCAAAATCTGAGTGTCGACAATTCTCCTCACAACGGTCCCAATAATGGGACTTTTGTCGTTTCGTACTAACCAAACACCATGGCAATTACCAAAGAAAAAAAAGTAGACATCGTAGCTAAAGTCGAGAACGCGCTTGCAAACGCCGTATCTATCGTCTTCGTCACTTTTAAGGGACTTTCTGTTGCTGACACGTCAGCAATGCGAAAGAACCTGAAGTCTGAAGGCGTCGGGTACTACGTTGCAAAGAAGACTCTCGTGAAGCGCGTCCTTTCCGCAAAGGGCTTTGATGGGGAACTCCCTGACATGCCTGGAGAGCTCGCACTTGCGTGGAGTGACAGCGACGAGACAGCAGCAGCACGCGGCGTGTATGAGGCAGGAAAGAAGCACAAAGGCTCTCTTGCTATCATGGGCGGCGTATTCGAAAACCGATACCTCGATGCGTCTGGCATGACGACTATTGCGACTATTCCACCAGTACCCGTACTCCGTGGCATGTTCGTGAACATCATCAACAGTCCTATCCAGAGCTTCGTGATCGCACTCAACGCTATCGCAGAGAAGAAAACGGCATAATTTATTTAGTTTTAATTTACCTATATGGCTGAAGAAGATGTAAAGCAGGAAGAAGGAGCAACTGAAGAGGCTGCTCCAGAGGTTGAGGCAACTGCCGAAACACCAGTAAAAGAAGTAAAGGCAGAGGCACCAGCTGCAGCGGAAGCTGAAGTTGAGGTACCTGCAAAGTTCAAGTCTATTGTCGCTGACATCGAGAAGATGAGCGTTATGGAACTCTCTGAACTCGTGAAGGTATTTGAGAAGAAGTTCGGTGTTTCTGCTGCAGCGGTTGCTGTCGCAGGACCAGCAGCAGGTGCTGCTGACGCAGGCGACGAGAAGAGCACCGCTACGGTTGAGCTCACCGACGCAGGCGCGAACAAGATCGCAGTCATCAAGGCTGTGAAGGAAGCACTTGCTCTTGGTCTCAAGGAGGCTAAGGACCTTGTCGATGGCGTACCATCAGTCCTTAAGGACAGCGTCAGCAAGGACGAAGCTAACGAGCTCAAGAAGAAGATTGAGGACGCAGGCGGAAAGGTTACTCTCAAGTAACTCGACGTTTTGTTTCAATAGAAAAACCGCCCACGTAGTGGGCGGTTTTTCTATTTCGCCTCAAGCGTATTCTCGAACATCTGCTTCTCTAGCGGGAAGAAATAGGAGGCCATATGGTAAATGGTGTAGGTAATGAAAAAGGCTGAAAGAACATCAATGGAGTAATGCAAATGTCCCAAGAGTACGACAGTACCGAAAAATAGCGACCACACAAAAAAGATAGAGCTGATAGCACGCTCGCGCCAAAAAAGCAGTGCCATGAGAAAGGGGATACCCGTATGCCCAGAGAAAAAGAGGTCTCCACCAAACATGAACTTGCTTGCTATTGTGCCAAGATCGAGCGCCACATGCTCGGGGAAAGGGCCGATATGGGTGAGTGAAATAAATATCGATCGAGTGAAGATAAAGACACTTAAGCTGAAGAGTACGAAAGGGAAGCGACGCGGACGAGCAAAGCAGAGTCCTCCTATAAATATAATGAGCAACAATGCCCCATACACAAAGAGTACGTCTACGTCGTATACTCGCGTGTTTGAAAGAATGATGTCCGTTACTGAACTACTTGCTTCTCGTGTGGCGTACGTTCCTGCATAAAAATTAACAACACAGCTAAGCGCAAAAAGAGAAAGGCTCAAGAGGAAGCGACGTTGGAAATCCCGCTGTTTCCACACAGAATGGTGAGAAACCTTGGGAAGGGAATCGGGGACGGTTGGTTCAAGAGGAGACGTCATGGTGATAGGGCTAGTATACGACATTCTGCACCCATATGCTTTGTAAGAATGCCACGAATAAGGCATTATTCCCTGTATATGTCCGATACCGCTGAAGCCTCACCGATTTCGATAAGTCTCGTCATCCCAGCGTATAACGAAGAAGCATATTTGGGAGCGTGTCTCGAAGCGGTTCAGAAACATGCTCAGGGTAAATTCAAGGAAATATTGGTTGTCGATAATAACAGTACTGACCGAACTGCAGAGATAGCAAAAAGTTTTCCAGGAGTGAACGTTGTCTTTGAAGAAAAGAAAGGACTGGTGCAGGCTCGGCAGTGTGGCTTTGAAAACGCTCACGGCACGGTGATCGCATATATTGATGCTGATACCCGTTTGCCCAAAGGGTGGGTAGAGCAAATCGAAGAACAATTTACCCGTGACCCAAACTTAGCCTGCTTAAGTGGGCCCTATCAGTATTACGACATCTCGCCACTCCATCAGTGCGTAGTCACATTTTGGTACTGGTGCGCACGCCCGACATATCGAGCTCTTGGGTATATGGCAACGGGCGGAAACATAGCACTACGCAGAAGTGTAATCGAAAAGATGAATGGCTTTGATACGAGCATCGCATTCTATGGTGAAGATACGGACATTGCACGGCGCGCTCATACGTTTGGACGAGTCATGTTTACGTCCAAATTCACGATGCCCACGTCCGCGCGCCGTTTTAAAAAAGAAGGACTGCTCAAGATTGGCGCAACGTACCTCGTGAACTTTCTCTCTACCGCCATCGTAGGGAAACCTATTAATCAGAAATATACCGACGTGCGATAGCTCGTTAGTCGAGCACAGAACGATAGACTCCTTCAAGCGTTTTAGTACTTTGTTCGATATCGTAAAACTGAACCTGCGTGAGACTTTCTTGTTGCATATGCGCGCGCTGCTCATTATTCCCAAGAATCTGTAGTGCCTTGGTCGCCAAGTCGTTGCTGTCGCCTGCCTTAAACAGCAAACCATTTTCTTGTACAAAATAGCGCGAGGCGCTGGTCGACGCATCTGAAATCAGGATAGGAAGACCACAGGCCATAGCTTCGAGTACCACCATGCCTTCGAGCTCCACCCAGGAGGGAAGTACGAAAAGGTCTGACGCGTGGTACGTGGCAAGGAGGTCTTCGTCTGAAAGTTTGCCGGCAAACACAATGTTTGCAGCAACTCCTAATTCCTTTGCAAGAGCCTCCAGTTCTTCTCGAAGTGGCCCACTACCGACGAGCACGAGGCGTACCTTTGGCCTGGTGCGTACTATCTCGGGCATCGCGCGGATAAGGGTTTCAGGGTCTTTGTCCTTGGTGAGGCGAGCGACGCACATGATCTGCTGGACTTCAGATTCTTCTTTTGCCACAGGGGTTGATCCCGTAAATCTTTTCAGATCAATACCGTTGCTTATGACTGTTATCGGAAGGGAAGAATCAAAGCTGTTGTAAATACTCTCTCCGAGCTTGGAGGGACAGATAATGCGATCAGCGGGTTTAACGAAATTAACGAGGTACCGCAGCACAAGTCTGTCGACAAATGGTGTGCGCAAGAATCGAGGAAAGAAAATAGAGATATTCTCTGGCTGCGTATGAATATGGGCGACAAGCGGAAGTTTGAGCGCTCGTGCTGCTTTCTTTGCGACATTGCAGGAATAGGAAGGGAACATGATGTGCACGATCTGAATACGCTCCTTTCTAAAAAGAGCTTTTAACGCGCGTTTCGTGGGGAAGGAATTAAAGTAATAGCGGTTAGAACCAGGAATGGGAAGGGAGAAAAATTGAAAGATGGGGATACCTCGATACTCCTGTACTTTTGTTGAAGCTCGTTCTGTGGCCGCTACGATAATTACGTGGTGCCCGCGTGCTCGCAATCGTTCAGCAAATCGAACGGTCGATATATACGAGCCACCAGCTTGTCCCGGAATCATGTCGCAGATCATTGCGATGCGGAGTGGTTCCATAGGGTTTCTTACGCGTTCCAGGTGTTTGCCTTGCTGCGCATATATTTATTCCACTGAATAAAGATCACGACGACTACGACCACACCAAAGAGTATGCCTGCGCGTCCAACCCAGTCATTCACCTGCGTATACCATTCGCCGAAGAAATATCCTGCACCGACCAAGAGGGCTGCCCACACTACCTCACCTAGTGCGTTGTAGAAAATGAAGGTGGTGAAACGAAGTCGTGTCATGCCGGCCGCTATGAGTACAGCGAGTGAAAGACCAAAACCATTGGTGAGTTTTGAAAGCATGAGAATTTTTGTGTCATGTTTCTTAAAGATTGTCGTCACCTTTTCTATATTTTCTTCAGTTACGTTTACGTATTTCCCAAATTTCCTGATGAACGTGTGACCATAGCGATAGCCGATGACGTAATAGATAGTATCGCCAATGAGATCTCCGATCATGAGACTTATGAACGCAGGTACAAGGTCGAGGACACCAAGATGGATTAAGAGGCCTGCCAGGAAAAAGACGATAGGGCCTTCCAAGATTGCCGCCACAAGCAACAAGCCATATTTAGGAAGAAAAGGGACAGTTAATGCGTAGGCAAGGATGCCAGGAAGAGGCTGCATATACCCCAGCATACCTCATATGTGGACACTTTTTGAGCGGGTTGCGCAAGCGCGGCCGAACCCGATACAATGCGGCTACCTTCATATGGACCCTCTTGCTCGACTGTTCGGTTCCTACGCCCGCCTGAAATTGCTCCGGCTCTTTCTTTTCAACGATGACATGAGCTTTACGGTTGTCGATATCATTGAGCGCACCAAGACTCCTAAAGATGCTGTCCGAAAAGAAATTACGGCACTCGTCGCCTGCGGCGTAATACGAAAGCGAACAGGGAAGGGCGCTGCTCAGTTCATAGCGAATCGTAAATTCCAGTATTTCGATGCGCTCCAGTCTTTTATACGAAGCACCACTAACTTGAGCGATGCAGATATGGTCGCGTCATTCAAGCGCGCCGGTGCGATACGTCTCGTGGTGCTCTCAGGTCTCTTCACCGGCGCGCTTGAAGCGAAAGTCGATATCCTCATCGTTGGCGACAAGCTTGAAGACAAACCTCTCGAATCATCCATCCGAGCACTCGAAGCAGAGTTTGGTCGCGAGCTTCGTTTCGCATCATTCTCTACTGAAGATTTTAAATACCGTCGCGGCGTGTACGACCGTCTCCTTCGTGATATTTTCGACTTCCCGCATCGCGTTATTTTTGACCGCCTCGGACTGTAATCCTCCCACTGGGGGTATCCACACCCCTTCATAAAAGACATGGCTATTTTGCTACACTTTAAGTAAGCCCCGCTCGGCGGACGCTTTGATACCCACTTAACCGCTTACGCACCCTCACTATGTTTCTTACTACTTGGGCTGATGTGCTGACCCAGTCCTTCCAGAGCCTGTTCTACGGCCTTGTAGCATTCATTCCGAATCTCATCGTCGCGCTTGTCATCTTCATCATTGGCTGGCTCATCGGAAGTCTGTTCGGACGAGTTATCTCTCAGATCGTTCGCTCTGCACGTGTTGACGAAGCACTTCGTTCGGCAGGGGTAGAACGTGTTGTTGAGCGTTCTGGTTTCCGCCTCAATTCTGGCGCGTTTCTCGGATTCCTTGTGAAGTGGTTCTTCATCGTCGTCTTCCTCGTCGCAGCACTCGATGTGCTTCACCTCACAGAAGTTACGATCTTCCTCCGCACGGTTGTCCTCGGATATCTTCCGCAGGTCATCATCGCTGTTCTTATTCTTCTTGTTGCAGCAGTCCTCGCAGATGCTGTGCAGAAGGTAGTAACGGGAGCTGCAAAGACCGCACGTTTGCGCTCAGCAAGCTTGCTCGGTTCAATCGCTCGTTGGGCAATCTGGATCTTCGCAATACTCGCAGCACTTGATCACCTTCAGGTTGCGAGCGATTTCATCCAGCCGCTCTTCACTGGTTTGGTCGTAGCTCTTGCCCTCGCCTTCGGACTTTCGTTCGGACTCGGCGGACAGGCAGCTGCAGCCCGCGCTATTGAAAAGATGCGCGAAGAAATTAAGTAAAGACTCCACCACGTGATATGAAAAGGGCGCGATTCTCAATGAGAATCGCGCCCTTGGTGGTTTGCCTGCGCAGCGCACCTTAGTGCGCCGCCGGCTCGAATTCTGCCAGTCCGTTCGGTTCGAATCCGTTCCACTGGATGAGACGGATGCCAATGCAGATGCCGCATAGCAGATCGATGATCGCGAGTGCGTGTGGATCGGCGTACGCAAGAGCAATCAGCACGATCGGCATAAACATCGTTAGCCAGAAGGCCCAGCGGGGCATCTTTTGGATAAGCGGATAGCCTCCATCGTCCAGGGAGGGCGAAAGAAGATTCCCGCCGAGCAGGTCAATAGCATTAGTTCCGAAAAACCAACCCAAGACCACGCAAACCAGGTTCGCAATGCTGCCCGGAATCGAACCCCCGCTAAAAAAGAAAATGCCGTAGTGGCAAGCCGCAGTCATTGCGGCGTAAAAGAGCAAGTCTCGCGACCTATCAAGTTGCATTTTAATTATCCCCTTAGACAAATGACTGAGTGAGTCGGATTACACAAGACAAGTATATTTATACAAATATTCTTAAATCAGTCAAGTTTTCCAGGGGGTTTCAGGTAGCCAATCAGAAGAACAGATAGAGCACATATTAGCTGGGCGCCCCCTTTGTTGACAGGCTAATTGGCTACCTATATACTCCTCTTACGTGTCTATTACCAAGGAATTCGAAACTACTTAAGGAGCGGATGAGGGGAGGCCGAAAGGCCTTCTACTAAGCCGCCCCGAGAGGGGCGTTTTTAATTGCAAAACTGCGTAGCAGTTGAGGAATTAAAAACGATTAGATGGACTTGCACAGAGCACGTGAACTTTGACAGATGAATAAGTATAGGTAATCAACGTCGCGTCATGCGCAGCATTGGTGGAATGTGAGCAATCAGATTCCACCAATGCTGCGCAGCGATGCGGCTTGAAATTGCAAATTCAAAGAGCGGGTTCGTCTAATA
>JAQBRJ010000009.1 GCA_028286545.1 Parcubacteria group bacterium | reverse complement strand
GGCGCGCCGGGCTCGATCACGGTGATCACATGCGATGTGTTCATGTCGCAGAAGTGACAGCATTCGCCACAAACTAGGGGCCCGGAAGCGTAAGCGACCGGGCCCTATCTCTTTTGATACAATAAGGGAATGACAGATATGACAGGCAGAGGAAAGACTCTCCAATCACTCGAAGCGCTTCAGACAGAAGCAGTTTCTTTCGTGGGAACACTTGCTCCAAAAGAGAAGGGTGCAACGCTCGTAACTCTCTCGGGCGAGCTTGGAGCAGGGAAGACATCGTTCACTCAAGGCATTGCTCGTGCACTTGGCATCGAAGAAGCGATCACGAGTCCTACGTTTGTGCTCGAGAAGATATACGATTTGCCGCAAGATACCGGTCGCAGCTTCGCGCGGCTCGTGCACATCGATGCGTATCGCCTTGAAGGTGAAGAATCATTACTCCCACTCGGCGTAGACTTGCTTTTACCTGATCCAAAGAACCTTATCGTGCTTGAGTGGCCAGAGATGGTTGAAGGGCAATTGCCAACGCCAGACGTTGCGGTGAGTATCACCGTTGAGCCTGACATAACGCGCACCATTTCATATGCCTAAATCTCCCGCAAAGAAGAAGAAGCGACTCATTTTGCTCGATGCACACGCGATCATTCATCGCGCATACCACGCGCTCCCAGACTTCCAGAGTCCTGCCGGCGAACCAACTGGCGCTCTCTATGGCTTGTCATCGATGCTTCTTCGTATCATTCAAGACCTAAAGCCTGATTACATCGCATCTTGTTACGATCTCCCGAAGCCAACGATGCGACACGAAGCATACGCAGGGTATAAGGCAACACGCATGAAGACCGACGATGCGCTTTCAACACAACTCAATACCTCGCGCAACGTCTTCAAGGCATTTTCCATACCTATATATGAACGCGAAGGCTTTGAGGCTGACGATATTCTTGGCACCATTTGCCATCTTACAAAAGACGACAAAGATCTTGAGATCATTATCGCGTCGGGCGATATGGATACACTGCAGCTTGTCGAAAAGTCGCGCGTGAAGGTATATACCCTCAAGAAAGGCCTCAACGACACGATTATGTACGATGCTGCGGCAGTGCTCGAACGCTACGGTTTTTCACCGGAACTTGTCCCGGATTATAAAGGACTCCGCGGCGACCCATCCGACAACATCATCGGCATTCCTGGCATCGGCGAAAAAACCGCGACGACGCTCATACAAGAATTCGGTAGCATCGAGAAAATATATAAACTTCTCAAAAAAGATGAGAAACCGTTTCTCGAGAAAGGAATTAAGCCGCGCATTATTGGGCTTTTGAAAGAGCACGAAGAGGATGCGATCTTCTCCAAGATGCTCGCAACCATTCGCGAAGATGCACCGATTGCCTTTAAACTTCCTGAAGCGGTGTGGCACGACGGAGGAACTCTTCCAACGGTGCTCGCGCTCTTTGATGATCTTGGATTCCGTACACTTCGCGCTCGCGCACGCGGAGTCTTTGAAGGACGTATTCCAACCAAAGAAGGGGAGGACAGCGATGAAGAGAAGTCAGAAGAAAGCACTGAAGATATTCCAAAAGAAAAACTCGAAGAAGCTGAAGTGATGCTCTGGTTGCTCGCATCAGATATTACGAATCCATCACTCGAAGATATTCTTGCGTACACCAAGGCGCAAACGTTTGCTGCTGCGTATAAAGTGCTTGAGGATAAGATCGCGATGACCGGACAACTCGACGAAGTGTACGCAAATATTGAAAAGCCATTGATCCCTGTATTGCGCGGAATGGAAGCGTATGGTGTATGTGTTGATCGTGCTGTTCTCGAAGGCTTGCGCGCAAAGTATCGCGGAGAACTCGAAGACATGGAGAAGAAGATATTTGCAGTAGCAGGACACGAATTCAATGTGAGCTCGCCGAAGCAGTTGGGCGACGTGTTGTTTGATGAACTCGGACTGAAAGCGCCGGGCGCCAAAGGCGCCCAAAAGAAGACCGCTACAGGACAGCGTTCCACCAAAGAATCAGAACTCGAAAAACTTCGCGAGGTGCATCCGATAATCAGCGACATACTCGAATACCGCCAATTGCAGAAGCTACTCGGTACATATGTCGAAAGTATCCCTCAGCTCCTGGACGAAACAGGGAAGCTGCATACACAGTTTATTCAGACCGGCACCACAACCGGTCGCATGGCGAGTGCAAATCCAAACCTTCAAAACATTCCCATCCGCAGCGACCGAGGCCGCGCAATCCGTAATGCATTCGTAGCCCCCGAAGGCTTCACGCTTGTTGCGCTCGACTATTCCCAGATAGAGCTTCGCATTGCTGCAATTCTCTCAGGCGATGAGAAACTTATCGATATTTTTAAATCAGGCCGTGACGTTCACCAAGAAGTAGCCGCTGCGGTCTTTGGGGTACCCGCTGAGCAAGTTGATAGGGAAATGCGTCGTAGGGCAAAGATAATCAACTTCGGTATTTTGTACGGCATGGGCGTAAACGCACTCAAGGCGCAGCTTGGCACGAGCACGAGTGAAGCCCATCAATTCTACGAAGATTATTTCCGCACCTTCAACACGCTCGCCGAATATCTCGAACTCACCAAGGGAGCTGCACGTCGCCAAGGATTCACTGAAACCCTCTTCGGCCGTCGGCGTGAATTCTCTGGTATGAAGTCCGCGCTCCCATACGTACGCGCACAAGCAGAACGCATGGCGATCAATGCTCCAATTCAAGGAACGCAGGCAGATGTAATTAAACTCGCGATGGTAGAAATTAATCGAGTGCTCAAAGAAGAAAATGCGACCGATGACGCCCACCCAATCCTTCAAGTGCATGACGAACTCGTGTTTGAAATACGTACTACACGCCTCGCTGAACTTACGGAAAAAATAAAGAAGATCATGGAGTCAGTACTTCCGGAAAGTGAAACCAGAGGTGTACCAATAATCGCGCAAGCAAAATCCGGTATCAACTGGGGCAGCATGGAACCTATTGCATAGTGATATGGCAGGAGTATTGTTCATACGTGCGAAGTAAAACGTGTGGAGAGGATAGGATAATGGCAGCAGTCATTCAACATGGACCTGCACCAATAAGGAATCCGGAGGATTCCGAGAATGAGCAGAACCGAATGCCAATCGGATCGGGCCTCATGATTTCCGGTCTTGCCGGCACCGTCCTGTGGCTGCTTATCATCGGTATCGTAGTCGGCATTCTTTGGTTGTTTGGTCTCATTTGACGCTTGATGCGTCTCGTAAGATTCGGGCGCCCCGTCACCGACGAGGCGCCTTTCTGTGCATCCTGTAGAATGGGGAGGTGATTTATCTCTTCCACGGATCAGATGTAAACAAGGTTCGCGCAAAGGCCTTTCAGTGGGTCGCAGCTGCACGTGCGAAAGCTCCAGACGCATACTATTCGCGCCTCGATGGTGATTCCATTTCTCCACAATCCCTGCGTGACGCTATCAGTGCCCAGGGATTATTTTTTTCTAAAACACTCGTCGTACTGGATGATCCTTTTTCGACTGCTGATACCGCAGACATGGTGCTTGAACTTTTGCCTGAACTCGCTGCATCACAAAACATTGTTGCGATACTTGCACCAAAACTACTTGCAGCACGCGTAAAGAAAATAGGAGGAAAGGCAGAGAAAGTTTTTACCATTGATTCAGTTGCGAAACCTGCACGAGGATTTAACAGCGCACTTGTAAATGCACTCGGTGCGCGCGATGCTGCGACTTTGTGGAAGGAAATTGTAAAAGCGTATAGACTCGGCGATGCTCCCGAAATGGTGCACGGACTTTTGCACTGGAAGTCGCGCGACATGATGCAAAAGGGAAGTCGCGCGTGGCCACCCAAGCAGGCGCGCGCGCTTTCGCGCGCGCTAATTGAACTTCTCTCTGATTCTCGAGGTCGCGACCTTGAGCTCGGCCCTGCGCTCGAGCGCTTCGCGCTCTCGCTTTCATAAATAGAAAACCGCCGGGAGATACTGTGACGTATTCTCCGAGCGGTCTAGCGACCCGTGCTGTCGATAAGGCTGTTGCCTTAATTGAGACTGTAGAGCGTCGCCAGGATCACCAGCGGCACAGCGAGCAAGCCTCCTGCCACAAGAACGTATTGGCGCACATCACCCTTGATATCAGGAACACTAACGCCAAAGGACATAGTCTCTCTCCCCGAAAAGTCTTCCGACAGCACGATGCTGGGTTGACCTGGTCAGTATACATACAGAATATTTCTTGCATAGTACAGAGTGGCTAATAACCCTACGTCACTGCGACTACCCCAATTCTTCATGCTACGATTTGAGAGTTACACATTTCATTCATCAACTTTAGACTCTGACTATGAACTCTTCTCGTTATTCTCGTGCCTATGAGCGCTGGGCTCCACTAGTTGCTCGCGTACTGCTCGGCGGCACTTTCCTGATGGGGGCTGCGTTTAAAATCCCCGGCACACAAGGCTTTGTGATGGAATCAGGAATGGCGGCTGCAATGGGCCTACCCCATGCATCGATCTTCGTGACTCTCGCTTTCGTGGTTGAAGTTGTGGCAGGCATCTCACTTATTATTGGCTGGCACGCACGTGCTGCAGCACTAGTACTCGCTGCATTCACGCTCGCTCTTGCACTTATCTTCTATACGAACTTCTCCGATCAGATGGTGATGGGAGAATTCATTAGCCATCTCGGCCTCATCGCAGGGCTTCTCTACGTTTCTGTATATGGAGCACAGACGATAGCGGTTCGCAGGGATTGGACACAAGTCTCGTAAGAGAATCGGTGCACAAAAGAAAACTGCTCGGTTGAATCGAGCAGTTTTCTTTTGTGCTTTCAGAGCGGTATACAATACCTACATGAAACAAATAGTCTGGATTGGCTTACTCGTCGGCTCAACTATCGGAGGATTTATTCCCGAACTCTGGGGAGCAGGGCTTTTCTCATTTTCCTCAATAATTCTCAGCGCCATCGGCGGCATGGCTGGTATTTATCTTGGTTGGAAGATCGCGAGCTAGAGTAAAAAGAAAAACTCCTGCTCACCGTCAATTAGGGACGGAAAACAAAAGTTTATAATTCGCCCGTATCAACTCGGCAGTATCAGGCCGGCGATATTCTTGTTGATGGCGTTCTTTTCGATGATGAACACCTTCCCGGGTTCTTGGGTCAGAGCAGTGCGCCCCGAAGGCACCTTCATGCCAGTAATAACCACCACACGAATGTCTTCGTGTGCAGCGGCTATCTCGTCGGCTTCGTGCATTCGTGAGCCCGAGAGGAAGACCATCACGCCCTTCCAGTCTCCGACCGGCAGCTGTTCGCTGAGGAACGCCAGAGCCCCTGCGTCAGCATTGAACGTCTGTACCAAAACCCTGCGGTGCGTCAAGATGGCAGTCAGTGTATCAACCATCACCGCATAGTGTTCTGGGGCAAACGTTCCACCCAGAACGATAGTTACCGGAGGATGTTTTTTAGACTGGCCAGGCATGGCCCAATTCCTTTCTTTTCACAGAGATGTGATGTTTGCTCGAATATACTACAGGAACAAGCTGAAAGCTTTATGTCATAAAATATAGGAATTCACAAATTCCGCACGGAGTCTTAAAACATTTGTGCGACAAATTAGTCTGAATTGGAAACAGCATGACTAGTCTTTAAAAGAGTAAGAAGTTTTTAGGTGATTGCCCTTGCTGTAAGGAATAATCTCCTCGTACTGTAATCGTCCAACAACTATTCCAGGCTCAACCTTAACACTCTGAGCAAAAGCCTTTATCGCAGAATCAGTGAACTCATTCTTTAAAAGAAATTTCTGATATTTATCTAATGGAATTAGCACATTCCTGCTGTATTCATCAGCCTCGGTTTCAATAACACTTGAACCAGCCTTGTCGCCCTCAAGGTCAATACTTGCAAAGCGTTTCCCATGATAAAGAATGTGAGCAATCTCATGGAAAAGAGAGAACCAGAATTTATCAGCCATCTTCCCATAAAGACTCAATTGTATTAAGGCCTTATCTCCACCTAACCAACGAGCGGCGCCATTTACCGGAACGTTTGTAAGTCCTTTCGTCATTACAAAAGAAACTCCTACTTCGCTCAAGTGTCGAGTAATCTCTCTGACTATTATATTAGGATCCTTCTGAACAATTAGATTTCTAAGTAGAGGAACTTTTTGCTCAAGTCCAAGTTTATTGAATGTGGATACTTCCATTTGTTGAGCATCAATTGTTCCCTTTCTTAGCCAGGCTTCCAGAGCGTGATTATCAACTTTCTTTCTTGTTGAAACTTTATAGGCCACTGGCTCCAATAAACGTTTCTCAAAGATATTTAAAATAGAATTTACAGCAAAAAAACTCAGAATATTTTGAGTTCTGTTAAATGAAGTTGCTGCATTTTCAATCCAACCGTTTTTAACCATTTCGTTGTAAGGGTAGGCTTCTGCTTTAGCAATTTCTGAGCCTAGTTGTTCTTTTTCTGCTTGACGTGCCAAAGCTTCTTGGTATCCAGCTTCAAGCTGAAGCCAAAACGCGGCTTCTTTACCCAACACTCTTTCCAACTGCAATGCAGTTTCAGTAGTAATAGCTGCCTTGGCCTTAATTATTTCATTAATCAACTTCAAAGGTCTCCCCATTCTTTCAGCCAACTCCTTCTGGCTCATTTTTAGGAACTGTAAAATCTCCAGAAGCGTCTCACCAGGAGGCACTGGAATATTTGGCTTATACGTATATTTCTCTAAAATCATGGATTCTTTACTTAGATAACCATTACTAGTGGTAATCCTCAATACCAATTATTTCTACTGCTATTACCTCTTTCCAAATAATAGAGCCATCTTTCATAAACTCCTCTTTATCTCTCCCTGGCTTAAATATAAGTCGCTGCGGGTGCACCAAATCAAGTGCAAAAGTTCCTAATCTGTCTCCTTTTAGCTCGTGGCACCTACCGATATTGCGCATGGTCTCAAGGGAAGGGGAAGCTGATAATTGATTGAGCCTGCGCGCAATTACTTCCGTCATCCTTTGACCATATTTCCTTCGGCAAGCGTCTTCGTCGCACAGACACTCTGCCAGCTTCTTGCCGCAAATTGAAACTTCCATAAGAGCTGTGTAATGCAACGATTATGCCACATGGAAGCTTGCGGAATTATACGTAGCAGAGCATGAAATTATTATTAACACCCTTGCGCTATCATTTGCTTAATATTAAGATGGTGCCTAGGGGTTAAAGATACAGTATCATACTGACCGTAAACTCGCAAGAGTGGCCTGTGGGTACCGATCCCCCTGGCGTTCTTTTACAAATTCACTAGATGCCCTATGGCTATACAAATAACGTGCATCACAAAGCCGCAAGGTCATTTCGACCATTCGGCAATTATTGGCTTCGGTTGGAAGGACGAGAGTACCGGACAGACTTCTTGGATTAGTCGTGTTGATCTTTGGCAATGGTTGACTGACAGCAAGAGTAATATGGTCTACACGAAAGATGTTTACGGCAATAAGGCCTATGCGTATCCTCGGACAAATGAACGTGGTACCTGCTACGTTCAAACAGCTGCTGACGGAACGTACTCAGACAACCTGTTGTACCTTAACGAGTGTGCATAGCTTATAGGAATTAAGAGGACGGTAAATTCTTTGTTAATTGGCGCGGCGCAATTAACGGAAAAAGCCGAGACGCAAATCTCAGCTCCTCCTAGTAACTATATTTCAGGGAAAGCACTTGCTTAAGCGAGTGCTTTCCCTTTAATATCCTATCACTCCAACATAATATTGCTTCTGAATTATCCCGAGAACACCCACGAGCCAAACAAGCCCGGGAATGCCGATGCAACCATTTGTGCGCCTACCTGGGCTCGAACCAGGGACCGTCTCCTTAAAAGGGAGCTGCTCTACCAACTGAGCTATAGGCGCAAGTGAGGGATAGAGAATATATTGTAATCGATATATTCTCTTTTCCCGAACGCAGCGCCTACAAGCTTTGCTTATAGGCGCAAGTGAATTTTCCGTACGCGTACGGACACGTATCTTTTATACCGTTAATACGTGTACTGGTCTACCACCTTCTCATTCTGGTCGTAGAGCGTGATTGTGTCGCCACTGCTGCGCCAGAGCGGCGCGTTGCGTCCTTGGAACACACGCCACACCCCACTATAGAAATTAGTATCGTTTTGGTGCATACGAACACAGCCGTTATAGGTGAGCTGGTTGGTAATAAAATTTTGACACCATGCGGCGAGATTACTCTGCGAACCTGTGTCGCCAATGCGGCAACCTTGGAGCGTGCGTACAACGTCAGCGCATTGATTATATTGCGCGGGACTTCCTGCTTGATATGAACCAAGGTCGTTTATCGGAGAAGGACAGGAGTATGTAGAGAGAGAAGGGTAATAGGCATTGCCGTTGCCGCGATCAAGATAGCCCGTACATGACGTCTCTTCAAAGGCAGTACCCTCAACGCCTGAAGCGCTAGAGATGAGTGCTTCGTCACCTGAGTGCAAAATAATCGGACCCGCGTTGCCTTGTCTCACGACAGGTGTTCCTTGAAGGATTACTGTACGCGTCCCGGAATTCGAACTCGCCAACTGCCAGCCGGTAATGCCGACGCTGCCAGCGTTGGTAGAAGCGCGCAGCGTAATGTATTCCTGAGACACGTATCCTGTTCCAAGGTGACTCGAACTCGCTTCTATATAAACCTTCCCTGCATACGGAGAACGGGTGCCGCTCGATACGTTGGTATTACTCGAACCAGAATCGCTCGTACCCCAGCCAGCGCTCCAGTTACCCCAGAATGTAGAGCCAGAAGTTTTCCCACTTGGGATACTGACTTTCGGACCATATCCTTGAGATTCGCCGCCAACGTTCGTAACCGGTGTGAGGTAGGGGCCTGCAAAAGAGATGGGATGTGTCGGCCCGCCGCTATACAGCCAAAGCAAGAATACAAATACAAAGATTGCGAGGAAGAGGAAGAAGTCAGCTCTCATGGTCGTATGATACCAGCTTCGCTCCAGAGCGTGCGGCTCTTATGCAGCTTTCCCTAGAAGCTTTTTCAATTCTTCAGACACAACGCGCGCGTCATCCCACGGAGTTTTCTTGCCACCTGCTTCCATGATGTAGGGATCGGTGCCTTTGCCGGTTATTAGCACGGCATCGCCAGCGCTTGCTAGCGCAAGCGCTGCTGCAATTGCTTCGCGACGGTCCATAATAATGCGCGGTGTGCGCTCCATACCTTCTGCCATAGCATCGAGTATTGCTTGAGGGTTTTCATCGTACGGGTCTTCGTTTGTAAGAATAACTTCTGTGCAGTAGGTGTCTGCAATGCGGCCCATCTCCGGTCGCTTCCACGTGTCGCGTCCACCACCGGTGTTCCCGAGCACACAAATCTTGGGACGGTCTTTGTACGCTTCGTAGAGGGCGGTGAGGGAGTCAGGCGTATGCGCGTAGTCAACGACGGCGAGAAAGTTCTGACCTTCTTCGATGCGATCGGCACGACCACGAATGCGCGCGAGCGAAGCGAGCGCCTTTGCAGCAATTGGTATTGAAACACCAAGGAACGCCGCCGCTTTAATGCTTGCAAGCGCATTGCGTGCACTAAAGTCTCCTGGATGAGGAACGGTCACGTGCACATCGTCGAAATCAAAGGCAATACCAGTATCAGTATGCGTAAGTGTTCGAGCATCGCCGAGCGAGAAGGGAATACGTTTCTCAACAGGAATGGCCAGGAAGCGCTCACCGTATGAACTTTCAATATTTGCGACAATAGCGCGCGGACGTTTTGAAGAGTGCGCGAGCGCTTTTGCAAGACGGAACTTGGCATGGAAATAATTTTCCATGCCACCATGCGACTCAAGATGTTCTTTTTCGAGATTCGTAAAAATAAGAACGTTCAAAGAAAGAAAGAGATGACGATATTGGAGGGCTGACTCACTCGTAAGTTCGATAACAGCATGCGTTGCACCATCGCGCACCGCTTCGTGCAAAAGCTTTTGAATAAAGCCGTGCCCCGGCAATGTCATTTTATAAAGATTGGGGCGAGTCGTTTTTCCTGTTTTGAAATGAATGGTGCTGGAAACTGCAACGATATGACCAGCCTCTTCCAAAATAGCAGTCATCATTTCCGTGACCGATGATTTTCCCTTTGTACCCGTTACGCCAATGACGGTAAGTTTCCGTGCAGGGAAGTCATACCAAATAGCCGATCCCAGCGCCCACGAAGCATGGTACGGCGCTAGGAGTGCGCGATACAAGGAGCGAGGAAGGAGTTTCTGAATGAAAGATTTGAGAGCGTGCATACGCGAGAGCTACAGATTATTTGCCTGAAAGCGCAGCTTTCAGGCGGGCGTCGCGACCCGACACATGTAACGGGATAGCCGCAAGAGCCTTTCGCGCTTCGCGCTCGGTGTAACCAAGGGCAACCAACGTATCGAATACCTCAGCGTCCGCATCATCATGCGGTATCGCGCTTGCCTCCATTTTTTCTGAAAGCTCCACGGCAAGTTTTTCTGCCGCTTTCTTTCCAAGACCCACCACGCGTGTGAGGTATGAAATATCGCGCTTTCCAATGGCCCCTTCAAGCGCTTCACGCGCTGCACGAGAAAGTATGGAAAGGGCAGTCTTTGGACCAACGCCGGAGACAGTGAGGAGCTGTTCGAAGAATCGACGATCGAGAGCATTCGTAAATCCGTACAGATCCATACCGGACTGGCCCACGGCAAGATAGGTCATAAGCGAGACCTCAGTTCCAGGCGTTGGCATATCACTTACGGCCATATGAACAAAGACGCCCCAGCCAGCGACCTCTATCACGCTCCCGCCTGGCTCGTTCTCAAGCACTATGCCGCGTATCTGACGAATCATGTACGTATTCTAGCAGCTTGAGCTTGCAGTAACGAGCTTTCTGGCGTAGGATGCTCTCACATATGGCTATTACCACCTCAGCAAAGAAGGCGCACCGCGCATCTCTCAAGAAGCACGTTATAAACGTGCGCCGCAAGCGTGCCCTTACCACCACGACCAAGCTCGTGATCAAAACCCTTACGACTGACGCTGGCGAGGCCCGCAAGTCACTTTCTGCGGCTTACCAGGCTATCGATAAGGCAGCAAAGCGCGGCATCATCAAGAAAAACACCGCAGCTCGCAAGAAGTCCCGTCTTTCAGCAGCAGTTAAGCGCGAAGCACTCAAGAAGTAGGGACTAGAAGCAAGTAAAAGAAAAACCGTCGCCCCTAAGGCGACGGTTTTTCTCTATCACACGGCCCTCCTAAGCTATGTCAGATATTTTTTTCCTACAATCCAGAAGAAAACACTTGGTACTATTGCCCAAACAAATACCATCAACCAATAGAGAGGGAATACCTCAGAATCCCATCCAGGAAACACCATGAGCAGAATAAAGAGCGCAAAAGAAGCAATCTTTAAAGCGCCTAAGGATGCTGGTCGAGCAATTAACCACTTTGCAATCAAGATTGCCACAAACAAACTAAGCATGTCGAAGATCCAAGTAATGGCGAAGAAGCCATAGCCCATAAATATTTGTTGGCTATAACTTTCTGCAGGAATAATGCGAGTGTCGAGAAGTAATTGTATTGCACCAAAGAGGACCCATTTCCACCCCATGCTTAAGAAAACTGCTACAGCACAAGTAATTATAATAAGCAGTACGGCAGATCGAACATCTGGAATATATTTCTTCATGAAGGAAGTAGAACACAGTGGCTTAAGAACGCACGGTCTTTGTGGGGACAGCGCACAAAACATTGGTGCTCCCGGTAAATAGAACTTTCCGATTCGCACCTCGCTCGAAAGCAAAAACCGCCCTACGAGGGCGGTTTTTGCTTTACTCATTCGGTGCTCCCGGTAGGAATCGAACCTACATCATATCCTCCGCAAGGATACGTCCTATCCATTGAACGACGGGAGCGTTGTTTTCGACTGTACCGCTCTTAGCGCGTATTCGCAAGCTGATCTAGAAATGCAGGAGCCCAGTTACGCGTTCGACGAGCGTTTCTTCGTGGTCGCCTTCGGGAAGATGGAAAGAGATGTACTCATAAATTTCATCTGGATCGTAGTCGTGTATCGGTATCAAGAGGTGCGGTGCAAAGATGTGGTTAGTCTTAATCGAAAGGGCAGGAGGAAAGGTCGGATCTAGGTACTCAAGAATGCCGAAGTCGCGCATATCTTTAAAGAAATAGAGGTTATTGTCGATGGCGAGACCGTTTTCATATATAGCGAAATGGTGCGTCTTGCGATGCTTGGCTGCTTGAAGCGCAATAGTTGCGGCTCCCGCTACTATAACGAGTGCAAGGAGAATATTGCTGAACAAAATTGCGGTGAGAGTCGCAGCAACGGTAACGATACCGAGTGCCCAATACCAATCACTGCCTCGTTCTTCAAACGAGTACTCTTGTCCGTCCCATGCAAAGAGCGGGTTAGGGGGCATGCGTCTATGATAGCACCAGAGAAGCGCAGTAATACGTACGAAAATAATTTCTGTGTACTTGCGATAAGCGAAATGCAAACGAAAGAGAAATGAAAAGGCGTCTCGATTCATCGAGACGCCCGCGCGATGATAGTCATCGCAGGATGTACGGATACAGCCATGCGCCCAGGAGAATGGTCCACGCCCCACCCGCAGTAAGCCAGGTGTTCAGGCTGATACTGCCGTTGGTGTGCCAATCTGGTTGGATCACGCCGGCGATGATGTGGATCATCAACAAGACGGAAACAATCGCCCGAAACATGGGCGTTGTTGCCACGACCGGTGTGAAGGCATAGTAGAGGATGAGTGTCGCAATCGCAACGAACATATACAGTCCGTGGATTGCGCCGCAGGCAGTAAGATTCCCGTCCTTCATGAAGGAATCGTCCATATCTTTGCTCGCCCCAGCCCACATTTTGAGCATGGCCATGCTGAGGACGAGCGAGATGACGCCACTGAAAGCATAGGCCTTCATTGTCCAGTAGGGCAGGCCGCGTGAGATCATGCTCGCCACGATGGCTGAAACGAATACCAGATCGCCCCACATGCCACCGTGTTCGATGTAGAAGGATATTCGATGACCTGGCCGAGGCTCCGAACCCTGTCCGCGGTAGAGAAAGCCGTTGCGATATGCGAATGCGGCTTCCAAGGCCACCATCCATTCAAGGATCACAAAGTATAAGAAGAACATTGCCGCCTCCTATTGGCGCTAGAGTGAACGTATAAAAACTACCACAAAAGCTCACTAAGTCAAAGCCTAGTGAGCCCGTCTTTCAGCTATAGAGCGGAGGGGGGGAGATTCGAACTCCCGGTCCCATTTCTGAGACTCTTGTTTTCAAGACAAGTGCAATCGACCACTCTGCCACCCCTCCGCTCTATGTCCGAACCTATATCGCCA
>JAQBRJ010000005.1 GCA_028286545.1 Parcubacteria group bacterium | reverse complement strand
CCTCCTGTTGTTTGCGATCTGGCCTGATTGCCAAAGACCGGGAATTCCACTATAAATATATAGTGTTTTGTATAAAAGTCAAGTGTGCTGGAGAGAGGACTCGAACCTCCACCCCCGAAAGGACCTGCTCCTAAGGCAGGCGCGGCTACCATTACGCCACTCCAGCATGTGTCTAGGTAGAATAACGGTATTTGAGTAAAAGTAAAAGCCACCCCTGCGGGGTGGCTTTTACGAATGTGCGCCCGCCTGGATTCGAACCAGGGACCATCTCCTTAAGAGGGAGTTGCTCTACCAACTGAGCTACGGGCGCAAGTGAGTAATTGCTCCGCAAGGAAGCAATTAAACGAATACTATATGAACCTAGCCAACAATTCAACCCGCAATGCACGAAGCATGTGAAGAGCGAATGCTACACTAGAACCTTATGGCCAAGATCTATCCTCAGGCATACTTCGGCAACGCTATCGTTCCCATCGAATCAGCGAACCTTAGTATTGCGAGTTCAGCAGTGCTGTATGGCTTGAGCGTGTATACGGTCTTTCCTGTGTGTATCGGTCCTGATGGAAAACTTCTTGCTTTCAGACTTCACGATCATTGGACACGCCTCGTAAACTCAGCAAAGATAATTGGTATCGATACGTTTGCACGTGATTGGACTGAAGAAAAGTTTCAAAAAGCGGTACAAGAAGTCATTGCCCAAAACTCTATCACCGAGGACGTTTTTGTGCGTGTCACTATTCATGTGTCAGACCTAGTTCCAGGCGTACGCTCTCGAGGCCTTGGAACGACGCTCAGCATCTTTATATACGAAGCAGCATGCATTCTTCCTGCAAACGGTGCACGACTCAAGACGAGCGTGTGGCGTCGAGTACCGGACTACGCGATCCCATCACGAGCAAAAGTGAATGGCGCGTATGTGAACTCCGTACTCGCACGGCAGGATGCACTTGATAGCGGATATGATGATTGTTTATTCCTCGACGTGTCTGGTCATGTATGTGAACTCTCAGCTGCGAATGTATTCTTAGTGCGTGACGGGGTATTGCACACTCCAAGCCACTCTAGTGACATCCTAGAAGGCATTAGCAGACGCACCATACTCGCTATTGCACGAGATATGGGTATGACTGTATCTGAACGCACTATCGACCTCACAGAGCTCTACGTGGCCGATGAAGTCTTCGCATGCGGAACGTCTGCATTCCTCACACCAGTGCTTGAGATTGATAAGCGCGTGATAGGGAACGGAGAAATTGGGCCAATCTCAGCGAAACTAAAGGAAGTGTATTTTGATGTATTGCACGGAAAGAATCCGAACTACAAAGATTTCCTCACTGAGTATTAATTAGTACCGGGGGCGGGACTTGAACCCGCACGGCATTGCTGCCAAAGGTGTTTAAGACCTTCGTGTATAACCAATTCCACCACCCCGGCATCTGTGTGCATAGTACTTCCTAAGCCTACTGGTTTCAAATACGTAAATCGCAAAAGTAATCCACACCTCGTGAATTTGGCTTCAGATTTATTTCATATTTGTCCCTCTACTTCCTCGCTATTTGAGGCCCGGACGGAAATCGCATCCGTGCATGGCGGGTTTGCAATCCGCCGCGTTTCTACTTCGCCACCGAGCCAATATGCGCATGGTAGCATATTCATCATGATTGCTGGAAGCAAAGATACTGTGACTAAAAAGGGCAGAAATGTCGATTTAGAAATTGCAGACATGAAGCTTGACCTGCGCGAAATGAATCAGAAATTAGATCTTATGTTGGGAAAGATGGACCGAGCCCTAGCTAAGCCATTTATTCCTTGGAAACTAATACTTCTTTGCGAGTACGAATTACGACTCAGGGTCCGGAGGAATAGCACCAACAGTTCCGCTAATCTCATCTAAGCGCTGACGATTGCGTTCTCCATAATCGATTTCAAAACGAATGTAGGGAAGGCGAGAGAGACGCGATGCTTTCTTTAAGTAATCACGAAAAAGATCTTTGTGGCGCGTGAGGAATTCAAGCGCATTGTCGCTCTGATCTGTTGGGAACACGCTAACGAAAATAGTAGCGTTCTTACGATCGCGGCCGATGTCGGTGCGTGTTGGAGTGATGAGGGTCGTGCGACCTGCTTCACGAGCAATGTAGCTCGCTGCGAGTTCCGTCAAAAGGGCTGCTGCCTTGTCGTCTCGTACTGCCATATTATTTTGATTCAACCATACGGAAGGCTGTCAGAGTGTCGCCTGCAGCAATGTCTGCTTTGGTATCAACCTGCAAACCGAATTCGCCTTCCATCTTTATGGTCTTGGTATCGATACGGGCTACTTGAAGGTTGGTGAGCTTACCGTTGCCAAGAGGCACGCCACGACGATCAACCTTTATCATGTCTCCAACTGAAAGCTCACCAGAAACCCACTTAGCCCCAAGCACATGTTTGTTTCCGGCAACGCTAAATGCCTTGAGAACTTTCGCTTCACCAAGAATTTCTTCGATGGTTATCTGCGGAGCGCGATCAATGACCAACTCCTTAACACGCTCGATGAGATCATAGATTATTGAAAATGATTCGATGCGCGTGCCGGTACGCTCCGCAAGGTCGCGAGCAGTACTGTCGGTGCCAACAGTAAAGGCAACCACAACGGCATTTGAAGCGTTCGCTGACTTAACGTCATTCTCTGAGACAGCACCGGTGCCTTCAGCCAAAACGCGAATGATGACGCGGTCATGACTAATCTTACTGAGTTCGTATTTGATAGCTTCGATACTGCCGGTAACATCGGCCTTTAGTATAAGAGGGAGAAGAACCGTTCCATCTTCAGTCTCAAGAGAGGCGGGCACGTTTGCGATTGTAGGCTTTTCTCCCACAAGCTTCTCAGCTTCCTTTTTGTTTGCGACTGCAATGAATGGTGTTCCTGCAGGAGGGAGTTCACTAAAGCCCGAGATGCGAACGGGCTGTGAAGGGAGCGCCTTTTCAAGACGCTCGTTCTTGAAGTTTTCGATAAAACGAACCGGAGCCATGGAGCTACCGGCTACGACAAACGTACCGCTTACAAGCGTGCCGTCTTTTATGATGAGCGTTGCTGAAGTACCACGTTTTGGATCTTGAGATGATTCGAGTACGAAACCTGATGCTTGTTCGTCGGGGTCTGCCGTGAGCTCGGCAAGGTCTGCCGTGAGTAGAACCAGGTCGAGAAGCTCGGGCACTCCTTCGCCTGATTTACTTGAAACTCCGGTGTATGGAATCGAACCACCAAGCCCTTCTAGGTAAATTGCGTGTTCAACAGCAGACATTTTTGCGCGCTCGATGTCGGCACCGTTCTTGTCTATTTTGGTAAACGCCACAATGACGGGAGTATTTGCTTCGGTAATAGCCTGAAACGCTTCCACGGTCTGCGGCTTTACGCCTTCTTCAGCAGCAATAACGAGGATAGCGATGTCTGCAGCCTGTGCACCGCGTGAACGAAGTGCACGAAAGGCTTCGTGACCAGGGGTATCAAGGAAAGTGATACGGCGCTCTACACCTTCATGGTCATGCACGGCTTCGTAGGCAGAAACGTGCTGGGTAATACCGCCAGCTTCGCTGGCGGTCACATTTGCCTTACGGATATAGTCCAACAGCGACGACTTTCCGTGGTCGATGTGGCCCA
>JAQBRJ010000029.1 GCA_028286545.1 Parcubacteria group bacterium | reverse complement strand
CGGAGGGGGGGAGATTCGAACTCCCGGTCCCATTTCTGAGACTCTTGTTTTCAAGACAAGTGCAATCGACCACTCTGCCACCCCTCCGCTCTATGTCCGAACCTATATCGCCATTCAACTACGCCTGAGGCTCAGATGCAACCTCCTCGCTTTCGTCACCGGGAAGGGGATTGTTGAAGAGTGACGTTGTAACGCCTTCCTGCTTGTCGCGACGGAACCATAGGAGGTACACAATTTCCAAGATACCGATGGTGTTCAAGATAAGGAGAACGATGAACCACTTCTTCTGGTGATTGCGTGCCGCATACCAAAGGGCAAAACCTTTCCATGCCAACGTCCAAATAGCGACTGCAGCGACCAGTATGCCGATAACGATGGGGCTAATACCCAAACGACCAGCGACCGTAGCCCAAACCCCGTGCTCCATAATGAGTGCGTTCATATGCGTTTGAGAATACCACATGGGTAGTAAGTCGCGAACACCATACAATACGGTACTATACGGTTATGAAATATATTGGTATCGATTACGGCACAAAGAAGACCGGCGTTGCGTTTTCAGACGACGCAGGACAAATGGGATTCCCGCACGGGACGCTCATAACAACCCCGCGACTTCCGGAGGAACTCGCCGCTCTCATTAAAGAGAAGGGCGCAGAAGCAATCGTGATGGGGGAGTCCCGCAATTTCTCAGGAAACGATAATCCTGTTGCTGAAGACGCGCGCAAGCTTGGCGACGAACTCGCAAAACTTGCCGGCATCCCGGTACACTTCGAACCAGAAACGTATACCACTCAAGAAGCACGGCGATATCCAGATGGTTCTCGTATGGAAGGTTCGCCGGACGTAGATGCATCTGCTGCTGCGCTTATCCTTACAGGATTTTTTGAACGGGAAGCATCTAAGCCTCAAGCACCTGTTTATATTTCAATTGATGACTTTGCGAAAGTACACGTTGCTATTGGCACCGTACTTTCTGCTGAACGCGTGCCAGAGACAGATAAATTGTTGCGACTCATGGTAGACCTGGGCGAGGCGGAGCCTCGCCAGATTGTGTCAGGAATTAATGCGTATGTGGAAAGTCCTGAATCGCTCGTCGGCCGTCAACTTTCTTTTGTAACAAACCTCGCTCCACGAAAGATAAAAGGACTTGAGAGTAACGGCATGCTCTTTGCGGTAGGGCAGGACGATACGTTTGCATTCGTTACACCGGATAGGCAGGTGCCGCCGGGTACGGCGGCACATTAATACCGCAGTTAGTCTCGCTAGCGTACGACTGCGTATCGTATACTAATCAAGCAATGTCTCGTACTTTTTCAAATCTCGCACGCATAGAATTCGCACCGCCTAAGTATTTGTCGTTGCCGACTGCAGGCATCGACGTATCAGCGAGTGGCATAAAGGTGGTGGCCTTTAAAGAAACTCTTCACGGACTCGAGTTCGCAGATTTTGCTGAAGAACGTCTGGCACCGGGAACAATTCAAAACAGCGAAGTCGCAGACCGTGCTGCGATCATCAGTACGTTGAAAGGAATCGCACAACGCTTTGGTATTCGGTACGCCAACATCACGCTTCCCGAATCACGTGGCTATCTCTTTGAAGCAAGTGTTCCTGGAGACTCAATGCGTGAATGGCGCACAGCTGTTGAGCGCAGGCTCGACGAATACGTACCGCTTCCAAGCACCGAAGTCGCTTTTGATATCGTTCCGTTCGCAAAACAGGGAACTAATACGCTGGTCGTTGGTATCGGCTATGCACGCAGGGTCGTCGAATCGACACTTCAGAATTTCCGCGATGCCGGCATAACGGTACGTGCAATTGAAAGTGAAATCTTTGCACTTCCACGTGCACTTCTTCCTCACCACAACGAAGAAACAGTACTCATTATTGATATTGGAAAGACGACAACAAAATTGCTCGTTGTATCACATCGCTTGCCACGCTTTGCAACGACGCTCGACATTGGAGGCCATGCGCTCACGCTTGCCGTACAAAAACATTTTGGTGTAACCGAAGAAGAAGCAAAACGCGTGAAGGCTGAGCGCGGACTTGTTGTGGGTGCGGAGAACGAAGAATATCTTGCCGCAATGCTTTCAACCGTTGCCGTTATTCGCGAAGAGATTGTGCGTCGTCTCGACTACTGGCAGACGCGCGCGTCATCCGTTGGTGCATATGCGCCGGTGACGCGCGCGATTCTTGTAGGAGGTAATGCAACGGTGCGCGGACTTCCTGAGTATCTTGGCTCAGCACTTAAAATTCCGGTTGAGCTTGGTGACGTCTTTAAAAACATGGCTTCACGCAATGATTGGCTTCCACCGCTCGACTATACGGAGTCGCTTGCGTACGGCACGGCCATCGGCCTCACGCTCCGTGAGTATGTTCCATAGTATTTTTATGAACTCTGAACTTACTAATCTTCTTCCCGCATCATTCATTCGTGACGTACGTCAGGGATATTTTCTGCGTGTCATCACCGTTGCTATCGCACTCGCCGTATTTCTCGTACTCGTACACGGGCTGCTTCTCATACCGTCATACCTCTATACGTCTTCACGCGTCGTAAGCGAACAGAAGGAGCTCGATACCATTACCAATTCGCTCCAGTCGTCTGAAGAAAAGCAGGCGAACACTCGCATAACGGCACTGCGTGCAAATGTTACGTATCTGGGTCGACTCAGTACGCTACCAACGGCGAGCGCTGCTGTGCGGGCGCTCCTCGCCGTGCCACGCGACGGCATTCGCCTCGGAGGATTTACGTTTACAGCACCTGGAACGGCCGCAGCTACCGGCAAAATGTCGGTCACCGGTGTTGCTTCAACCCGCGATTCATTGCGTCTCTACACACTCGCACTTCAACAGCTACCATTTATCTCGAGTGTTGATCTGCCAATTAGCGCGTACGCAAAAGAAAGCAATATACCGTTTACGATTACTCTCACGGGCTCACTCACGCCATGAAACTAACCCATATTACTCACGCACTCCTTACCATAGTGGTACTCATCATCGCCTTTAGTGCGTACGGCATTTGGTACACGACTGTTTCGAGAAAATCAGCGCAGGCTGCTTCACTCTCAGCAGAAATAGAAACTAAGCACCAGGATAGTGAACGCATAAAAGCAGCGAAGGATGAACTTCAAAAGATTTCTTCCGACGAGTCACGAGTAAATGGATATTTTGTTTCAACCAATGATGTGGTGCCGTTTCTTGAAACACTTCAGAGCACCGGAAAAAATCTTGGATCAGACGTGCAGGTAGTGTCGGTGTCTGCTGACCCCGGCAAACCGCATGCCCATCTCAATCTTTCTCTCAGTATTACGGGATCATTCGATAGTGTCGTGCGCACGCTGGGCGCACTTGAATACAGTCCCTACGATGCTTCGCTCCAAAGTCTCACCCTCGACACTCCACAGACGGGAACAGGGAAGGCTGCACAGTGGACGGCTGCTGCAACGTTCTTCATTGGCACGACTAACTCTCCGCAGACTCCTGTAGTCGCGCCGTCGCGCCCTGCTTCGATTGCAACGAGTACTCCGCATACTGCGACTACGACCGCCACCACAACAACAAAGCCATGAAAAATCTGAAGCTTAATTTCGGGAGCATCACTCGCATCTTCAGGTACGGAGATCGTATCAACCCAACACGCGACTGGTTCTTGCTGCTCGGTATCACCGGGATTGTATTGTGCGTGAGCGTTGCATGGAACATTTGGCTGTTCTCCCGCGTAACGTCAGGCGAGGCAATCGGCACCGCTACCAGCACGCCAGCCACCACAAACATACAGCTCGACTCGATCCAATCATTGTTTAGTACTCGCTCAGCAGAGCGTGCTCGCTACGTGAGTACCTATCGGTTTGTTGACCCATCGTTGTAAGGCTCCTTCTCAAAGGGAGCTGATGAGGACGGGTTAGAACTCAATGTTATAATCCTTAGATGCCTTACAAGGATCGAGCAGATTTATACGCAGCCCAGAAAAGACACAGAGTAAAAGTCCGTGAAATGCTTCTGGAATATCTTAATTCAAAAAGCTGTTTGGACTGTGGCATAAAAGATCCCATCGTCCTGGAATTTGATCATACAGATCCGAATCTGAAATCCAAGAATGTTGCTAGAATGCTATCTGGGCACTATTCTTGGGCTTCAGTATTGGTAGAAATAGAAAAGTGTGAGATACGCTGTGCAAACTGTCACAGACGAAAGACATATACTCAGTTTAATCACTGGGGAAAAACAAGCCTCCATAGCTTAATGGATAAAGCTGCGGACTTCTAAGCCGTCGATCTTGGTTCGATTCCAGGTGGAGGCACACAAAAGAAAGCCCCTGCACCGTACGGTGCAGGGGCTTTTGCCAGATATGATTCGTTATCCTAGCGCGGAGCCTGATCATAATGCTCAACTCCCTCGTAATGCTTAAGAGTATGAGCAAGCTTCTTGGTGAGCGGGAGAACAAGTATTTCGCAGACTATCACTGCTATCCAACTGAAACTTCCGGCAGATAGAATGAGCGACAACGGCAACACTCCCGCGAAGGCAATCGTGTAGAAGACGACTACATCTACCGCTTGCGCGACAGCGGTCGAGCCGAGAGCTCGCCCGTAGAAATATTTCGAATGGAAGCGAACCTTCAAACTGGACATAATAGATGAGTTCGTAAGCTCAGTCAGGAAATACGAAGCAATACTCGCAACAACTATGCGAGGTGCATTTGCGAACACTTTGACAAAGGCGGCATTTCCCACAAAGGAAGCTGCAGGCGGTAGTAGCACCACGACCTGAACAAATATCGCGTAGAGAACAAGGCACGATATACCGGCCCATAGTAATCGACGGACGCGCCGATACCCATAAACCTCGGTCATGATGTCTGCAAGTATCAGCGATAAAGCAAAGCTGATCTGCGAACCGATTATCGAAAGCCCAAAGAAGTTAATGAACTTCAGGTTGAGAACATTCGTAATGAGCATCAGAGCCATCAGAAGCATGGCGAAATAGGGGAGTGCTCGCGGATGCCACGAATCCCCGATCACGATTTCTAGTTCTTTTTTCATGTAGTGCTCCTTTTGTTAGGGGTAGTCGATATGGTTAGGGAACACTTTTAATGGTGGTGTCCAAAGAAGTATTCGCCAAAAATGTCGACAAAGGTTAGGTAATTGTGAGAAATACTGCTATAAACAAGGTAAACAATTTGTCCAAAATACCGACAGGATATGCAAAACAGAGCATCCCTACAGAAAATGTTGACTCAAGCAGGCCTGTCAGACCACGAATCTGCTGTGTATTTGGCCATGTTAGAGCTTGGGTCTACCACCATTCTCAAGCTGGCCCGCCAGTCAGGAGTGAAAAGAACAACTATTTATCACGTGATCGAGTCTCTAAAGGCCAAAGGGCTAGTTTCTATGGAGGAGCGAGGGTTCAAACAGTTCCCAGTTGCAGAAAACCCTTCCAGGTTAGAAAGAATGCTAGACGAGCAGAAGAACGCTTTGAAATCGTTCTTCCCTGAACTCGAGGCGCTGTATTCACTGCGAGGTAATGACTCCATCATTCGATATCATTCTGGGGTCGAAGCGATGAGAAGTGCGTACGACGAACTTTTACGAGATCTGCGAGGTGGAGATGAATACTGTGTAATAGGAGATCCTGAACGATGGAGTCATTTTGATAAAAGTTACTTCAAAACGTTTATAGAAAAACGACTAAGAATTGATCTTAAGGCTAAAGTAATTCTCGTTGCTTCGGAGACTGCGGAAGCATATAAGAAAACTGAAAAGAACTACCGTGAGGAAGTTCGCATATTACCTGCAGGAACAACTATTGATGCAAATATGGCAATTGCACCAAGAAAGATAGTTATACATCCGCTCACTCATCCCGTGACAACGATCGTAATAGAAACAGCCGCTGTTGTGCAGATGCAAAAGAATCTATTCAAGGTCATTTGGGATTCACTTCCAAGCTAAGGACTTGGGAGAATTTTATAGGGTGGGCGATGGAGGGCTCGAACCCCCGACATCTTCAGTGTAAATGAAGCGCTCTACCAACTGAGCTAATCGCCCCTACCAAGCACCATACCGCACTTCATTCATTTTTTGAATACCCGTTTTGAAGTGACCCAATTTGTGCCATGCTGGTTCTATATTCTTATGAACGAACGAATAGAAGCTTCGGTGTCAGGACGCGTCCAAATGGTCATGTACCGGGACTTTACCCAGCGCAAAGCGAGTGCGCTTGGACTGACTGGTTATGTGAAAAATCTCCAAGACGGAACGGTGGAAGTGGTGGCTGAAGGTGCACGAGGCGCACTCGAGAAGCTGATTAAAAAGCTTCACAGAGGTTCGATATTCGCGCACGTCGAAGATGTGCGCGTAACATGGCTGCCAGCGACAGGGGAGTTCCAGAAGTTCGTGATTGCGTACGCTCAAGAGCGCGAACGTTAGCTCCCTCAGCTAGCGGCAAAGCACGATACAGGCTAGGCTGTAGAAATGGATCTCCCCATTCTTTACGAAGATGACGATATCGTCGCAGTCGACAAGCCAGCGGGCGTTATGACGCACCCAGACGGCCACACCACTGAAGAAACGGTCAGTGACTGGTTTGCTACCCGTTACCCGGGCTCTATCGCTGTGGGCGAGACGCAGCGACTCGTAGACGGCACTGAAATCGCACGACCAGGAATCGTGCACCGCCTCGACCGTGACACGTCCGGTATTTTAATTCTCACCAAGACCCCGGAAGCGCATGCCTCGCTCAAGCTCGCATTCCAAGAACACACCGTGCACAAGACGTACTTGGCTTTCGTATACGGAACACTCAAAGAACCAAAGGGAGTCATTGATTTCGCAATCGGACGTTCTCGCAAAGATTTCCGACTTCGTTCAGCTCAGCCAAAGGCAAAAGGGCAGATGCGGGAGGCAATCACACGATACGAAGTCGTTGATGACATCGGTACGCATTCACTCGTAAAAGTAATGCCGGAAACTGGACGAACCCACCAGATTCGCGTGCATTTAAAGGCCGTTCACCATCCAATCGTTTGTGACCCGCTCTATGCACCGAACCATAAGTGCGACCTCGGCTTCAAGCGTTTAGGCCTCCATGCATGGATGCTCGACGTGCCGCTTCTATCAGGTGAGCGCGTGACTATTACCTCTTCACTCCCAGAAGACCTCGCAAAAGCAGCCTCAAAATTCCCAGCGTTCGTTCCGTAGGGAAGCGGGTATTTGCCTCAGGATTTGAGCCATGGTACAGTGCGGCGACATGCACAACGTTATAACTCCAGTATCAACTGAAGAGCGCGCAAAGCTCGGTATTCGTCCGGGTGATACCGTACGCGTTCACCAGAAGATCGTAGAAAAGGGCAAGACTCGTATTCAGAACTTCGAAGGCCTCGTCCTCGCGGTTAAGCACGGCACTGAAGCTGGCGCTACCTTCACCGTGCGCGCGACCATGTCGGGTGTTGGTGTTGAGCGTATTTTCCCGCTTTACGCACCATTTATCGAGAAGATCGAGATCACTCGTCGTTCAAAGGTCCGCCGCGCGAAGCTTTACTTCATCCGTGAGAAGGTTGCTCGCGAAGTTCGTCGCCAGCTCCGTAACATGCGCCTCGTCAAGATCTCTACGGATGACTTTAAGGCAGCAGAAGTTGAAGAGACTCCTGAGGTTACCGTTGAAGAAGTTCAGGTTAAGGACCCTGCACAGGCTCCTGATGGCACTGAGATGGCTCCTGCAGAGGAAGCAGCTGGTGCAGAAGAAGCTCCAGTCGTTGAGGACGCAACTTCTGCAGACGCCGAAGAGAAGCCAGCAGCGTAAGTTTCAAATAAGAAAAGAAAGAGCGGAGACCTTCGGTCTCCGCTCTTTCTTTTTGCTCGCGACTCTCGTATAGTAGGCAAGTCGCGCGAGCGACACGCACCTGCCCAGGTGTTGTAATTGGTAGCCAAGCATCCTTGAGGTGGATGTGCCGAAAGGCGTGGAGGTTCAAGTCCTCTCCTGGGCACAAGAAAAGCAAAAGCGCCGGCCATGCCGGCGCTTTTGCTTTTCTCCCCATTTGCTACAGTTATTACATGCTTTACACCGGAAAGGGCGACGGAGGCACAACTAAGACCTTTGGCTGCGATCAGCAGCGTATTTCCAAGTCCTCAGAACTTCCTGAAGCACTCGGCACGCTCGACGAACTCAACTCCTTCATTGGACTCTCCAAAGTAAAAGCCGGTCTTGGGTACAATCCGAAAGTTCCGCTCGGTTCACGCACGCGCACCATTTCAAATATTCTCGCGGACATTCAAGAAACCCTTTTCATCGTGCAGGCAGAAGTTGCCGGGGCTCCAAAAAAAGTAGGGAAGCCAAAGGTCGCGCAGACAGAACTCATCGTGAACACGATCGAGAAGCTCATGCCGCCCATCACTACCTTCACGGTTCCGGGTGGAACCGAACTTTCCGCAACGCTCGACGTCGCTCGCACCCTGAGCCGTCGCGCTGAGCGCCGCGTTGTCGCCGTTGAAGAACTTGGTTTGCGAAAGATTTCACCGCATACCAAAGCATATTTGAATCGTCTTTCATCGCTTCTCTTTGCTCTCGCTCGCTTCGCAAATGAAGACGCCGGTATCGCGCGCGAGACACCAAAGTACAAATAGGACACGATATATGCTATAACGCATACACATCACCCCGATGTAGATGGCGGCCTTAGCTCAGCTGGTAGAGCACTAGTTTGTGGTACTAGCGGTCATGGGTTCAAGTCCCATAGGTCGCCCCCGTAAGAAGTAAGACAAAACCGGAACGCTTTGCGTTCCGGTTTTGTCTTTAGAAATTGCATTTTCATCATACGCGCGTACTATCCACTACGGACCGCCACGACAAAAATGGGAGCGTCGTAATGAATGCCACCGCAACACCGATCACTGCACTTGTCTTCGATATTCCTGCTTCGCTTCAGAATCGGCTCGCCGAAGCGGCGACAGACTGTCGAAACGACTCTAACCTACACCTGAATCTGGGTCCGTTTGGCTATCACGCGATGGTCATGCCGCCGTTCAGGTTTCGTGGCGAAGAGGAACTCGCCGCCTTCGTGCACGAGATTCGCTCGCAGCGTGCCGTACGTCTGCCGACTGAGTTAGGAGACTTCGTCGACAACGATGCTCAGCACATTTTGTATTTCGGCGGACGCGAACCGAATCTCATGGCTGCCTTCCAAGAACTGCGTCGTATCTGCGAAGGCTTTGCTCAAAGAAAGCCTTCGACTCTGCATGGTGAACTGATGCCGCACTGTCCTCTCGGGTATCTCAAGAATGACCCAAGTGGAGAGTATCTGAATTTTTGTCGCGGCGTGTTCGAACACGTGCCGTTCCCGGATCCGTTATATCTGGATTCGCTTTTGCTTTACCGCCTGACGGCACATGGTTGGCAGAGGGACTACGATTGGGAGGTAACGCTCGCACCTGCTGTATAGGCAGCAATTACAAGAGGAAGCACACGCTTCCTCTTTATTTTATCTCCCGGGCAGGGTATACCTACTAGTAATGAAAGGATTCCTCGCAGAATTCAAAGCGTTCGCCCTTCGCGGCAATGTACTCGACCTCGCCGTCGGTGTGGTAATTGGTACAGCGTTCAGCGCAATCACCAATTCGCTCGTGACAAATATCATCACGCCACCGCTCGGCCTTTTGCTTGGCCGGATAGACTTCAAAGACTGGTCGCTTAATCTGGGCGGCAATGTAAACGTTCAGTACGGACTCTTTATTCAATCGGTACTCGACTTCGTTATCATCGCACTCGCACTCTTCCTCGTAATTCGTTTTATCAATCGCCTCGAGCGCGTTGCGCGCAAAGAACAGGCAGAGGGTACAGCGCCGCAGGCGCAGAAGAGTGCGGAAGTTATCGTGCTCGAAGAAATTCGAGACTCACTTAAAAATCAAAATGTATGAAGCAACTCCTATTTTTCGTAGTGCTTATTGTCCTGCTTGGTATCGGAAGTTTCCTCTATCGCAATGTTCTTGAACAGCCAGGTGCCGGCACCAACAGCAACGTCACGGCGTGTACGCTCGAAGCAAAGATATGTCCGGACGGTTCATCGGTGGGGCGATCGGGTCCAACGTGTGCTTTTGCGGCTTGTGCAGCACCAAATGTAGAACTACCACAGATTGGTATCTCGTTCGTACTTCCCGCGGGCTTCAACTTAAATACCTCAGCAATTACTCCTGGTGACTCGCTCATTGCTGCATACGAAAGGACGATGATGGCAGACCCGAAAGACGCAATTGTTGTTCGTAAATTCGTGATTCCAACAGGGAAGACCGCAAATGATGTAATGCTTTCAGAAACAATGTATGAGTCGTCCGGTAACCAACCAAAGACCATGGATGAATTCAAGCCACTCATCATTAACGGCAAAACATTTCAGACCGTTGTTGCTGAACGTTTCGAGGGTCAGATACACAGCCTTTACTATCTCCCGCGCGACCACGACGTGCTTCGCTTCGAAGTTCTCGAGCACAACGTCACTAATTGGACCGATCCAAAGCTCGACATCACAACGCTCCCCGGACATGCCGCACTCATTACGATGTTAGGTACGCTGCAGAGTAACTAGGGTCCTTCCTCACGCTATAGTTAATCGATGGAAGCATCTTCTCAAGAAAATCGTGGGAGTATAACCTTTGCAAACGAGCCAAAGTTCACCGACCATGAGGCCGATAAGGAATTTAATGAGAGAAGAAGACAGCTCGCCCATGACATACAAGATTTCATAGCTACGCACTCCTTATTTAAAGGGAAACGTGTAGAAGTTACGTTCTCTCATAATGGAATATCATCGCTAGTTTCTATACTCGATACAGGAGAACAAAAATTCGTTCTTAAAATTCCCCTTAAGGTTAATTACTCCAGAAGTGAAGCTACGTTTCTGAGAGCTTGGGAGCGCGTTGGGGTACATGTTCCTCATGTCGTTGAAGCCGGAGAAATTGGAGAGCACCACTATCTGCTTATGGAATACATTGATGCTCTGACGTTACGCGAAACGTATATCCCTGTCGAACTCGTTGAGAATGAAACGTATATCGAAATGGGCTCTACGTTACGAAAAATGCATACAGCGGCAGCCGAAGGATACGGCGATTTGGTTGATGGAAAGGCAGAATACGCCGATATACAAACTTGGTTAGAAAGTTCTCAATTGCAAGAGAAGATTCCGTACGTGAAAGAACATGCACTCTTGAACGATACAGAACATGGTTCAATAGAGCGATCATTCCAAATTCTCTTTACTAAAATAGGCACCACCTCCAATACGGTATATGGCCACAGTGATTTCTCTGTCGGAAATATCTTTGCGACGCAGCCACTAACTGTCTTTGATCCGATTCCGTTCTTAAATCATCCATATATGGATTTGGCGAGAAGTATGATTTTGGCAGTACGAGCTGGATTGGTAGAAGCAGCCGAACAACTGGTACAGGGATATTTTAATGACGAAGACTACGATCCTCAATTGCTTCAGGCGTGTCTAGTTGTAAACGCATATCAGAAAGTAGGATATTTTCATATGACAAATCGGCTTGAAGCTATCAAAAATATTCAAACGTATCTCACGCAAGGTCGACATCTCTTACCGTAAGAGCTTTAACTTGCGAGGTGTATCGCCGTGTATAGAACGACAGCGCCGAGAATAGTGAGGACGGTCGTGAGAGCTTTTGGATGGCTGTGATGACTTTCGGGAAGCAGGTCAGACGCACCGATGTAGAGGAAGAAGCCAGCGAACGTGGCAAGGATGAGAGAGAGCACACCTTCGTCCACATGAATGAATAGCGTTGCAGCAACCCCGAGCACCGGAGCAATGGCGTCGATGAGAAGCCAGCGATAGGCGAGCGCACGCGAGCCGCCATTTTTAAGTACGAGGTTCACTGTATTTATGCCGTCCGAAAAATCGTGAACCAGGACGGCAACAGCGACAATCGCGCCCACTGCGGCCGAAGCCTGAAAGGCGAGGCCGATAGCGAAGCCGTCGAGAAAGCTGTGACCCGAAAGGCTACCGGCTCCCACGAACGATGGCTTCTTAAGTGAATGCACGTGTACACTACCATCTTCGTCGCAGTGCGTATGTAAAACAATAAAGCGATCAAGAATGGTGTAGAGAAAGAATCCGATTGCCGTAAAGGTCAGAAGGGTAGAGATGCTATGGTATGCACTACCAAGATCAAGCGACTCTGGAAGAAGATCGAAGAACGCTACGGCAATAATCGCCCCCGCGGAAAAACCAAGTACCAAGTGCAGCTTGTCGCGAAGCTTGAGTGCCAGTGACCCACCTATGAATGTGGCGAGTGCTGCAGCGAAGCCGATTGAGAGAATTAAAAGAGTTTGCATAAGAATTAGGTTAGGTGCACTTCGTACAAAGTCCGTAGAACTCAAGGGAGTGACGAGTGAAGCGCTTAAAGCCACGTGCGGCCTTAAGTGCAGACGCGGTGAGCTGCGGACTGTCGTGAGCTGGAATGTCTTCAATGTGGCCACATGATTCGCAAACAGCGTGATGATGGTGTGGTTTATCATGTGCAATCTCGTAGTGCGCGTGTCCGTGTCCAAAATCAAATTGCGCGAGGATGCCATACGTCACGAATGTATTAAGCGCTCGGTAGAGCGTGGTTTCGTCCCAGGACGTCCCAAGTTTTCGTAATAAGAAGGCACTGCTCACAGGCGCTTTTTGAGATGCTAATAGCTTGAGTAGGGCAATGCGTCCCTGCGTTCGGCTCAGACCATGTGCTCGAAGCATTTCATCGGTTCTTGTGGCATAGAAGCTCTCCATTTACATACCCTATAATAAACGCAAGTTACTTGCAAATATTACACTGTGGATATTTTCGCTCCCCAAGCCAGCGTGGATTCAACTCAGTGCAATTATGCTGGTACGCGTCGTCCATTGTTAGTGACTATGCGAATGAGAATGTCCTCCACTCGACTCACGAACTAGTCGCAGCATGTAGGCAGCAAGGAGCGTTGTGATAGGTACGGCAAGTACAAGACCGATAGAGCCCATCAAAATACGAATGATCTCTGTTGAGAAAATCTCTCCGTTAATAACGTAACCGATATCTCCCGCGCTGGTCTGTTTGAAAAGAAGGAGGAGGGGCAGGGCACTACCGACATACGCAATGGCGAGCGTGTTTACGAGTGCGCCAATATGCTCACGACCTATACGCATCGCACGCTTGAAGACCTGTGGCGGTGTGTAGTGCAACCCGGCAACAAATAACTCTTCCACCGCAATAGCTTGTCCGATAGCAATGTCGTATAGAATGCCGAGGAAACCAATCATGATACTTCCAAACAGAAGACCAATCATGCTTATGCGCCCACCGGTATCGAGGTTCAAATACACATTTGCTTCGCCCGAGAATCCTGAAAGATTTGCTGCGTGAATCACCCAGTACGTTGCTGCGCCGGTTATGGCTACTGTTGCAATCATGCCCAGCATTGCTGCCGTCGTGGTGCGGTTGAATCCGTGCGTTACATACGAACCGACGATTATGATGAGTGATGAGACGCCGATGGAAACTAAGATAGGAGAGTGACCTGCGTAAATGCTTGGAAGCAAAAGATAGAAAATAAGAATAAGACTGCCGATCAGACTCACCAGTCCGCGAATGCCCTGGATACCTCCGATCAGTAAAAGTAAAACGACGAATACCGCTCCGATGGTAATGAGTACCGGGAGACGATAGGGGTCAGAGACCGACCACATGTCGTCCCCCTCGGCATTGTTTATGACATGACGAATGTAGAACTCATCACCAACAGCGAGTTGGGTAAAATCATTTTCAAATGTTGGTGTGCGACCTTTGTCTGGCCCATCTAATACCTGTGCGGTTAAGGTCTGTCTATGCGAGCTTACGCTCGTCCCTGCTACAGGCGATATGCCCAAGTCTGTCGTAGCAGTTACACGCGCTCGCGCAAATGAATCTTGGTCTGGTTTTACATCACTCTGCGCAAGCGATAGGTTCGGTAAGAAAAGCAGTAATCCAACGGCAGTAAAAAGGAGCGCCTTCATAGTGCTACAGTATATACCTAAGCCTTAATCCTATATTTTCGTATGAATCCAGAAACTAGAGAAACTATCGTGAATGCTAGTCGTCCCGTGCGCTGGGCCGCTGCCGCTGCACTCACCATGCTCGCACTCTTCCTCCTCGTGAAGACCGGCGATGCAATGGCACGTTACGGAAAGGGTGACAACCCACAGCTAAACACTATTACCGTTACGGGCACCGGCGACAGTGCCGTTGTTCCTGATATCGCAACAATCTCATTCAGCGTGCAAGAGACTGCGGCCGATGTGAAGACCGCACAAGATGCTGCGACCAAGAAGACCAATGATGCGCTCGCAGCCATCAAAGCTCTTGGAGTTGATGATAAGGATGTAAAGACCGCAAGCTACAGCGTGAACCCTCAGTACGCTACCGTACAGCCTTGTTACCCGGGCGTCATGTGTCCGCAGAGCGGAGGCAAGATCACGGGGTACCAAGTTTCGCAGAGCGTTGATGTGAAAGTGCGCGACACTTCAAAGGCTGGCGATGTACTCGCAAAGCTCGGTGGCCTCGGCGTACAGAACATTTCTGGTCCAAACTTCACGACTGACGATGACTCTGGCGTCTTGAACGCTGCTCGCGCAAATGCCATCGCTGATGCACGCGCAAAGGCAAAGGAACTCGCGAAAGAACTCGGCGTGAGCCTCGGCGATGTCGTGAGCTACTCTGACAGCGGCAACGTAATGCCGTATTACGCAAAGGGAGGAATGGCGATGGATTCTGTTGCTCCAGCAAGTGCACCAACACTTCCTACCGGACAGGATCAGCGCACCGTGAATGTGCAGGTTACGTACGAGATTCGTTAGGCTCTCGTAAACGAACAAAAGAAAACAGCCAGGACGCTTTGCGTCCTGGCTGTTTTCTTAGATATAATCGAGGCTTTGACAGGGAATATAGCTGTAGTATCATACAAATACCAAGACCCCGCAGGGGTTTTTTAATTGGAAGACCGCTAATACCAAGCCATGAACTCATTCTTCACCTACCTCCGGAACGTTCGC